>JAFDYA010000120.1 GCA_018267675.1 Bacteroidota bacterium
AAAGAACGGCTCAGTGTAGAATTTAAAGTCTCCCTTGAGCACATCCTGGACGAGCCCCGCCAAACGGAGCTCAACCTGGACGAGCTAACTACCGAAAGCGAACGTTTGAAAAAACGCTTGGACAACTTGGGAGAAGTGAACCCAACCGCCATTGAAGCCTTTGCAGAAGTGAAGACCCGCCATGACTTTATTGTAGAACAAAAGACAGACTTAGTTAACGCCAAAGAGTCACTACTAGCAACAATTGAGGAAGTAGAAAATACCGCCAACACACGCTTCCGGGAAACATTTGACGCAGTACGTAAAAACTTCGCGGAAGTATTCAAAGCCTTATTCACCGCAGATGACTCTGCCGACCTTCGCCTGACCGACCCCGATAATGTTGCGGAAAGTGGTATTGAAATCTACGCTCAACCCAAAGGAAAAAAACCATCCACACTCACCCAATTGAGTGGGGGAGAAAAAACCTTGACCTCAACAGCCTTTCTCTTTGCCATATACCTCATCAAACCTGCACCCTTCTGCATCCTTGACGAAGTGGACGCCCCACTGGATGATGCCAATGTGGGCAAATTCACGGGTATGATTCGAAAGTTCTCGGACAACTCCCAATTCATCATTGTCACCCACAACAAGCAAACAATGGCTGCTGTAGATGTGATCTATGGTGTGACGATGCAAGAGCCCGGCGTAAGCAAGTTAGTCCCGGTGGATTTTAGGAGTTTGAACTAGGACACGCACCAACATCCCATTCGGGGCATGATTTTTTCTAAAAAAATATTATGCAGCATCCGGATGAAAAATTACAAAAGGCTACCCAGGGCAGGCCCGCGGGAGAACGCGTCCTAGACGCCCCTTTGATGCGCCTCAGTATAGAACATGCCGAACGAATCATCAAGAATGAGCAAGCTTGGATACTTGGCGATCGTAATGCCATCACCTTGTCGCACAGCAGCTATCAACGTATCGTACTCGTCGCCCTGCGGAAGAACGCAGAACTGGTACACAAGGCCATAGATGCTGCCCTCAGTATCCAGGTCATCTCCGGGAGGGTTTGGGTGGTAGCCGAAACGCAAAGCTATTCACTGGATACAGCAGAGCTGGCCACCCTTCATAACGGCACCTGGCACAGCCTTTACGCAGAACAGGAAAGCACAATACTGATGACCTTCTCGGGCACCCATTGTGAAGACGGACATGTCCCTGCTTAGTGTCGAACCAGTAGATAAATGACCAACAAAAGCAGTACCGCAATACAAACCACCAACACCGGAAGCATCCTTTCGGATTGCGCTTTTGCAGCACGCGCCGCGACGCAATCATCCACCTGCGCCTTCATTCCCAAATCAGTACCGGCCAACAAATAACAACGACTCAATACCTCCGGTAAAAACGCCTGATGTAGCGGACGCACACAAATCAACACATCAGAAAGTAAGGCAGCACGCCGTTCGGGATCATGTTGCAGCACGCTCAAATGTTCATTTCTAAGGAGGAAAAGCAAATAATCCCTGAGTAGCGCATGATCCATATGATAAGTATCTAGCGTAGCCAAATAGTCTTTGAGCCTCGCAGCCTGTTCACCTACCCATTCCGGAGTAATGGCCACAAGTGCTTCGTTTGCCCGATGCAAACCCAATAACCATCGCTCCCGATCATAGGCCGCCCGTGACTTTGAATCCGACAACACGACATAGGCTTCCTGTACTTCTGTAAAATGAGCTGCAGCAAATGGGTTCTCGGGCGCTTTATCCGGGTGATACTTTTTTACCAAACTCCGATAGGCCTGCTTGATCACATCCGGAGGCGCAGATGGGGCTACACCAAGACAAGCATAATAGTTTTTGAGCGCCACAATGCAAATTAATAGCGCAATTGCATTCCGAAAATCCCAATACCCGCATTGATGTACCTTTGCAAACTTTTAGCTTCAGGACATTCTACCGGAATCCACAAAAATCAAAACGACCATGCACAAAGTCTTCGACAATATCCTACAGACCATCGGCGATACTCCTTTAGTTCGACTCAACCGAGTAGTTGCTGATTTACCCTGCCCCGTATATGCCAAGCTGGAATATGGCAACCCCGGCAATAGCATCAAAGACCGCATGGCGTTGAAAATGTTGGAAGTTGCCGAGCAGGAAGGCAAGATAAAACCAGGTGGGACCATCATTGAAGGCACTAGTGGCAATACCGGCATGGGATTGGCCATTGCCGCAATCATCAAAGGCTATAAGTGCATCTTTACGACTACCGACAAGCAGAGTAAAGAAAAAGCAGACATCCTCAAGGCAATGGGTGCCGAAGTGATTGTTTGCCCCACAAACGTAGAGCCCGAAGACCCTAGTAGTTATTACAGCGTCAGCAAACGGCTGGCAAAAGAAATACCCAACTCTTGGTATGTGAACCAATATGACAACCTAGCCAACCGTTTGGCACACTATGAACAAACCGGACCCGAAATCTGGAATCAAACCGATGGAAAAGTAACCCATCTCGTAGTAGCAGCAGGCACCGGCGGCACCGTTACCGGCTTGGGAAAATATTTCAAAGAGCAAAACCCTAACGTTCAAGTATGGGCTATCGACACCTACGGCTCACTATTGAAAAAATGGTTCGATACCGGCGAGCTGGATATGAAGGAAGTGCACCCCTATGTGAGTGAAGGTTTCGGGGAAGACTTCCTACCACAAAACTACCAGCATGAGGCTATCGACCTTTTTGAAAAGGTAACCGACAAAGATGGCGCTGTGATGGCCCGACGCATAGCCAAGGAAGAAGGTATATTCGTTGGATACAGCGCTGGGAGCGTTATCGCGGGTTTGCGCCAGTTGAAAGACAAGCTAAAGAAAGACGATTTCGTAGTCGTGATCTTCCATGATCATGGCAGCCGGTATGTTGGTAAGATCTATAACGATGAATGGATGCTGGATCGCGGCTTCCTGGATGTAAATACGGTAAAAGACTTGATCGGCGGCCTAGGTCGGCGGCGCTTGGTCACCATCGGCAAAGAAGCAAGTATCGGCGATGCTTTGGCACTTATGAAGAAATATGACATCGAGCAGATACCGGTAGAGGAAAACCGCGAAATGATTGGCGCCATCACCCAGGAAGCCTTGTTCAAACGGATGCTGGAAGAAGACAACTTACGGGAACAACGCGTGAGCAGTGTCATGGAAAAACCACTGCCTGTAGTGCCTATGGACACCCCAATTGACCGACTCACCAAATACATTAACAAAGACAATGGCGCCGTGCTCGCACAGGATGAAAGTGGCAACTACCATATCCTCACAAAGTACGACGTGCTCAATGCCTTGGGTAAATGAGCCCCAGCCGAACACACAACAACTGGATACATTTCTCCCGAAAATCGGATAAAATAAATGGCACTTTCTTTTAGGAAAATCTGGACCGGAATGCCCGTCTTATTCCCGCTCCTAGCCCTTTTTCATGTGCTCATGTTGGCAGTTGCAGCAGTTGGATTTGCCCGCTCCGGCGACCTCTTCAGCTTCATCCCCGGCGGCACCGTTCTGGAATGGCTGCTCTATTCCCTATTTTGGATTGGCGTCAGCATCACCCAACGCCGACTCCCTGCCATCCTCTACATTCTCCTTGCTGCAGGCAACCTCTGCCTTCAATTCCTAACGCCCGAAACCAGCGACTGGCGCAGCATTGGCAGCACCGTATTCCCCTTCGACATCCTCCTCTGCTTCTTTCTACTCTACTACTACAAACGGTTAAAAAGAAGTAACAAACCAGATGATGCAGCACAAAAATCCGAAACCCCTCTGCCCTAGTTCCAACGCATAAATCTGAGAATTTGGGCGTCCGGGCGGGCTATCCGTTCCAATCTTTGCCCCACGCACAATGCTTGGCAGGCAAAGGATTTCCACTGCTATCCCTGACGCGGGAGCATAGCAAACACTCGGCGCACTCACAGGAAGAAGATACTGTCCCAACTATCTGCCCAATAAAGTAGTTGCTTGTACCCTATCAGACAAAATCATCGGCATTCCTACGAGAGCTATTGGCCACCCTAATACGATCAATATCCCTTGCCGCTAGCCTAGGTGAACTACTGTTTTACAAACTGAACCATTTTCTGATAGCCGCCTTCAGCCCATCTTGCCTTCAACCAATAGATCCCCGGTGCCAACTGTGCCAACGGAAGAACAAACTCCTGTATTCCTGAATGTAGCTTTTTGGTATTACTCAAGACTAGCGCCCCATTTGCTCCAAAAATTTGCAATTCCACCTCGGATGCTGTTTGTGTAGCAACTTGCACATTGGCCACTGATGCAACAGGGTTCGGGTACAAATTCAAGTCTTCAGCAGCTCCACCACAAGACACTTGCAGCACATTGGAGCTTTGGCGGGTACCGTCCCTACCAATCAAATTTATTCGGAAATATTGCCCCCCTGCCCTATCTTGGAATTGATAGTCGGACTGAGCTTCCTGAGCAGCTATCATTTCTGCTGGCTCCCATTTAGCACCATCCTCGCTTCGCTGCACCTCAAACATTGCTACCGAAGCAGGCGATGAAATGCGCCAATTCAATTGAGCTTTACCACCATCACACTTCCCAGAAAAATTGATTAGTGCCAGAGGTAAGGGGTTACTCATAGACGACAGGGTCCAACGAGAAAAATCAGGGATTCCCATTTTCTCAACAAAGTTGCTCGCAGCGCTTTTACTAGAATATCCTTCATTCTTCCAATGAATCGTGTCCTTACTCTTCCAAAGGCATAGCCCCGATTCAGACAAAGAGTTTAGCTCCGCATCAAAGTACTTGAGCTGGAGTGTTGCATTCAATCCCGAATTATTACTCGGGAGAATATCGAAGAACCTAAGTATACTGTTCCCGGAATTTGTACTATTCACTTGGCTTGTGTGCCCACGGCGGATAGTTGTACTTCCTAAATTTTGGGTACTAGAAATTATTGCCCCCAAATTACCTGGATTAGCAGTTGTTGGGGCATTCAAGGTTGTTGTTATTTCAACGAAACCACCTGTAGATCCGGTAATCCGACTTGTTTCCGACTCGTTGAGTAATACCGCATTTGGCGCTAGTCTCATGTTGTAACCATTCAAGTCTATGTTACCTTCACTGAACATCACGGCCGTTTTGGCCATTGTAGTATCCTGAAGAATGAGGGCAGCACCTCCCGATTTAGCGATTACAAGTGTGTCAAAATTTGAAACAGATGTACCAACCCCAGCTACCCTAGTGTTGGCAGTACCGGATATCAAAGTAGTACTTCCCGCATTCTGTACAAAAGTACCTTCATTGATTAGGTCAGCATTCTTTAAGGTGAGCAAGGCATTCCCTACGGAGATTAGCGAAGCTCCATTTTGAATATAGAGCTGCGCCCAGCTTGATGTGTATAAGAACAAGAGCAGCGAAAGGGTAATAATGCTTTTCATAGTGATTTATTTAAAGATTGGATATCGAGTATAGGGGCTGAGCAGCTCAAACGAACTGAAGATTGATAAATCAAAAAAGGAACTAGAATATTTTGTACAACGCAAAACCAGTGCCTTCTCCCGGAATCATATACTGGGTAACCCCGGATGATTGATAGAATTGAATTTTCACGACATCACCTGCTTGCAAGGGCATATCATACACGCCATTCACATTAGCAGGCAGATAGTCGCCATTGTCGAGGTAACTTTGATGGACCGTATAACTCGTTGTGGCACTACCCCGGGTGACCAAGATTTGAACTTGAATCGCCCCACCGCTGGCCGCTATTAAATTATTGAGGTTTAAACTCGTGAAAACATGGTAGAAGCCATTTGAGGGCACAGTATACGCCTTGGTAGTATTATTGAAATTATTACCATTATCAAATCCAGCGGTGCCGGACACATTGTCCTGAAACGGAACCGTAACTGCGGTGCCGGAAGACACGCTTTGCCAGCCCAGAGGATGAGAACTGTTGGGAATCATAAAGGTCATCGCAGCATCTGCTTTTGTCGGGCTCTCCTTCCAACTAGCGTTACCTGAGGCGTCACTAGTCAATAGCTTGTCGGCACCTGCACCTGTAGTCATTATCAAATTTGTAGTCTTGGTGGTACCATTAACTTCCAATTTGGTGGAGGGGTTTTGAGTGCCAATGCCCAGATTTCCGGTACTGTTCTGAAGGGTCACTTTGGCACCACCATTATTGGTAGTAAAGTTCAAATCTGTTGCAGTATGGGTTTGTACATAGGCATTAGTACTATTTACGCTAAACCCAACTGCATTTGCCCCATTACTACTTATTTGTCCTACACCCTCGCCATCCGCCTGAACAGTCAACGGATAGTTGGCTACCGTGCCAAGCACCGCTACCCGGCGTACTTTTAACGTATCCGTGAGCTTCATGTTTCCAGCCACTTCCAGTTTCTCTGATGGATTTGCGGTAGCAATACCCACATTACCATTGCCCTTTATGCGCATCAATTCTGTGAAGGAGCTACTACTACCATACCCAAATGCGATATTATCCGAAGCACTTCCTGCATAAAACTGCATAAGATAGCCTTGTAAACCGATTCCGTACCGATTGTTTACACCGCTATTATAAAATTCAATTTTAGGCCCAACCGTGTTTGCAAACGACAATGGCGCCAATGGGTTAGTATTTCCTTGTAAGCCCAGGTTCCCGGTATTGGTATTGAAAAGCATTTTCCAGCCTGCTCCTGTGAAACCATAGAAACCCATAGTCGTGTCATTAAAGGTTCCTAGGAATCCATTGACCGTCGTTTCATCAGCTTTTGTGAATTCGATACCCGGAGCAATCCCAGAAGAAACATTACCACTAAACCGAAGTCGCCCCTTCTTTATATCCAGTTTTTGTGCTGGAGTTTCGGTACCAATACCTAAAAATCCATTGCCCTTCTGCAGGGTCATTTGTGCCGCCATGTTATTGGTGGAAAAGTTCAAGTTATTATTGGTATGAGTTTGGATATATGCCCCATAAGTGTTGTCGACGAAGGTGCCGACAGCAATTGTTCCGTCGGGTGATATCTGGGCAAAACCTTGCCCTAAACTCGTATTGTTCGTATCTTTTACAGTGAGGACGTACTTAGGGATTTTAGTACCCACACCAACATTCTGCGCCATGGCAGCAATGGAGCTAAATAAGAATAACGAAAGTAAAGCTTTCTTTTTCATCGTAATTTTTTTTTGAATTGTTACAGGAAGGATAGTGATGCTGTGCCTTGTTTACAGACTGGTGGAACAAACATATTCGGAAGGGAATAAGGATCGAATAAGAAACCGCCGAACGACCAAATAAACCGCTGAACGAAACCAATGATGTACGCACCAGAATACTTTTAGCCCCCAAATGAAGACTTAGGAACACTTTGCTAATAAATCCTATAGCCCGTCAGGCGTGAATCTGCGGTGTTGAAAAAGTTTTGGGTTTGTCCGGAATTTTGCGTTAGTATGAAGATGACTTTGTCGCCAGCTTGAAGTTTCAGGTTGATACTTCCAGAACACGCCGGAACTGTCTTCCCGTTGTAAATATTATTGCGCCAATAAGTAGTGGAACTCGTATTGGTCTTCATCTGCACGGTTACTAATCCGTCTTGGGATGCACTATTACCCCAAAACCGAAGGGACCACTCGAAATGATAAAACCCGGTGGTAGGAACAGTATACCTCCCCGACGTAAAATTATTACCATCATCAAATGCGTAGCTTAAATTGGTATTGCCCGAAGTGGCATCAAAGGGAATGGTGTCCGCTACACCACTGGTAATCCCCGTGAGTTTATTAACATCTATTGCGGCGAAAAAGCCTGAATTGGAAATTGACGTTGGGGTGCTTGTGGGCTGCCATGATGCTGTGCCTACTGCATCACTCGTCAATACTTTACCCGCACCCGGAACGCCACCTTGCACTTTGATTGTTCCAGTCAATGTTGTATTCCCGTATATTACTGCATTACCATTTACTTCTAACTTGGCGCTCGGTGCCAATACCCCAACACCCATGTTTCCGTTTCTCAGTATAGTCAGTACGTTGCTGCGGACACCTACATTGCCGTTACCAATTTGTAAAAGCCTATCAGTTGCGGCAATGGTATTGGGGTTTGGGTTGTCCGAAGTATCATTGTAATATCCCAAAGCCATTCCGTAATTAGCTTTCGCTAGTGTGTTGCTCCCTAGTGCAAACGAAAACTTTGCTCTAGCTTCCGTCAAATTTCCAAATGCTGTGGCGTTAAAGCCGAGAGCGCGAGTGTCGATACCTGCTGCAAAAGAATTCTGCCCAGAGGCTTGTGTATTTTCACCAAAAGCGGTGGAAAATTCACCAATATTGTCTTTATCCCACGCAGTATCCAAAACATACCCTGCACGAAACGCCGACTTCTGGGCATACCACATCATTCGCTTTCCTTGGCCTTCAATGGGTGGCGCGGAAGGATTGGGATTGAAGCTGTAGTAACCCCCAAAGACGACAGAACTATCCTCCACATGTAGCCTTGCTTTTGGCGTAAAGGTGCCAATACCAAAGTACCCGGTATTCTTCTTCAATACCAAAGCTACTCCTCCATTATTGGTAGCAAAACAGAGATCGTTGTCTGTATGAGTCTGTATAAATGCTGCCCCATAGTTGTCCACATAGGTGCCTAGTGCAACTTGGCCATTAGGGGATACATTAGCAATACCGATTCCTCCGGCGGACGTTGAGTCTTTTACAGTAAGCGGAAACTGAGGGATCTTGGTTCCGATGCCCACATTTTGGGCCATACAATCACTTAAGGGATATAGGAACAGGGTAATAAGCAGGAATTTCTTCATGTCTTTAAATTTTTTGGGGATCTAGAAATTGGTAAATGAATGCTCCTTTAACCGGAGCTTTCCGCAATTCCCGCCAAACATAAAAACTCAGATAAGCCTGGCGTTTAAAAAGCCGCTCAATGGAAGAAAAAACCGCTGAATGGAAAACAGCCCATAGGCAAAACAATTTAATGAGCTGATCTGCGGAAAAAGACTTGAGGGCAATTCGCCTAAGAAAATCTCAAAATAGCAACCGTGCGTTCCTCTTCACGCTCTTCAAAATCTAGCCGAAGGGCTACCTTCCTACAGAGTTCGTCGACCAACTTTAGGCCCATACCGGAAAGGGAAGTAGTATTATCGGAAAGGGCATTTAAATAGTCCTGCTGTTTAAAACTGATTCCAGTATTGATAATCTTCAAACAATTTCCTGAAAAAACAACATCCACAGAAGTGTTATTCGGAGCTGCTTTTAACGCGTTTTGAAGCAAATTTCTAAGAATGATTTGAAGGAAATACGCATCCGTCTGAACCTTTACATCCGGAGTAACTGCTACATTAACGGAAAGCTGCTTTGCGTCGATATTTAGTTGTAACAAAGCCTTACACTGTTGGACGACAGGCAGCAGCGGTACCGTTTGCACGCTTGCTGAAAATGAAGCCATTTGCGTCTTACTCCAAAGCAATAGGTCTTCCATCGTCTCTAGGAGCGTGCCTGTGGCCGATTGAATTTTGGCACTTAATAGTTCCTTTTCTTTTTCATCAATAAGAGTCGGATGTTGTTGTTGCAATTTCAAGAACTGATACACCTGGTTTATTGGCGAACGTAAATCATGGCCGATAACACTGAATAGCTTCGCTTTAGTTGAATTCGCCTCATCCAAGGCTCTATTCTTTACTGCCAGGATTTCTGCATTCTTTTTCTTATTCCGGTAAATGACTAATAACAATACAAAAGCAAGTCCCAATAAAACTAAACCTACAATCATCAACAACCTTTGTTTCCGGACATCGGCCAATTGTAAGCTTTGTGCTGCTATGCGGATTTGCTTTTCTTTATTTTGGAATTTCGCTTCAGCCGATGCTATTGATTGTTTCGAGGCTTGTAGATAAAGTGTATCTCTTAAGGGTACATACTTCTGATAGTAGCTAACTGCCATTTTTAGGTTTCCAATGCCTGTATAGCATTCTGCAATCAATCGGAGAATCTGAACATAGTCTTCCTTATTCATAGATTGGAACATGGCCTCCGACCTCCCGAAATTTTGTAGCGCTTCTGCATAATGCCCCTGCTGCATTTTAAGCTTTCCTAGCGCGAGGTTTAAGGCATTTATGACGTAAGGATTCACTTGGCTCGTATCCTTAATCGGCAGGATGCCTGCTAGAAAAAATTGAGCACTATCTTGTTTCCCAATACCAAGATAATGATCGGCAAGTGTCAGTTTGATCGCGTTATAATTATCCCGTACATCTCCGGGTATAACATTGGGCAGGCTTTGTAGCGCTAAAAGGCTATCTGCATATAGTTCAGCTGTTTTTACTTCCCCAATACCAAGGTAGGCTATAGCGGCATCTCTAAAATAAAAGGTAAACAAGCTGGGTTGCCGTACCGGAGCATTTGGCCGCCCAAGAAGCAGATACTCTACAGCTTTTGGATATTGCTTAATTTCAAGATAGCTGGAGGCAACGCGCATGTAGGCAATCAGTCGATTAGCACTATCATTACCATTTAAATTCCTATCCCGATTTTCTTGAATCATTGCATCCAATGCCTTAATATCACATTGTAATTGCATTTCGTGGTATCCTAGTACACCATAATAGCTGGACATAGCTGTATTTAACCTATTCAGCATTTTTGGAGTTTGAGCAGTGTCCAACATAGCACGCAACTGCTCCGCTATCTTATCCCGCTCCTTTTCTTTTTCTGGCAGGTTACAATACAATTCATTGAGCGACTCCAGATTATCAAAAATTAATTTGGAATTACCGACATGCCGAGCATTAATCAATGATTTTTTCAGGTAAGGCTCTGCAACGCCTGGATTGCTGAACCTAAACGCATACCCTACATAGTATTGCAAGCTAGCCTTAAAGTCTAAATTAAGGTTAGGTTTTGACAACTCTCGTTGTGCAAGAGCTGCTGATTGTTCAAACTCATCCCGATTATTCAATGAATCGAGCATTTGAATAAATGCCTGGTCAGGCGTTTGGGCCAATGTAAAATGATAGGACAGTAAGCCTAAAAAAAGCGTAAGTAATATTTTGTTCAAATGCCGGTATTTAGGTATTGAGAAATTGCCATCCGGTAAGTCTTCCCGACCGGCAAACGGATAGCGTCCGAAACAATAATTTCACTAGTGCTCACTCGGACAATATGCGATTGCAACACGGCATAACTTCGGTGTATTCTAAGAAACTGAAAATTTGAATATTGCTGTAGAAAAGTAGAAAGGGGCATATTAACCATATACTTCTGGCCATTCGTTACAATTTTGGTATAGTCCTGCATCGCTTCCAAATATAAAATTTCTTTGAGGGACACTTTGTGTTTGTTATATCCATCTTTAACAAAAATTGCCGCACCTTCAATTACCAATTTATACGCATCAGCGCTTTGCCGCATTTGCCAATACTCGCTGATCCGAAGTGCAGTTTGCGCAAAGCGAAGGTTCGATATTGGTTTCAGTAAATAATCTAAAGCCGCAAGTTGAAACGCATCCAATACATATTCATCATGAGAAGTACTGAAAACCAACATTGGTATTTGTCCCGCAAGCACTTTAGCCAATTCTACACCAGAGCCACCCGGGATATCAATATCCATAAAAACAAGATCCGGTTGTAGGTTTTTGATATAGGTCAGGCCTTCGGCAATATCTGATGCTGTTGCCAGATGAAGCCAATCTTGTTGTTGTTGAGTGAGTGCAAGTAAACTCAATTCATCAATTCGTTGATCTTCTACAATTACAAATCGAATTTGCTTTCCCTGCACTTTCTCAAAAGAAGTCAAATTTACGTCCAAGGCAAACAATTTAATATGGCAATATACATTATTGCTCAACTCGCACCAATGGCCCTAAACAAAATCGCCACCCGAATCCGAGTGGCGAAGCTGTTATCCATAAACCTCTTAAATGTGCCTAATCCGGCTTCTTCCCGTCTAAGAATGTATTAATTGTTTGCAAGCCAGCCTGACCGTATTCTTGGCCGCTATTTAAACCAACACTGATACTGCTGAGGTAGCCATTATCGCTAGAGCCTGCAGATGCAGGCAATTCCATATTCTGCCGTTGGTAGGCCGGAATACTTTCCATTTCATCATTCCCATTTCCGTTCTTCATATTAAAGCTCAATCGGCGCAAGCGTTCCGCACGCTCTTCCAGCGCTTGCTTTTGTGCTTCAAACCTTTGCTTTTCAGCTAGCTCATCCGGAGTAAGGGTGTGACTACCGATGGTGAAGCTATCAACCAAACTGCTATTACTTGTCTCCTCCTTTATTGTAAGTTGGAAGCCATTAGTATCCTCTGTGGTTGGTTGTTCTGCTTTTGTTTCTGATGGCATTATCGCCTCATTTTGATCCAAAGTAAACTGTTGCCGTACTGAATGCTCCACTTCAAAAGGCAATGGTTTCAGGCGAGGAGTTTCTGATTGATAGGGTAAGTTGTCCACCAGACGAGGAGCTAAAGCATCCACTGGCACGCTTGGCGCGCTAAATGTTGGTACTTTTTGAAAGACGGTTTCCCCTTCAGTATCGCCGAGCGCAACAACTATTTTACGATCTTCCTCTCTTACCCGCTCAGGCAAATCTTTCACTTCCTTATAATCGAATCCTGTTGCAATTACAGTCACACCGATTTTATCTTCTAGTGCCGGATCATGACCAAGGCCCAGAATGATGTCGCAGTTGTCGCCTGCACGTTCTTGTACATAAGCTTGGATTTCATCCAGTTCATCCAGGGTATGTTCAAACTCTCCTTGAGCAGAGGTGACATTGAGCAACATCCACTTTGCCCCACGGATATCACTATCATTAAGTAAAGGAGAGGCTATGGCTTCTTCCACTGCCTTCATTGCTCTATGTTCGCCACCTGCTGCTGCACTGCCTAGGATGGCCACACCGCCATTCCGCATTACAGTGGTCACATCTGCGAAGTCAAGGTTCATATCGCCGGAGGTGGTGATCACATCAGTGATACATTTGGCAGCTGTAGCCAAAACATTATCCGCCTTCCCAAAGGCTTGAGAAAAGGGTAGATTGCCAAACTGTTGCCGAAGTTTATCATTAGAAATCACCAATATGGTATCCACGTGTTCCCGCAGACGGGCAATACCTTCTTTGGCTTGTTTCATCCGTTTTGGCCCTTCATAGGTAAAAGGAGTCGTAACAATCCCTACTGTAAGGATACCTAGGTCTTTACAAATTTTTGCAACAACTGGCGCACCTCCGGTACCAGTACCGCCGCCCATACCGGCAGTGATAAAGGCCATTTTGGTATTTACTTTGAGTATTTTAGAAATATCATCAAAACTTTCTTCGCTAGCTTGCTTTCCGATTTCGGGATTCGCACCGGCTCCAAGCCCCTGAGTGAGATGAGGGCCAAGTTGAATCTTGTTGGGTACGGGACTATTTGCCAGTGCTTGGGAGTCGGTATTACATACGATGAAATCTACACCATCAAGGTCCAAATTGTGCATGTAATTTACGGCATTACCGCCGCCCCCGCCTACACCGATTACCTTGAGGATAGAGGATTGGTTTTTGGGAATTTCAAAATGTATCATAGTTGTTGTTGTGAATTTTACTGATTATAAATAATGGGTGTTGTGTGTTTTTTCTTAGTCCATTTTTTGGTCTTCGATATCTTCAAATAGCCCAATGAACTTGTTTTTCAAACCATCGAATAGCTTTCCGAATTTCTGACTCCGGCGTTCTCCACGAATGGCTGCCTCGTCTTTGCTCTCCGGTACCGCATTGCTGGAATCAATTTCTGCTCCCACTCCCGCCTGATGATCCGGTTTGGGCACACCGGCAGTCAGGTAGCTCACTTCAATAGCTTCAATTCCGCCTAGGTGAATGACATTCCCTCCTTCCCCGATATGGCGCAATCTGCCGGTTTCGAAGTCGTGATATCCGCGTAATATCAAGCCAACACAGGTCGCGAACATCGGATTCTGAAGACCTTCCGCATTGCTACCCGCCAAGTGTTCATTTGGATAACCAAGACGAGCCCCCATACCGGTTACATACTCGGTGAGTTGAATCAAATTTTTCAGCTGAGCACCGCCGCCGGTTAAGATGATGCCTCCAAGTAATTTTCTATCCAAGCCCACCAGTTTGAGGTGATAGACAACATGGTCCAAAATCTCTGTCATACGAGCCTGGATAATATGGGCTAGATTTTTTACGGAGATTTCTTTTGCGGGCATACCACGCAGGCCGGGGATGGTAATAAAAGCGTTTGCATTTGCTTCATTGGCCAATGCCGTACCAAATTGTGTCTTAAGTTGCTCCGCTTGTGCTTTTAAGACGCCGAGTCCATTGCGGATATCATTGCTAATATTCACGCCGGCATAGGGAATTACCGCAGTATGCTTCAGCATTCCGTCATAAAAGACAGCCAAATCGGTAGTGCCACCGCCAATGTCCACAATGGCCACACCTGCCTCCAGGTCTTCATCATTCATCACGGCTGCGGCTGAGGCGAGTGGTTGAAGTACGAGGTCCCGGATCTTGAGCCCACTCTTGTCCACACAGCGCCCGATATTGCGAATAGCGTTCTTATCGCCAGAGATGATATGAAAGTTGGCACCAATTTTTACACCACTCATGCCGATAGGATCCAGAACAGCGGGTGTATTGTCCACAACAAAATCTTGTGGGATTACATCTATGATTTGGTCGCCGGCAGGTAAGTAAGTTTTGTATTGGTCATGAATGAGGAGGTCTATATCCGCCTTATTTATTTCCTCAGTTGCGCTCACCCGCACCCGGTCACCACGGGTTTGCAGGCTCTTGATATGTTGGCCGGCAATGCCCACGTACACATCGTTAATCTCGAGGGACGGGTTACTATCTAAACAGCGTTTAATTGATTCTTCAATGCTCCTGATGCATTGTTCGATATTCATCACTACGCCATGGCTCACGCCGGCACTTTCTGCCTTTCCGAAACCTAGAATTTCCAGTTTGCCGAATTCATTCTTTCGTCCTGCGATGGCGACTACTTTAGTAGTGCCTATATCTAGCCCCACAATGATGGGGTTTTTATTGCTTTGAGTATTGGTCTCCATTTCCTTGGTGTTCTTGCTATCTGACATGGGCTTTCGTATTTTTTTCTTGTTTGTTGTTGTTGTTTTGCTTTGGTTTTGCTGCGTGCGCGGTGGCCGCCTCTTGCTTCTTTGCTTTTACACTTGCTTCTGATGAAGCTGGGGCAGCTTGTGCTGGCATTTTCTCCGTTTTGGGTGTTTTAGTTGCACCCTGACCTTCTGCATTGGGCGTCTCCACATCCTTTCCTGCTTCTCCGCCCGGCCCGGATTCCGTTTTCTGGGCTGTCTCCATGATTGCAGTCAACCAACTCATGTTGGTAAAGGCGGCATCTTTTGGTCGTTTCCAAGGAAGGCTTGGAGAGGCTACGACTTGATCTTTGAAGCGCAAATCGATCTTAGTGTACTTGTCCCATCCCACCTTATTCTGAATCTGTTTGTAAAAGGCCAAAAGCTTTGCTAGCTTGGCATCCAGACGTGTTGTATCTCCGAGAATGATGCGCTGGCTACCCAGAACCGGTATAAGTTCAAATTCACCATCTTCATTGATGTCGATCTGAGCAATTTGTGCCGACCAAAACGAATTTTTGCCGAGCCGATTCACCAACCCGACAATTTTTCCTTTGAGAATTAGGGAGGCAGAATCTTTGTGGAGTTGTGGAACTCCAGTGACTACAGGCGTGTAATGAGTGTAGTGATTCGATATCGGCATTACCTGCAAAACGTGGTCAAGATAGTAGCTGTTTCCGTCCTGTTCAAATATTCTTGCGACCGGCACTCTTTGTGTGAGTATGATGTGCATAACTCGGTTTGCATCGGTATAAACTTGTGCATTTTCTATCCAAGGATTGCTTATCAAAATGCTTTCTAGTGTATGCTCATCAACGGAGGATGCTGCTTCCTGCAATGGGTTAAAATGTCGGTTCTCAAAAAGTTGTTCTCGGACGGAGGCTTCATCCACAAAACCCACGCCTGAAGGCTTTTGAATAGAGATTTGTACCTCTTTTATTTTCCGCCCACGGAACTGATGGTCGGCACGCTTCATAGCCATCACCACGCCGGCCACTAGGATCAGTGTCACCAGTGTCTGGATGATTTTACGAATAGATATTTTGTGTTGCGCTGCCATGTTAATAGTTAAAAACTGTGTTCGTGAATATGTTGATAAGCTGTTGTTTTTTGATGAGTTTTTCGTCTTGTTTTAGATTAGAATCCTGTCACTTTTTACTAAGAATTTGAGCAATTTCGGGTACGAGTTTATCAATATCTCCTGCGCCGGAAGTGATCATTAAATCCAAGGGTGCCCGAGCTACATACTCCAGCAAACCCGCCTTACTCAGAATAATGTGTGCCGGATTAGTCATAAGTTGGGCTATCGTGTCCGATGTGACGCCTGAGATTGGCAATTCCCGTGCAGGATAAATATCCAGGAGGAGTACTTCATCGGCGGCATCTAGTGCACGGGCAAAACCTTCTGCCAAGTCTCGGGTACGCGAAAACAAATGTGGTTGAAACGCTATCACACAACGACGATTCGGGAATAAATGTTTTGCACTTTTGATCAGCGCGGCCAGCTCTTCGGGATGATGGGCATAGTCGTCAATATAAACGACAGCTTCGGTCCGTAGAATATACTCAAAGCGACGTTTCACTCCTTTGAAGCCGGCTAATGCCTGCTTCACTTGTTCGGAGGGTAGGCCAAGTATTTGTGTTACGGCGATTGCCGCAACAGCATTCTCAACATTGTGCATTCCGCCGATGGGCAGCCAAAGGTTTTCGATTCGGGTTTCGCCCTGCACGAAGTGAAAATGATAGCCACCATTGTCCTGACGGATATCTTCCGCAAAGCAATCTGCTGCGTCATTCTGAAGGGAATAGGTCAAGGTAGTCGGCCCAGTAAGCAAGGCACCGTGCCGTAGGCCATGCTTCACCAACAGTGTCCCATTGGGCTTGATGTTTTTGGTATATTGTATAAATGCTGCTTCCAGTGCCTCCAGAGTGCCGTAAATATCCAAGTGATCCGCATCCATAGAGCTGAGCACGGCTACATCAGGGGATAATTTCAAAAATGAACGATCATATTCGTCCGCTTCCACTACAGCCAGATCTTTATCACTAGACCAATAATTGGTGCCATAGTTCACCGATACCCCACCAAGAAAAGCATTGCACCCTGCACCTGCTTCCCGAATTAAGTACCCGATCATGGTACTAATTGTTGTCTTACCATGAGTACCGGCAACTGTTACGGCATGCATGGCTTCCGTAATCCACTGCAACACGTCGCTGCGTTTCTTCACCAAAAAATCCTGCTGGATATACCAATTCCATTCCTGGTTATCTTTTGGAATAGCTGGAGTGTACACAACTAGGTCGGCATCTTGCCAGAGTAAAGCAACCTCATCAGAATAATGAATTGTCGCCCCTTCTTTGACCAGTTGCTTGGTTAGTTCCGTTTCAGTACGATCATAGCCACGAACCTCTGCGCCACGCTGCATAAAGAAGCGTGCCAACGCACTCATACCGATACCACCGATACCCAGAAAATAGACTTTTTGGAATTTGCTTAGGTTCATTGTGCGTTTAGATTTTGAGGGGAAACGTGGGCTAATTCAAAAAGTTCTTTAGCTATTCTTTCATCAGCATCATCAATTGCCAGTGCGCTAAGGGCTTCCTGCATCCGTACTTGTTTTGCCTGGTCGGCAATCAGTGCAAAAAGAATCGGAACGAGCATTGTGGCCGCGTCCTTATCGGGCACCATAATGGCAGCTTCTTTTTCTACCAATGCTTGCGCATTGCTTGTCTGATGGTCTTCTGCGGCGAAAGGATAGGGCACAAACACGACCGGCTTTGCCACAATACATAACTCTGCGATGGCTAAAGCACCTGCACGGGAGATGACGAAATCGGCAGCAGCATAGGCGGTAGCCATATCTCGGATGAACTCTTGTACCTGCACGCTACCTACAAAGGGGGCAGCTTGTTGCTTTGCTGTTTCCAAGTAAGGCTTTCCACACTGCCAAATAACCTGTAAACCACCCGCTACCAACGCTTCCAGGCCATTGCCCACAGCCTCATTGATGGACTTTGCACCTAAGCTTCCTCCTACAACCAGCAATACCTTCTTATCTTGAAGTAGCTGCAATTTTTGCCTTGCATCTGTCTGCGAAACAGTTGCCTTGCTTATCGACTTCCGAACTGGATTGCCCGTCTTCATCAATTTCGTCTTGGGGAAGAACTTGTCCATTCCGTCATAGGCCACACAAATTCTCTCGGCTTTTTTCGCAAGAAGTTTATTGCTCTTTCCGGCATAAGAGTTCTGCTCCTGAATGACCGTTGGGACTCCCAATTGCTGCGCCGCATTCAGGAGTGGGAAGGAGGCATATCCACCCACACCCAACACGATATTTGGTTGAAACTGCTGAATAATGTTTCGTGCTTTAATTGCGCTTTTCAACATTTTCAGTGGAAGCGAAAGGTTTTTCAAAAAATTACTCCGGTCAAGACCGGCAATGGGCAATCCAATGATTTGAAAACCCTCTTGGGGCACCTTCTCCATTTCCATCTTCCCCTCAGCGCCCACGAAAAGAATCGCGGCATCGGGGCTAAGTCGTTGCACAGCATGGCCCACAGCAACAGCCGGGAAAATATGCCCTCCTGTGCCGCCACCTGCAATGATGAGTCGAATTTGCTTTTCCATTTCAATTAGGCCAATGCTGGTTCAAGAGTTCGCTTTGTCTTAGGGCTGGGTAAGGGTGCTTTGCGTAGCAAGTCGGTAGGTGGAGTAGCTTGCTCCGGCTGGCCACTTCCGCCATTGTCGCCATCTGTATCGTCATCTTCGTCGCTACCGGTGGTATCACTAATTGTATTTCCCATGCCATCCTTTCCTTCCATTTCGTCCACATACCTACTCACAGAAAGCACGATGCCAATAGCGATTGACGTGAACCAAATCGATGACCCGCCCATGCTCACCATTGGCAGGGTAAGGCCGGTAACGGGTACCAGGTGCACATTCACCGCCATATTAAGCATGGCTTGAAACACAAGTGTGATACTCAAACCAACTGCTAGGAAGGCACCAAAGGCATAGGGACAACGTCTAAAAATTAAGATGCTCCGCCATAAAAACGCCAGATAAAGGAAGATGAGCACACCTCCGCCTACCAGGCCATATTCTTCGATGATGGAAGAGAAAATAAAATCGGAATAGGCTTCAGGCAAAAAGTCTCGTTGCATACTATGGCCGGGGCCTCGCCCCCACACGCCACCATTAGCAATGGCGATCTTGGCTTGAAGTCCCTGGAATGGCTCTTCTGCTTTTTGACCAGTTGAATCAGTCCCGCCTCTAAAATCAGCTATTCTCTTCTCCCATGTTGCAGCACGACCAAAACCGGTGAGTTTTGATACAGCAAAGAGCATGATCACACCAAACACTCCGGCCAAGGCCAACATGGCGATATGCTTCACATTCACCCGACCTATAAAAAACAAGATGCAACAAGTGGCTCCCAACATCAAAGCGGTGGACAGATTGGCCGGCGCAATGAGTGCGCAGGTGAGGAGCACGGGGATCAACACCGGTAAAAAACCCTTTCTCAAATCTTTGATGGATCCTTGTTTCTGAGATAATAAGCGAGCCAAAAACATAAACAAAACAAGCTTGGCAAAATCCGATGTCTGGAAGGTGAGGTTCACGACCGGGAGGCGGATCCAACGGGAGCCATTGTTATAGGTAGTTCCAAAGAACAAAGTGTATGCAAGCAAGGGTATTGAGACCAAATAAGCCAATACAGAAAGCTTAGCAAAAACAGTATAATTGACCCGATGTACCAGAAAGATGATCACTAAACCCGCAGCAAGTACAGAAAGTTGCTTCACGAGATAATAGGTCGCGTTTTTATCTAGCTTAAATGCCAGGGATCTGGTAGAGCTATAAACAGCCAACAACGAAAAGAACGTCAAAATCAGGACTACTGACCAAATGGCACGATCACCACGGAGTTTCTGTAAGATTTGTTGCATCGTCGTAGGCTTTTATTAAGGCTATTAATTAGGGGACTAAAGTGCTTTCACAGCGGCTTTAAATTGATTGCCGCGGTCTTCATAATTCTTAAATAGGTCAAAGGAGGCACAAGCGGGCGATAACAAGACAGTATCGCCAGGGGATGCAAGCTGAAAGGCCTTTTGCACGGCTTCCTCAGCACTGGCAGCATCTTCCATGCAAGCTATTTCATGTCCGAACGCCGCATGAATCGGCGCATTATTGACACCAAGACAAACAATAGCTTTTACTTTCTCTTTTACTAATTCACTTAGTTCAGAATAGTCGTTGCCTTTGTCTTGTCCGCCCAAGATCAATACTGTTGGTGTCTTCATGCTTTCCAAGGCATACCAAACCGAGTTGACATTCGTGGCCTTACTATCATTGATGAATTGCACCCCTCTAACAGCGGCAACAAACTCCAAGCGATGATCCAGACCTTCGAACGTGGAAAAGCTAGCTCTGATTTTTTCCTTCCTTATTCCGGCAATTTGTGCTGAAATACCTGCTGCCATTGTGTTGAGCTGATTATGTTTTCCGGGTAATGTGAGATCATGAATGGATACTTGATTGTCATTCCCTTGATATCGGAAATGAATATTGTCTTCTTGTAGAAATGCACCAATCGCTGTTTCTAATTTATCCTGCATAGTGATGTGTGAAATGGGTACTGTAAAGGAATGTTTGTTGATATAATCCATGATGACAGGGTCGTCTGCATTTATTATGAAATAGTTGTGTTGATTTTGATTCTTTGCGATCAAAAACTTCGCTGCGATGTAGTTGGAAAAATCGTAGTTGTATCGGTCCAGATGATCGGGGGTAATATTGAGTAACACCGCGATGTCCGGTTGAAAATGATGCGTATCGTCCAGTTGGAAAGAACTTACCTCCATCACATACCACTCAGTAGGTTCTTCGATAATTTGCTTTGCGAAAGAGTTGCCGATATTGCCCACCATACTTACACTGTATCCGGCTTCTTTGAGAATATGATAGCAGAGTTTAGTTGTCGTACTCTTGCCATTGGAGCCAGTAATAGCAATCACTTTAGATGCCCCCTTATAGCGGAAGCCAAACTCAATCTCACTTTCTACCCATATTCCCTGCGCTCGAATCTCCTTCATGATCGGGGCTTTCTCCGGGATGCCGGGGCTTTTTACAATACAGTCGGCATTCAAGATATTTTGTAGCGTATGGCCACCTTCTTCATAAGGTATGGAAGCGGCATCCAACAATTCTTTGTAGGCTGGTTTGATTGCACCGCCATCACTCACCCAAACATCCCAGGCCCGAGCCTTACCGAGCAAAGCCGCGCCAACACCACTCTCCGCTGCACCCAATATCACAAGTTTGCCCGACGAAGCAGTTACTGCTTCGGTGCGCTCCTGATGAATATGGGCATTATGATTGTTCATGTTCTTAGTAAATGCTTTCGTTTATTGTAGCTTCAGTGTAACGATGCTGAGTACAGCTAGGATGATGCCGACGATCCAAAACCGGACAGTAATCTTGCTTTCGTTATACCCCAATTTTTGATAGTGGTGATGCAGTGGGCTCATTAGAAAAATGCGACGCCCTTCACCATATTTACGCTTAGTATGCTTAAACCAAGCTACCTGCATCATTACACTCAGGTTCTCGACCAAAAAGATTCCACAAATGATGGGTACTAAAAGCTCTTTGCGGACGATGATAGCCAATGAGGCGATGATACCACCCAAGGCTAAACTTCCGGTATCTCCCATGAACACTTGCGCCGGATAGGCATTATACCAAAGGAACCCAACACAAGCACCAATAAATGCACCGATAAAGACTGATAATTCTCCCAAATTTGGGATGTGCATGATGTTGAGGTATGCAGCAAAAATGAAGTTACCGGACACGTAGGCAAACACACCAAGACATACGGCGGCAATGGCGGAGACGCCTGTTGCCAAGCCGTCAATACCATCTGTAATATTGGCGCCATTGCTCACTGCGGTGATAATTAATGTAACAAACAAGATGTACAGGACGGGTGTAAGCCAATACCGATTTACCTCACCTAGAAATCCACCTATCTTCCCAAAACTCAGTTCATGGCTTTTAGTAAAGGGTACAGTCGTCACAGCGCTTTGTACTGTAGTCACCATGTGTACTCTACCCTGCTCATCTTTTCTTGGCTTCGGTTGAGACACTACCTTTTCGGTTGAATTAAACACAGCGGTTTGCCCGTTTGTCACATCTCTACTGGTCACGACGGAATTGTTCCAATACATCACCGAACCGATGATGATGCCCAGGCCTACCTGGCCCGCTATTTTAAACCGTCCGGCCAGTCCTTCCTTATTTTTCCTAAACACCTTGATATAGTCATCCAAAAAACCAACCAAGCCCAACCAAACTGTGCTCACCAACATCAAAATGATATAAACATTAGTAATCCGGGCAAAAAGCAGTGTCGGAATCAAAATTGCCCCAATGATGATGAGGCCACCCATAGTTGGTGTTCCTTTCTTTTGCTTTTCACCTTCTAGACCTAGGTCTCTAATGGTTTCTCCAATTTGTTTGCGATGCAAATAGGCTATCAAACGCTTTCCAAACACCATACTAATCACTAGGGATAAAATGATGGCCATGGCCGTCCGGAAGGTGATGTAATACCACACCCCTGCCCCAAAGAAGCCGTAGTGTTCGCGCAGCCAGGTAAAAAGGTAGTAGAGCATGGGATGAATGATTACGAAAGTGGTTGTACTATTTTTTGTGTCGTTGTTGTTTGTCTATCGCTGTTGTTGCTTGTATGCTTCTTTTAAGATTTCATGGTCATCGAAGTGCTGCCGAACGCCCTTAATTTCTTGATAGGTTTCGTGTCCTTTTCCGGCAATCAAAATGATGTCCCCTGTTTGTGCGAGGCTCACCGCCGTCTTGATCGCTTCCTTTCTGTCTGTGATCCGCAGGACTCGGCGGATAAGTGTTGGGTTCAGACCTGCCTCCATTTCATTCAGGATCACCTCCGGATCTTCGGATCGTGGATTGTCCGATGTTAAAATCACCTTAGCGCTATGGGTGGCAGCTACTTCTGCCATAATTGGGCGCTTTGCTTTATCACGGTCGCCACCACAACCGACTACTGTAATGACTTGTTGGCCATCTACGCGCACTTGGTTAATAGTTGCCAAGACATTCAAGAGTGCATCCGGCGTATGTGCGTAATCCACTATTCCGAGGAGCTTGTCTTTATCGGAGCGTATGCTTTCAAACCTGCCAGCGGCACCGGAAAGATTGCTCAGCACTTTAAGGATCTGATGCTGCTCCTGCCCTAGCATGGTGGCCACGCCGAAGACCGCCAAAAGATTGTACGCATTGAAAATGCCGATGAGCCTACAATGCACTTCAATATCATTTATGTCCAGAACGAGCCCATCGAGTGTATTAGCAACAATCTTCCCCTTGACAGTAGCCATGGTCTTGAGGCTATAGGTCAACTTCTTAGCCGGAGTATTTTGCAACATCACTGCACCACGCCGATCATCCAAATTTGAAAGTGCAAATGCTGCTTCCGGCAGATCGTCAAAAAACCGCTTCTTCACCCTTAGGTATTCTTCAAAAGTCTTATGGTAATCTAGGTGGTCGTGGGTAATATTTGTGAAGACACCTCCTGCAAAACGGATACCGGCAATCCGATGTTGATGGATAGCGTGTGAGCTTACTTCCATAAACACGTGCGTGCAGCCTGCAGCCTGCATTCTAGCCAAAAGGCCTTGAATAGAGACCGCGTCCGGAGTGGTGTGTGTGGCTAGTTCTTTTTCTTGTCCGATTAGGTTTTGAACGGTTGAAATAAGGCCACAGGTATAGCCTAATGCAGAAAATAATTGAAAAAGCAAGGTGGCCACTGTCGTCTTACCATTGGTGCCGGTTACCCCTACCACTTCCATGGAAGCCGAGGGATTACCGAAAAAACTATCCGCCATATACCCTGCGGCATTTGATGCGTCAGGTACCCGGACATAACAAACCTGCGGATGCAACTCTTCCGGGAATACTTCGCAAACAATCGCTACAGCTCCCGCATCTATCGCTTTAGCAATAAATAAATGGCCATCACTCACGACTCCTTTAATTGCAATGAAAGCCGTTCCAGGTGCTACTTTCCGAGAATCAAGCGCTACACTACTAATAGCAATATCAGTAGTGCCGATCACCTCCTGTACCGGTACCGCAAATAATATGTCTTTAAGCAAAATCATGCTTTCTTAACCCAATTGAATGATGATAGATTGCCCATTACCTACGGCGACACCAGCGGCTATACTTTGGCTCCGGACGCTACCGCGACCTTCAACCAACACTTTCATTCCTTGCTTTTCAAGAAGGTAAACCGCGTCTTTCAAGCTCATGCCACTCACATCGGGAACCACACCACGAATGGCAGGTTTTGCCCGAAGAACCATGCGCTGACTGGAGTCAGTTGCTGCTTGTACTACCACCCTATTGTTTCCTACATTCTTGGCAGCTTTCATGCCTAAGGTGGCCATCAACTCCTGGTAGCTGGCGCCGGTTGCTTGTCGGCCATAGTAGCCCTTCTTCGTACTTCTCTCGATACTATCCAAAGGTGATTTCCAAGTACCCATGCCACTGGCAAAAATCTTATCGCTAATCATTCTAAACACAGGAGCTGCCAACGTGCCACCATAATAAGAGCTGGAGTGTGGCTTCGTCCGGATAGCTACACAAATTGTATAGCGTGGCTTATCGGAGGGGAAATAACCAACAAAAGAACCTTGGTAAATTTTTGCCCCATAACCATACCATTTTCCGTCAATTAGGTCGGCAACTTGTGCTGTTCCTGTTTTCCCTGAAATTTCATAGTTGGGGCTTTTGATATGCCGACCTGTGCCACTCAAGACTACCTCGCGCGTACAGCTCTGCATCTGTGCAATGGCACTTGAATCGCCCATTTGCATGATCACTTCCGGATCAAAATGCTGAATTTCCTTTCCATACTGCTTCACTCCACTCACCAAATATGGGCGCATCATCTTACCGCCGTTTGCAACACCATTATAGAGCATTGCAGTGCGGATAGGATTAATCATAACGCCATAGCCGGTAGCCATCCAAGGCAGTGTGGTGCCACTCCATTCCTTGGAACCGGGCTTAATGACATGGGGACGAGGCTCACCTGCAATATCAATTCCGGTACGCTTGTCAATACCAAATGCCTCTAGATGCTTGATATATTTCTCCGGATCTTTACTATAGAATTGCCAAGCGAGCTTGGCCATTGCCGCGTTGGATGAATGCGCATAGGCATCCCTAATGGTAATTCTACCCAAGCCAAAGTGAGAATCTTTCATCACCCGTGGACCAAATTGGATCCGACCACCCTCACAATCCACAATATCATTCACGTTAATGAGCTTATCATTGAGCAGAGACATCAGGGTGACCAGTTTAAATGTAGAACCGGGCTCGGCTGGAATGAGCGCATAATTCTGATTCTCTAAATAGCTATTTGTTTTGGTATCATAGCCGAGGTTGACCAATGCGGCAATTTTTCCGGTATTCACTTCCATCACCACGGCCGTCCCATACAAGCAATTGTACTTCTCTAGGACTTGCATCATGGCATGTTCGGCCACGTTTTGAATATTCAGGTCAATCGTTGTAATAATATCTTCGCCGTTCTGCGGGTCTATCTCCGTGCCTTCTACCGGCATATACACTCCGCCGGTCATCCGCTGCATCAATCGGCTTCCGTTTGTACCACTTAACACAGAATCAAAAGTGCCTTCAAGACCAACATTGCGGGCATTCTTCCGCCACAGACCAATAGTTCTAAAGGCCAAACTCCCATAGGGATTGATGCGCTTTGTATCGGCATCTGCAATGAAGCCACCCCGACGCTTCCCCAACTTAAAAATTGGGAGGGAGCGTAGTGCCAAATATTTATCATAGGTAACGTCTTTGGCTAGCCGGAAATAGTGGTTGCTATCATTGTAGGCACGTACCAATTCCGACTTGATGATTGCCGGGCTTTTAATTTGTAGTATGCTATAAATACCACGAGACAGGGTGTCGACGTACTTAAAGAAACTGTCCTTTTTCACTACCGTAGGATCCAGATGAATATCAAACTGAGGAATCGAAGAGCATAATAATTCGCCATTCTCGGTGTAAATGTTCCCGCGCTCCGCATACATTGTATCCGCCTTCATGTGCATGTTATAGGACATTTGCCGCAGCTCCTTCCCTTCTTTTATCTGCAAGTATGCTGCACGACATATGATGGCTACCCCCATAATGCACATGCAGGTAAAGGCGATATACACACGAAACCGGATGTCTTTCTTTACATTCATGGGTTGAGTAGAATTTTGTTTTGAGGAATTTTTCTCTAGGGTTATTGTTTGGCTACTTGAATGCTGTAGGCGGGTAGGGTTAAGGGTTTCAAGCCCAGCGGTTCTGCTGATCGGATAATCTTAGTCTCCATTCTGGCATTCATTAACCGGGTCTTGGTGTCCATATCTCGCCAACGGAGTTCTTTCAATACTTTCTGCTGCTTGCCTAATTCCCGCTGCATTTCTACAGCTCGGTGGTTATTGCCGATATAGATTACGGTGAGCAGGGCAATGAAGGAGACATAGGGCATATTGGCCAAAAAGCTTTTGTAAGACACTTTTGCCCAAAGCGCTTTAATGTCCGTCCGAATTTTCTGAACGGGTGTGAGCACCTCTTGGCCGATTTTCTCCTTTTTTAGTTCTTTTGTCTGATTCATAGTTTTTGAGCAATGCGCAGTTTGGCGCTGCGCGACCGAGGATTAGCATTTAGTTCCGATGCACCGGCTTCAATAGGCTTCTTAGCAACTGTAGTGAGTAGGGAAGGATTAGTAACCTGGCCAAATTCATTGACTTCATCCTTCCAAACCCCACGTTTCATAAAGGTTTTTACCAACCTATCCTCAAGGGAATGAAAGGAGATGACTGCCAAGCGACCATTGGGCTGCAAGCATTGCGCCGACTGGCTTAAAAAATCTTTGAGTGCACCAAACTCATCATTCACTTCTATCCGCAGCGCTTGGAACAATTGGGCAAAGTATCGTTGCGGATTTCCTTTTACCACAGGTGCAATTCGTTGCTTGAGACTGTTGGTATCCTTAATCTTTCCGGCAATCCTGCCCTCCACAATATGTCGTGCCAGTTGTTTAGAATTTCTAATTTCTCCAGCTTCCTCAAACAATTTATGGAGTCGCTCTTCGGTATAGGTATCCAAGATATCAGCCGCTGTCTTTTCCATCCGTTGATCCATCCGCATATCAAGAGGACCATCAAAGCGAGTAGAAAAGCCACGTTCCGCGGTGTCGAACTGCCAGGAGCTCACACCCAAATCGGCCAATATCCCCTGTACCCCACCAGCCAAACCTTCCAAACGAAGGAAACGAGCCAGATATCGAAAATTCTCCCGGATCAATGTAAACCGGCTATCATCAATCTGATTGCGCCATGCATCCTCATCCTGATCAAATGCAAGCAATCTCCCTTTAGGCCCGAGTTGCGCCAAAATAGCTCGGCTATGACCGCCACCGCCAAATGTTGCATCTACATATACTCCATCCGGAACAATAGCTAATGCAGCCACTGATTCTTGCAAAAGCACTGAAGTGTGGTAGAATGTGGGAGTACTCATAACGCTCAATCGGCAAAAGGGTTAAACGTTTCATTCTTACCTACTTCCTCAGCTAGAGCGCTCAACTGTCCGAGGTGCTGGTTCATGTACTCATTATAAGCATCCCGATCCCAAATCTCTAGCTTGTTGCCTTGCGCCGAAAGAATCAAATTCTTATCCAGCTTTGCGTAAGCTTTTAGCGTTGGTGCAATAAGCAGCCGCCCGGCAGCATCTAATTGAGTCAAAGCAGCACCATTCAGGAACACCCGCTTTAATGCTCGTTCTTTCGGATTGAAATCATTGAGCGTATTGATCTTGGCAGAAAGCTTATTCCACACATCCATGGTATATAATACCAAGCAAGGCTCCAGGCCGCGATTAATAACAAACTGTTCACCACTCCCCTCGGCCAATTGCTTCCGGAAGCCCGCAGGGAGCACAAAGCGCCCCTTTGCGTCCAGTGCAACTTCATATTCGCCGAGAAAGCTGTGCATGGGTGATAAGATTGTCTTGATTTCCCCACAAAGAAACAAAAACTCCCACTTTCTACCACCTACATTTTACAAAGATTTTATTCACATCAGTGTCCACAAGAAAACACACTCATTGTCAGTAAATTACGACAAACAAATCATCAGAAACACCCTCCAAGAGGGAAACCATGTGGATTACTGTGGAAAAACTAAGGATAACCCGACAAACTTAAAGACTATTAGCTATTTGAGCTCTTAAATACCGTCGAAAAAAATAATCAAACAGCCAAATGAGCAAACCATAGCCCAGGACCAAGAAAGGATAAAAGAAGAAAACAAGGATATAGTATCCATGATAACGGCTAGCATGAATGCCAATCAATCCATCAATAAATGGATAGGACAATACATAGCAAAGCAATATTAGAAATGGCAGTAGGATGCTACCGAGTATCACCGGCATAGAATAGCGTCGTTGCGGGTGCTGCCGCCGAAATCGCCCAACCCACCAAACATGCACCAATACTAGAAAAAAACCAACAAGCAAGGCCATTCCAAACGGACTAAGCTCTATTAAAAATTGTGCAAATCCGGAAGGTTTGGGTTGAAAGAAAACTTCCAAATCATCGCTAGGTAATTGTGTAAAATGCCAGTTCGCAAAAGAATCCAGATGTCCGGAATGCACTGTCCCCAAATTGGTACCGGAAACCTTGCGAAAACCTGTCCCATCAAGGCTTACATCCAACCCTCCGAATGAACTCCAATGCCGCGCAGGAGCTAGGGAATATCTAAAACTATAGCGTTTCACCCAATCCGACTTATCCTGCCAAACCCTAGCCCGATAACGCACCTGAATCTGATGCGTACCTTCGGATAAATCTGCCCGAAAGAACTTTAAATCATGGAGCTGGCACGACATTTCAGATTGCTTGCTCCATGCTATCATCACCGGATCTTCTGTGTCTTCTTTTTTTGATTGTTGCGTATATTTACTGAAACCAGCTAGGGGCGTGCCTTCTATGGTATAATACTCTCGGGGAACTTCCTCAATTTGTTGCGCTACACCATCTACCCACACTCCAAATGCTCCCTCCAAATCCTTCGCATAAAACAACAGAGGGACTTGCAATCCAGATAAATCGGAACGAATGGAATAGCGCACAAAAAAGTCTGCAAATTGAAATGCCTTGTCCGGGCGGATAGTAATGTGCTCTGATATAATATCGATATTCTTGCTCGCAAACGCAGTACTGGAGCTAGTTCCAGGCCGGATAGGAGAAGCCATATTGGCCCAAACAGGCATCGGCAGTCCGAATAAAAAGAGACTACAGACCAATAAAAACGTCCTTATTAAGAAGTGTCGAAACATGTAACACAAGTGTACAAGAAAACAAGTAATCTTTATTCAAGAATTTGCGCGGCTGCAAGGCTGCAAGCTGCGGTGCGCATTCATTTCCTCAACTGTCAATAGCCGATCTAAAAAAGCTGCTCATACTGGCGCATCCCAACACAAAAAAAACCTGCAACACATCGGGGGGATGCTCGTTGCAGGTCTGGTGGCTTCGCCAGGAATCGAACCTGGATCTGGAGCTTCGGAAACTCTTATACTATCCATTGTACTACGAAGCCGCTAAAAAAAGAAAGTCAAAAGGGAAAAGTAAAACCAAGATCTCGGCCCCAACTTTTCATTCCTTTTGACTTTCTAACTCGTACGGCGTACGGGAATCGAACCCGTTATTCCACCGTGAAAGGGTGGCGTATTAACCGGTTTACCAACGCCGCGTTAATCACTTTGGGAGCGCAAAGATACATATCCTTCCCAAACTGCCAAATCTTTCTTCAATTTATTTATTTTGCAACCATTGCAGAAACGATGCCAAGGAATTCATCTGCTTTCAGTGCTGCACCACCAATCAAACCACCGTCCACATCTGCACCTGCAAAGATCTCGGCTGCATTGCCGGGCTTACAAGAGCCTCCGTATAGGATAGACATTTCGTTGGCGATTTCGGAACCAAAATGACTAGCCACTGTTGCCCGAATATGTGCGTGCATTTCTTGAGCTTGCGCTGCACTAGCAGTACGACCGGTACCAATAGCCCAAATCGGCTCATAGGCAATCGCCACTTGACTGATATCCGCTGCACTTAGATGAAAAAGACCTGCTTGAATCTGTGCTGCTACAAAATCATTCTGTTGGTTCGCATCCCGAATTTCTAAAGCTTCACCACAGCAAAAAATTGGCTTCAAGCCTACGCTCAGTGCAGCATTCATTTTCTTTACCAACAACGCATCATGCTCTCCATTGTATTCCCTGCGTTCCGAATGTCCGATCAATACATACTCGGCACCAGCAGCTTGAAGCATTGTAGGGCTCACTTCGCCGGTATAAGCACCATTCATCTCATGATGCACATTCTGTGCGCCACAAAACACGTGGGCGACACCACTTAGCTGCTTTGCTGTTTCGGGAATATTAAGAAAGGCTGGCGCTAGGACAACGATCTTGTTTTCGCTCAACAGTGGCATTCCGGCCAATACATCTGCTACCAGCGCCTGGCCTTCGCTCAGGTTTTTATTCATCTTCCAATTGCCCGCTACAATTTGTTTGCGCATTTCAATAAATTTTTAATTGAGGGCGCAAGTTAGCGTCTTGGCGAATTAGAAAAGTTGATTGTTAGCGGCAAAGAAGATAGGTTTCACTTCCACACCACGATATCCAAATTGCTTTGTCTATCGGCCACGATGAAGATCTACTGAAAAATCTAAGATAACGACATCCTCAAGGAAAGGATCTTTGTCAACTATCGCTCCTAAACATGAGCAGGCGGGAGCTTTGGGTATTATCAAAAACCGACTCAAAGACTTTGCGGTCCAAAATGGACAAGCTTTTACCTCGCCGAGCCATCATCCTATCGGCGGTTTTCATGGCTTGCGGCAATTGATAGGTCGTCATTTGCTCCGGCCCGCCCCAAGTGAAAGAAGGAATGAATTTTTCCGGAAAATCTCCACCCCAAATATTGCAGGACACACCAACGACGGTACCGGTATTGAACATGGTATTGATCCCACATTTGCTATGGTCGCCCATCATCAGCCCACAAAAGCTTAGCCCAGTAGCCACTGTACCGGAGGCTGCCTCATCCCATACTTTGACCACATCATAGTTATTCTTCAGGTTGGAGGCATTCGTATCTGCGCCCAAATTGCACCATTCGCCGATCACTGCATTCCCCAAAAATCCATCGTGCCCCTTATTGCTATATCCGAAAAAGACGACATTGCTTACTTCGCCGCCCACTTTGCATTCCGGGCCAATGGTTGTGCCACCATATACTTTGGCGCCCATCTTTAGTGTGGCATGATCACAGAGTGCAAATGCACCACGAATCATACAACCTTCCATCACCTCCGCAGCTACACCAATATACACAGGGCCAGTGGTGGCATTGATAATAGTGCCGGGCTGAATGATGGCTCCTTCTTCAAAAAAATACTCGTCGCCACTTACCACTACCCCCGCTGGGATGGGTTGTGAGGTCCGGCCAGTACTCAAGATTTCAAAATCATGGACAATCATCCGTTCATTCATTGAAAATATCTCCCAAGGCCGTTTAAGTACTTCAATTTCGGACGCATACAAATGAGCGGCTATCGCGTTAGCCATACCTTCGAGTGAATGAAAATCCGGAACAGCTTTCGGTAGGCGAACTGCGAGTAATTGTTCCTCTTTCCAAAGTGCGGTAGCTGGTGCCAAATTTTTTATCGCCTGCACCAATTCTTCTGATGCAAAAAGCCCCCCTAAAACGAACAAAAAATCTGAACCTACCAAAGGCTCGTCGGAACGCATCAAATAGTCCGCAGTGAGTGTACTGCTGGAATTAAGACCTAGCATCCTTTCCCATCGTTGCCGCATAGTAAGGATACCGCAGCGAATATCCGCTACAGCCCGCGTGTGTGTAAAGGGGAAAAGCGCATTTCTGGAAGTGTCGTCAAAAAGTATCAGGTGCATAAACAAAAAAAATCCCGACAAAAGTCGGGATTATACGAGGTATTAAAAAGATGATTATTTGGTCTTTTTTGCGTAGCGATTGCGGAATTTTTCAATACGGCCTGCAGTATCTACAAACATGCTCTTACCGGTGTAGAATGGATGGCTCATGTGGGAGATTTCCACCTTTACGAGTGGGTATTCGTTACCGTCTTCCCATTGAATGGTTTCGCTTGTGTTTGCTGTAGAGCGAGTCAGGAAGGCATAGTCGTTACTCATGTCTTTGAACACGACCATACGGAAATTCTTAGGATGGATGTCTTTTTTCATTTTGATTATTGATGTGCATGGGGCCGGCCATGCGATGAAGGCATTAAAAAATTAAAGGGCTGCAAAGGTAAGGGTTCTCTTGTAAATTCAATGCTTTTTCTTAAGCAATTTGTCGATATCTACCGAAGGATCTGCTCCCATGGTATATTTAGCAATGATTTTACCATCCGGCCCAAGTAGAAATGATTGTGGAATAAACTGAACGCCATAAATCTGTGCTCCTTTACTATTCCAGGAACCCAAATCGCTCATATGATAGGGCCAAGTTAATTTGTCTTGTTCGATGGCGGCCACCCAGGCTTCTTTATTCTTATCAAGGGAGACACTCAGGATCGTAAATCCTTTCTTTGCTGTTGGAAATTTTGCGTCTTTATACTTTTCATAAAGAGCTACTAGCTCCGGCGATGCTCTCCGGCAAGGGCCGCACCAAGAAGCCCAAAAATCAAGTAGCACTACTCTACCCTTTGTGATTTCCGAGAGTTTCAAAGTCTTGCCTTCCGGATTTGGAAAGGCCAATTCAGGTGCCTTCTGGCCAACACTCATTTTTGTATTGGAATACTCCTGGGCTTGCGTATGGAATGTGAACGCCAACAAGGCTACACACGCGACAATGATTTGTTTCATTTTCTGGAATTAAGTAAAATTTTGGGGCAAGATAAGTCAATCAGGAAAGTGAAGCGTCAGGCCATCGTAAGCTAAACACATGCCGGAAGGGAGTGCACTACTGACTGTTTCATGCAAGCCAAGCTGATGAGAGATGTGGGTAAAGTAGGTATTGGGTGCAGCAATATCCTTTGCTACTTCTATGGCTTCGGCAAGTGTAAAATGAGAGATATGCGCCTCTGTTCGCAGGGCATTCAGCACAATCGTGTTGCTTCCGCGCATTTTATCTCGTTCTTCAGGAGCAATGAAATTGGCATCTGTAATGTAGCTAAATGCGCCAATCCTGAAGCCTAAGACTTCCATTTTATAATGCTTCACAAGCACTGGAAGGATTTCTAGGTCCCCAATGCGAAAGATTTGGCTCCCAATCTCATGAAGTTGTAACTGTGGGATACCGGGGTAGCTCGCATTTTCAAAGACATAAGCAAACTCTCTTCTTAGCGCGGCTTGGGTTTCTTGGGTTGCCCAAATATCCATCGGCTTATTTTGATGATAGTTATAAGCTCGGACATCATCCAGACCCGCTATATGATCCTTATGACCATGAGTAAAAATGATGGCGTCTAGTTTGTCCACCTTTGCCCGTAGCATCTGGTATCGAAAGTCAGGACCGGTATCTATCACGATACTGGTATTTTTGCTTTGCACCCAAATGGAGCAACGAAGTCGTTTATTTTCGGTACTTATAGCCATACATACGGGACAATGGCAACCAATGACTGGCACTCCTTGAGAGGTACCTGTTCCTAGGAATGTAACGGTCATCCTACAAAATTAGGGACTAATGTTTTCAATACTTCAGCTTGTACCGCACCTTCGTCCACTATAGCATTCTAGACAAAAAACTTTGTTAGCTTGGCTACCCGATTCCGCGTTATCCAAATGTTGTGGAAACTATATTGAATAATCAGGGTTGAATCAATCACCGCTTATGAAATCTAGAAAAAAACAAAACAATAAACTACCGGTCTTTGAGCAGATTGACTCAATATACAAGTATTTCATCTGCTTAGGATTTGGCACTATCGCCTATCTACTATCACTATTTGGGCATTTTGATGGCTTGACTCATTTAATGATTGGCTGGGATGCGTTTGCCTTGAGTAATCTTGTGTTGACTTGGGTCACATTCTTAATTGTGAACTCAAGCCAAATACCTGAAGTGGCGGGACTCCAAGACCAGAGTCGACTCTTTGTATTTTTTACGGTGATCATTTCCGCCATTGCCAGTATCAGTGCCATCACCCTATTAATTGTTTCCAAAAATGGTGCTTCGGCAAATGACTGGCCCCGCTTGCTATTAGCTGTCGCGGGGATGCTTTTTTCCTGGTTTTTGATTCATTCCAGCTTTGCCTTACGCTATGCACATATTTACTATGGCGACCACCCAAAGAAACCGGAAGAACGGGCGCTCGGCCTCCAATTTCCGGGTGATAATTCACCTGACTATATGGACTTCGTTTACTTCTCGTTTGTAATGGGAATGACCTTTCAGGTGTCTGATGTGACCATTACTTCTTCTACTATGCGTCGCTTTGCCTTATTTCATTCAATTATTTCATTCTTTTTTAGTACTATAATAATTGCGTTAACAATAAGCATTCTATCATAGAACTGAAAGAAAATGTGTTTTTTGAATGTTAATGTTAAAATAGGATTTAAAAATTTGCTAACTTCATCAATAATCCTATACATTATGAAGATTTCATACTCTCTACTCACCTTAGCTTTAGCCTACACAATCTTTAGTTTCAGCGCTTGTAATAGTAACAGAGAAGGGCGAATGGAAGCCGAGGGAGGTGACGAAGAACACGAAACACCCTATGACGGACCGGCAGCAATGGCTCGCCAAGAATTTGAAAACACCCTAGATCCTAAGACAGGCAGAGTGCCCCGAGAATTATTGTGGCCGGCTATCGTCTATACCGATCAATTAAAACAGGATCTCAGAACCCAATTTGCTTTTGCAAAAACAACCGGCACAGGCTGGATAGAACGTGGACCAATTACAGACACGACAGGGCCTTCGAATGGGAATACCCGTTCTGGCAATGGTGCAACTTCAGGAAGGATAAGAGCCGTGATGGTGGACAAAGGAGACGCTACCGGCAATACTGTCTTTGTCGGTGGAGTTGGCGGTGGTTTATGGAAGACTACAAATATTACAAACAACCCGGCAGGATGGACCTTGTTGGACGATAAGCTTTCCAACCTAGCAATTACCAGCATTTGCCAAGACCCCAAGCGACCGGATACTATTTATTTCTGTACCGGAGAAGCGAATTATAATAGTGATGCGGTACAAGGCGACGGCATCTTCAAGAGTACCGACGGGGGACAGACTTTCTCACAATTGGGATCTACAACCAATGCGAGTGCAGGCAATAATTTTGCTTATTGTTCTCGGATTGTCTGTGATAGCTCCGGTAATGTATATGTTGGTACCCGTGCTGGATTATTTCGCAGCACCAACTTTGGCACTTCGTGGAGCAATATTACTCCTTCAAGTATGAGCCCAACGGGGATATCAGATATTAGAATTTCGGACAAGGGTCGGATGCATATCGTTTCCGGGTTTGCGTATGACACAAATATTGACTATCGCTACAGCGACATTCCGGCCACAGCTACTGGCGCATCGGGCTGGAATGCTGCTAGCTCCGGCTTCCCAAGTTCGTCCAATGCTCATGCTGTTTTAGCCTGCCAAAATGACACTCTTTTGATATTGCCTGGAGACAATACAAATTATGAAGTAGCCAACATCTACCGCTCAACCAACGGCGGAAGTACCTGGGCTGCTTTGAGCAACACACCAACCTTCACATCCGGCCAAGGCTGGTATTGCTTGGCTGCTGCCATTGATCCACAGAACCCACTCAAATACATCGTGGGTAGCTTAGACTGCTATTTAACGAGCAATGGCGGAAATACGGCTTGGACTCAGGTATCCGAATGGGTAGGCACAACCGGTAATTATGTACATGCTGATCAGCAAAACATGATTTGGTACCATACGGCCACACAGAGCAGAATCCTAGTAGTCTGTGATGGGGGCATTTTCCTTTCAACTGATGGCGGTGCTACATTCAATGATCGGAACTATGGCTTGCGCGTCAAACAATTCTATTCCGTAGCCATTCATCCGAGCACAACTGACTACTTTATAGCCGGCGCGCAGGACAATGGCTGCCATCAATTTAAGAATGCCGGGCTAAGCTATACTACAGAAATCACTGGAGGCGACGGCGCTTCGGTACAGATTGACCAAAACCAAGCCCAGTACCAGTTTGGCTCTTATACCTATAATAATTACCGCAGAAGCACCAATAGCGGAGCTAGTTGGAATTCGGTAAACCTTTCCTCTGCTGGCCGATTCATAAACCCTACAGATTATGACAACGCTGCAAATATTATGTATTGTGGTAATTCTGCCGGTACTTATAAACGTTGGACAAATCCGCAAACCGGCTCAACACATTCAAACGTAACAGTATCCGGCTTCGGCGGCTCAAGCGTATATGCTATTGCTGTTAGCCCCTATACTTCTAATACTGTCTATTTTGGATTAGCTTCCGGTAGGATTGTCAGGGTACCGAGCGCTAATACCACATCAACTAGCAGCACGGCGGGTGTCAACTTAGGCACCCTCAATACACAAGTATCCAGTATCGTGTTTGGCGGCTCTGAAGATACAATTCTCGTCACCTCAACCAACTATGTCGGCACACAAGTCTATTATACGACCAATGGCACAAGTAGCTCACCGACCTGGGTGGGCAAAGATGGCAACTTGCCCAACATACCGGTTCGATCCGCGTTGCTTTTGCCTGGCACCTCTAGTAAACGCGCAATGATAGCTACTGAAACAGGAGTTTGGGTAACGAAAGACATTACCGCTTCCGCACCAACTTGGCTTCCCGATCCTACTTTCCCAAATGTAAGCACCTATATGCTCCGCTATCGTGCTAGCGATAGCCTTGTTGCAGCCGCTACCCATGGTCGGGGCTTATGGACTGCAAATGTGAATACGGCTACTGGCATTGCACTACCGATAAACAACTTTGTACTTCAGGGCAATGCCGGCACCCAAACCAATAGTCTAAGTTGGACATTTAGTACGCATCGCAGCAATATTACTTTTGAAGTTCAGCGATCTGCTGATGGCGAGCATTATGCAGCAATAGCACAGTTTCAAGCAAAAGAAGGAGCGCAAAACTTCCGTTTTACCGACAACAATCCCAGAGCTAAAAACCTCTACCGGATCAAGAGTACAGATGCTTATGGCCTTGTGCAATATTCCAACTTCATTCAACTTCAGAATAAGAATATTAAGTATGTTGAAGTGGGCGCCCCTTACCCAAATCCAACTTTAGGAAAACTCACACTGCCCTTACAATTGAAGGGGAATAGCCAAATTCAAATTCAGGTATTTGGCATCAACGGTCAAAAAGTGTGGGACAATGGGAGTAAGACGCTTGACCAAAACACACCGAGCATAAGCCTTGAGCTCGCGCAATTGACTCCCGGCAATTATACCCTAGTGGCTATTGTGGACAACAAGCGCTACAGTTTTAAGATTCAGAAACAATAAGTTTATGCTTACTCAGTAGTTGGGGGTAAATCGTATTTTCAATATCCTTTGGGTTGTCTCCGTCACCTTAAATCGCTCATCCAAGCGATGGCCAGCTACCCAAAGGATTTTTCTATCGAACTCCAAAACGCGAACAGACTCCTTCTCGTGTACCCCCAGCTTTTGATCAATCAAAAATTTCTTCAGTTTTTTCTTTTTCATGCCCATGCCCAAAGGGTAGAAGTAATCCCCTTCTTTACGGCTTCGTAGCAAAAGCGGAAGTTGAATTCTGTCCGCATCAATAGAAGCTTCTAGCTGCCCGTCGTTTATCTTGTCCCCTTTCGGTACAATGGAAAAATCGAAAACACCAACACTGCACTCGATCTTTGCCGGTAGTTGATCTACCAAGACTAAATCAGCTTCTGTATTGGCTTTGGTAGTGACGACTAAAAAATCTCGGTGGCGCAACACCCGATGGCTCGCTGAACAAACCATGCTTCCACTTCCCCGCTCCGCCAGTGAGAGTACTTCCTGAATCTGGCCGGAGCTGAACCCATACCCAGAAAAAATCTCGTAGGCCAACAAGTTTTTGGAAGGCTGTTTCAGCAACAACTTCAAGGGCACATAAATATCCTTCCCCCTTTGCAGAGTCAACTTGGTCAATATTCGTTGTAATGCGGACTGATAAATAATTTCCGCCTCAGCAATCCGCTGTGCCGTAAGTGAAATTTGCCGAGCTGCACCCGGTAGCAATTCGTCAATCTTAGTAAGAACAGAATGCCTAAATGCATTGCGTAAGTAATCAGTTTTAGCATTGGAAGCATCTTCCCGCCAGGTGATATCATTGCTTGCGGCATAACTCCAAATCTCCTTTTTGTCCGCAAAAAGTAAGGGTCTAAAAACAGGACCCATTCTAGGCCGAATACCATGTAAACCAGCAATACCGGTGCCTTTACATAAATTCATTAAGACGGTCTCTGCTACATCATCCGCATGGTGTGCCGTAATAACCCCAGCATATTTTTCCCGAGCACACAACTCCCAAAACCAGTCGTAGCGTAGGTTTCGGGCGGCTACCTGCGTACTCAACTTTTGCTGTACGGCAAAAGTTGCCGTATCAAAAACTTTAAGGTGGAAATGAAGATTTCGTTGAAGGCTCCAATCTTGGACAAACTGTGCGTCGCCATCTGAAGCCGCTCCCCGAAGGGAAAAATTGCAGTGTGCTACTGAAAACTTCACACCCGCCTTCGTCAATAAGTCGCCCAAAACCATGGAGTCTATGCCTCCGCTCATTGCGAGCAAAAAAGGCGCACTAAATGCTGCAAATCCTTGTTGCTGCCAATTCTTTTCAAAGCGTGATAATAATTCTTCCATTAGTCCATCAAATCTTCGCAAGCACTTTGCAATTCGCTGTAGGTATGCCTGTCTTTTGCCGTCAATGCCACCCGCATGCCCAGCTCATAAAATTCAATAGCTTCTTGAACGTGACCTGTCCTTTCCTTCAATTTTGCCAGGTGATAATAGGTCGCCAAATAATCCGGCTGCTCGAGATAGTTCGCGTGAAAGTATTGCTCCGCTTGTATTTCATCACCAAGCTTCACTAACTCCAAGGCAAGTGCATGACGCAAAAAAGCATCCTTCGGACTTGCTTTCAAAAACTCCTGTAATTGTTCAATTCTACTAGCCATATCCTACATCAAAAATAAATGCCTTCGGCTTCATAAGCCGAAGGCATTCTTCACAAATCAAACTACTAATTGCCTAAAAGCACAACACGCTGTTGCATTCTTACTCCGTCCACGGCATTATACTGGAGCAGATAAGTGCCGCCTGCAAGATGCGCAACATCTAGTAATACGATACCGTAGCTATAGCTTTGATGCAACACTACCCTTCCCATCACATCCAACAATTGCAAGCTTCCATCTGCTCTTTGATCCCGATCCACCACGACACTCAGCGTATTACTTGCCGGATTAGGGAAGGCCTTCAAGCTCCCTGCTTGATGAGTAGCCGGACGAACGCCCACAGGCTCCCCTACAACAAATGACTGTGTGAAACCTCTACCAAAATTCCCCCCAAAATAGCCTGGGAGATTAATCGGTAAGCCACCGGCTGCAACATCATAGACCCGTAAATAGCCGCTACTACCACCAAATGAGGTACTAGCTCCTGTACCGGTGATATACCCGACAACACTTCCTGCATCTGCATCATAGTACCCTAGATAAGCGCTATCCGTCACCACAAGGCGATAGCCGCCCGGCGCCAATCGTATAGTATCGCTTGTGCAAAGAGAACTGGGTGCACAATCCGATTTTTGATACAGAACATTGCCATTTGCATCTTCAATCTTCCAGGCAGTTTGGCTCAACGATGCATTAGTATTGCTGGCTTCATTATTTGACTTCAACTGAACCTGAATCTCCGATGGCCAAGTGTCCGCAGCAGTGAACGTGCTATGCATTTCATTGTTCAAGGGTTCTTCATCTGTGGCTGAATTAACCGAAACAATCTTTGCACTGAAGCCATAATTCCCTGCTGCTAATCTTAGCTGTGTCAATGGTGGGAAAACGATTTCTTGGGAGCTCAGCGGCGCCAAAGTACCACTCCAGGTATATGTTTGGGTCATCTTCCCAACTACGCCATAATTGAAGGTAATACTGGTGATAGGCGTGCTCCCGCTATTGCGAACCATCAAAATGGGTTGCGTCGCAGTAGGGTTTGCCCTCCAGTGATATTCTGCATTTGTTGGTGCGACAATATCTTCAATTGCAGCATCCAGTGTATGATTCATGGCTCCATAATAGATGATGGCCCCATCAATTGTATAAGAACCGGTTCCTCCTCCGGGTGAGGTATAAGCCGGGAAACCTAGTCCCAAAGTATAGTTTGCTGCGGCGGTCACACCGTTGAGCGTATGAGAGAAGGTATGCACTAAAGCACCCGGGCACCAATTAGCCCGGGAATAAACCCAGGTACCGGACTGTGGGTATAAATCATTGAGTCCACAATCATCACGGAAGAATGGTTGCTTTGCTATGGCGTTACCATTCAAAGAAACGGTATACGCATTCCCACAAAATTCACCACATCCATTATTGTCGCTGCCATGGCCGGTAATATTCAATTTCATTTCTGCACTGGCGGTACCTGCAGGGGCAGTGCGATTCAAATCGGGAAGCTTTGCACTAATTGGAGTTGTTGCCCCATAGTTGAAACTGCCATGCCAGATTCGTTCTACCTTTTTTACATCGCGCTCAGGAGTTCCTTCAATAAACAAGAATTTGACATCCCCTCTGAAGCCGGTACTATAACCGGAATAAAATACACGCATTGTTGCCGCACCTTTCAATACCGGATAGTAGTCAGTGACATCAAAGATGTAGCGTTGTGTCCAGGTTAAGGGCGTCCGAGGCCAGGTCTGGCGCGCATAGGGCGTGATCAACCTACCCAACTCTAGCGTATCACCACCTGGGGTCATCAAAATATTCTCTACGGTATAATCCCAGTCGCCACACCAACCGGTTTGCCCTGCACCATCTCCCGGATTATTGGGGTCATAGCCCGGACAGGGATATTTACCCAATTCAAAGACCATATATATCTTCCGATAGGTAGTACTTGTGTTAGGAAAGCTTACTGCGGTATCATAAGCTCCATACCCATTGCCCCGATCAAAACGTCGGTTGGTAGCTTGTACCCAAGTGCTGTCGCCCGGTGCGGCAAGTGCCATTTCAGAAAGGATACAGCTCAAAAAAAGGAGGTAAACAATTTTTCTCATAGGAAAGAAGTCGCTTTTCATTTGCGTTCAGCGACAAAGGTATCCACTCCCAGCATTTGCTGTAGCCAAAACCAAAAAATTAAACCTTGATTCTAGTGGCCATTTTCAATTGAATAACTAAAAGCCCCATTAGGCATAAAGCACAAAACCAAAGTGGCCAGCCCGGAAGCAGCCCGAAATGTAAGCCCAAAGTCTTGCCATAAACATGAGTCAAAACTTGCAAGCCAAATCCGAGTAGAAGTGCCAACATTACCACAGCGGCCAGCAAGGGTAAAAACTGCCGGAACAAGTAGGCCTGAAGCATTTTCGGGCTATACCCTATTTCCACCAAGCGTTGTACAGAACTTCTACTTCGAGCGATGGTCAATTCAATAAACAAGGTAAAAACAAGGAGCGAAATACCGAGCAACATCAGAGCCAAAAGACCAATGACAAGCGTAACACTTTCCACAATTGTTCTAAACTTACTCCAGCGTAATTGTTCGGCATTAGTCACATAATTATGATCGGCCAGATACTGAGCAAATTGGGTAGAAGAAGGATCATCAATTTTCAGAATAACCCTTGATGGGTGTACTGCTCCAGATGAGGCACCATTAGCATATTGAACAAAACTTTCCGGCACCAACAATGACGTGATCCGATCCGAAAAGCCAACTACCCGAGCCGTGTATTGCTGCATTTGGCTTCCGGTACCAATTTCCAATTGAAAGGGCAGTGCTTTTATCGTTTCTTCTGAAAGCTGAGGCAAGCCCTGGCTAGGTGCAAAGGCATAATTGTAAAGACTCAGAAATGATGAAGATAAAATGATCGGGAGTGTCGGGTTGCCGATTTGCCAGTGCCAATCCGAAGGCTTTTTGTCCATAAACCGCTCCGGTACCGACTCCAAGACCATGATGGTAGAAAATCCTGCACCAGGCGCCAACTGCATGCTCATATAGGCCCGTGGCTGCAACGCTTGGACTATTCCCAAATCCTGTACCTGAGGCGCGTTACGCAAATCATTCAACTCGCTTTCCGAAAAAATAGTAGCGTCGGGGTGGCCCATGTTCTCGTTAGTCACCCGTTTGCTCACCGTCAGGAATGTGCTTCCTAAATCGTCGGTAGCGGCAGTGCCATGGAGTAGCTGGTTAAAATTCCACCAGATCAAAACGGCAGAAAACAACAAGACCATCCCACAACACATGGCCACCAACGACACCCAAAGGCGTCTACGAGAGGCTGTCTCCAATAGCAGCTTATAAAGCAACGGTGCTGCGGGAATTTTACTCACAAGCTCAATTTTTGGGTGTATGGAAAATACTCATTATCGTCAAGGTCGGCGAGTATCAATGTTGCTCCGTTTCGCTGCACCTGAGCCGCTATCAACGCCGCCGCCTTTCGTATATTCCCGGAATCCAAATGACTGAATGGCTCATCCAGCAACAAAAATTTGAAAGGCTGTAACAAGCTTCGGATAATGGCCAATCGTTGTTGTTCCCCATACGACAGTGTCCCGCCTAGTTTGTCTGCCCGGTCGGAAATGCCTAATAGGTCCATCCATTCTTTCAGCTCATTGGTCGAGATGTAGTTGGCAAGCACGCGCTTTGCTTCCAGGTTCTCAAAAGCACTGAGCTCGGGGAACAAACGTAGATCCTGAAAGACCAAGCTCAATTCTTGTTGTCGGAGGCGGCTCCAGGCTTCTGCAGACATCGTTTTTGTTTCTGTCGCCTGCCAGAATATTTGTCCCACAAAATCATTGCGCAAGCCATAAAGACTATGCATCAGGGTCGTCTTCCCGGTGCCGGAAGCCGCTTGTACAAAAATTTGCTCTCCTTGTTCCCAGCTCAAGTCCTGCATCCATACATCCGATTTACGGACGGATAGTCGCTCACGAAGAGGATTGGGCAAAAGCCCGGAAATACGCAAAAAGAAACCAGTGGACATGAACGAGGCAATTTAGGCAATGGAAGAATATCACAAGATTTCTTTTCCAACAAATAAGGAAGTATATTTAAACATGACGCAACGCCTTTTTGATCTTGTAAAGGAGCGCTACGACACCGCCCCTTCCGCTACACTGCTTGCTGCCAAAGAGAATGGCCGTTGGCGGGAATATCCTGTTTCTGAAGTTTGGGAGACTGCTTGTGCTATGGCCAATGGGCTCTTGGAGCTTGGCGTGGCGACTGTTGACCTAAGCCCGGAAGGACAAGAAAAGATTGCGATCATTTCCCCCAATCGTCCGGAATGGATCATCACCGATTTGGCAGTTCAGCTTTCGGGTGCGGTGCTCACGCCCATTTATCCCACAATAGCCCCGCACGAACTGGTATTCGTCTTAAAGGATGCCGGTGTTAAAAAACTACTGATTGCCGATCATAAACTTTACGATAATTTCAAAGAAGCTATAAAAAATGTGCCGGAACTTGTCGACATCTTTAGCTTTGATGCTATCCCGGGAGTCCGCTCCTGGCGCAGCCTTCACTCGGACAACAAAAATGTAAACCAAAGTGTAGTGGCACAAATCACTACGGACACACTAGCCACAATCATCTACACCTCCGGCACTACCGGCAACCCCAAAGGGGTGATGCTCAGCCATAGCAACATCGCCTGCAACGTGCGGGACAGTATGCCGGCATTTACGTTTGCAAAAGTTGGTGAAAGGACGTTAAGCTTCCTTCCGCTCAATCATATTTTTGAACGGATGATCACCTATATCTATGTCAAAGCAGGACTAAGTATTTGGTATGCCGAAAGCATGGAAACAATTGGCGACAACCTCAAAGAGGTGCAACCAATGGTCTTCTGCACAGTACCTCGCCTTTTGGAAAAAGTCTATGAAAAAATCATGGCCAAAGGCTTGGAATTGAAAGGAATTAAACGCGCACTATTCTTCTGGGCTGTAAAACTGGGTAAAAAATATGACAATGTCCAGCAAGGCTCAGCCTGGTACCGGCTCCAATTAAAACTGGCAAACCGACTCATCTTCGCCAAATGGCGCGAGGCGTTGGGTGGCAAAGTGAAAGCCATTGTGACCGGCTCCGCGGCTTGCCAGGAGCGGCTTATCCGCATCTTCTCGTCAGCCAATATCGTGATTATGGAAGGCTATGGCCTCACCGAAACATCACCGGTTATTTCAGTTAACAGATTTGAAAGTGAAGGCCGACGAATAGGGACAATCGGACTACTAATTGACAATGTAGCCGTAAAAATTGCCGACGATGGCGAAATCTTGTGCAAAGGCCCAAATGTGATGATCGGCTACTACAAACAACCAGAACTTACCGCAACTGTGATGCAGGACGGTTGGTTCCACACCGGCGATATTGGCACCTGGGTTGAAGATCGATTCCTCAAAATTACCGATCGCAAAAAGGAAATTTTCAAAACCTCTGGCGGTAAATATGTAGCACCTCAACCTATTGAAAACAAAATGCGGGAAAGCATTTTCATTGAGCAAATAATGGTGCTAGGCGCAGGCCGAAAATTCGTATCCGCTCTCATTGTTCCATCAATGATGCAACTTCGTAAGGCACTCCAGGATGCCGGCAATTCCGCGCCGGACGATAATGCCCAGCTTATTGCCCTGCCCGCAGTACAACAAATCATCCGTGGCCAACTCGATAAATACAATGTACAATTCGGACATGTGGAGCAAGTAAAAAAATTCAAACTACTCCCGCACGAATGGACGATAGACAGCGGCGAACTCACCCCATCCCTCAAAGTGAAACGAAAAGTATTGGAAGCAAAATTTGAAAAAGAAATTGAAGACCTATACGACTAGTCGCCACCTTCTTTTTTCTCGCGCCAATGCTCGAAACACCACTTGAATCTGGTATTCCACTTAGAAATTCAGACAAGATAGACACTGCACCCATTAGTAAAGGAATGGGATAAAAGCATAGTAAACTAGGGTGATTGCGCAAATGAAGCAAATAGGAAGTAGCGTTTCATTGCAACAAAATGGCCACCACAAAATCTAGCTTGAATGGTACATTTATCCCATGAAGCGCTTGTTTTTACTGGCTACCCTCCTGCCTTTTTTTGCCCAGGCCCAATCTGATTCCGCTGCCCTCCACCGGATCCGTACCGAGATATTGATGCATAACGATTGCTATGAAAACCTTCGGGTACTCACCCAATCCATCGGACATCGGCTTAGTGGCTCCCCGCAAGCTGCAAAAGCAGTACAATGGGGACTCAATACACTGAAATCCGCAGGGGCAGACACGGCCTACCTCCAGCCGGTCTATGTACCCCACTGGGTACGCGGTAAGGAAAGCCTCCGCGTCAAATTACCCGGTAACAATCACTTTCAACCAATAAAAATGCTTTCGTTGGGGAATACCATCGGCACCGGTAAAATGCTCGAAGCGCCTATCGTATTAGTTAACGACATGAAGGAATTTGAAGCCCTGACACCAGCACAAATTGCCGGAAAGATCATCTTCTTCAACTACCGCTTCCGGCAGGACCTTGTCAGTACCTTCCATGGCTATGGTGATGCCATAAAATATCGAATCCTTCCCCCCACACTCGTAGCCAAAAAAGGAGGTGCAGGTGTCATCATCCGTTCCATGTCCACAGGCTTAGATGATGTACCCCACACCGGCGTCACCCGCATCGTGGACTCGATCAGGAAAATACCCAGCGTAGCTATTGGCAACTCCAGTGCCGACCTTTTGGAGCAAGCCTGCAAAAAAGGAACCGTAACGGCGCAACTCCTGACAAGTGGCCAGATGCTCCCCCCTGTCCTTTCCTACAACGTTATTGGCGAAATTAGAGGCAGCGAAATTCCTAATGAATTCGTCATTGCCGGTGGCCACCTAGACTCTTGGGATGTTGGCGAAGGTGCCGAAGATGATGGTGCCGGTATCGTACAAAGCATTGAAATAATCCGAGCATTCAAAGCTTTGGGCATTCACCCCAAACGTACCGTCCGAGCCGTCCTCTTCATGAACGAAGAAAATGGAGCAAAGGGTGGCCATGCCTATGCCGATAGCGCTGCTGCACGAAATGAAAAACATATCCTAGCCATCGAAAGCGACGCGGGCGGCTACTCCCCAAGAGGCTTTGGCCTAGACATGAATCCGGATCAAAAACAAAAAGTACAATCCTGGGCTCCCCTCTTCCAACCACTGAATGCCGATGACTTTAGCGGCGAAGATGGCGGTGTGGACATTGAACCACTCGGCAAACTCGGCACCGCACTCGCCGGCCTCTACCCCGACCCCCAACGCTATTTTGAATACCACCACACAGAGAAAGACGTATTCAGCGTGGTCAATCACCGCGAACTAAAACTCGGCGCCGC
>JAFDYA010000121.1 GCA_018267675.1 Bacteroidota bacterium
CAGACATTCAGACGAGCAAAACGCCAAAATCACTTTTGAAGAAGTATTGAAACGCAAACTAATTGACCACATTGAAACCAACTTTGAAGTATTTAAAGAGTTCAACGACAACAAAGAATTCCGTGACTTCTTCGCAGGGACAATGTTCAAAATAATGCAAAAGGACTTTTTAAGATTTAACGCAAACAAATAGTACTAACGCTACAGTTACACAATTTTGCAAGCCGCAATAGCCGACACACATGCCGAATATTACAAAACGGTACGAACTGTTTATATGGTATTAGCAATCGTGTAAAAACCCTACCAACACCGCAACTCAGCATTTACATCCGTCGCTTATTGTTCAATCTTCCGAGAAGCCAAAATATAATAGTTGGGAGTGTATCCGGGGCTATTGCTGGACTCGTAGCTCTTGAGATACAAAAGCGCATAATTTGCCCCACCCCGCAATTGACAAATGATCACATCGCCCCTGCCCACATTGCTCACCGAATCTTTTGGGTTGATAAATCGGTCGATCAACATTTGCCTAGTGATATTAATATCATGAAAATTCAGGTCGGTAGCCTTTACGAACTTAGTACCGGAGGCCGGTGATGCTTGTAGGGTATGATTTAAATAATCTTGAAATGGGCCATTATAATACTGCCGATTGGACACTCTATCCTGCACATCCACATCCGGAAGGTCAGCGCTAAGCAAGGGATCAACATATCGTTCTTTCATGAGGTCGTAGCCGGAAGTCCCCTTATTATAAGCTTGTGGAACAATTTTAAAAGTATCCACGAAAGCCACCTTCACTACACGCTCCGTCCGAAGACCCTGCCGGTCAATTGCCCAAAATTTCCAGACGGTATTGACGGTCCGGTTGGGGTTAGGCATACTCACATCCCAAGAATAGTTAAAGTACGTCGCCTTCTTCAGGTAGTCGCCGAGATCCTGAGCAGTATCCTGATAGGCGTAGCCGGCTTCCTCCAGCGCATTAGTAGCAGAGTAGGTGACGGAAAATATCAAACTAGGGAATCCGACTACCAGCGTATCTTGCTGTATCCGTGGGTACAACAGGCTTGGATTATGGGCATAATTGGAAAACGTGATCACCGGAGCCGTGCCCAATGGCTGTTCTATCTTAGTACAGCTCACGCTACAACCCAATGCCAACAATAAAACAAATCGAACGATTGGATGCTTCATACTAAATATCTTTTTTGGGCGCGTAACCTAAGGCCACACCGGCTTTTGCACTGAAATAAATATTGTCTTGCGGGAACCCTCGTCCGTAATCGGAATTATAATTGTAAATCCCCGGCATCATCCCTGCTTCTAGGCCAAAGCTGAGCCCAAAAGCGGTAAGGGTAGCCAATTCGTAGCCCATACGGAAGCCCATTTTGTTCTGGTACATGGTCTCCATGACCATTGGCGTATTCGGGGCTGGCCGCTTATTATCTATTGTATAGTATTCCCGTGGACTATAGCTTGCTCCGCCGGGTGCCAAAAACAAGAGATCAAAATATAAGGTACTTGTATAAAACACTTCCCCCTGCTCAAAACTTGTAATCTTGCCAATCACAAATCCAAAAGGATCGAGAAACACCCTGGTTACATACCCCGCAAAATGAAAATTATGTTTCTTCAAGCGTTCATAACCAAGCGAGAAATACCCGGAGGAGACCTTCAGGTTGGTAAAATATTCAGTGAGTAAGCGTTGGCTCTCATCAGGGTTGGATTCCGGTGGGCGGAGCGTCGGGTCCACAGCCATAAAAAGTTGATGCTTATAGGCATTAGTCTGGGTATAGCCCAAGCTGATGGAGCGACCCACGATTTTGCCTTCACTCTTCTTTTTACTGAATCGCCAGGAAAGCTGTGCCCTAAATTCATCAAAATACTTATAGTAATGCAAGGAGTCCGACTCTTTGGCATAAGCTCTGCCGTAGTCCAACTTCAATCCAAACTCGTGCAAATGGGCTCGTAATTCGCCGCGATAGCCCGCGCCGCCCATATCTACATTGCCCCAAGCCTGAATCGGTGACAACCTTAGCGACACCATATCCTGCGCCTCCGTGGCAAAAAAGGGAAATAACGAAAGTATCGTCAAACCCACCACCCGACGGACGTTACGGACAAAGCTATTACCCGTCATTGGTTGCAACTTTCCACAAAAATATTCTCTCACTAAGTTGAGTTTTATTGATTGACCACTCGGCTTTGCTCACAAAAACTTCATGAAGAAGATGCCGTTTTCTTCTGCGTGATAAGCGACCCAAAAGTTGCCAAGCTACCGCAGCTGCCAAAGATATTCCACTCCCCGAAATGTACTTGGTGAGAAAAGTAGTAGTTGCCCAACCTGCAACCACCTGCCGCAGCATTATGCCATAGCCCTGGCAAAAAAAAATCTGCTCTCTTTTGTAACCCTTCTTGCGCAGCAATACTCTATTGCTTTATACAATCACGTTTTAAAAACAAGTAAACATCATGTTCTCCCTTCAATCAACAACCAAATTGCTGGCCACACTCAGCCTTGCCTGCCTATTCCTCGCACCAAGTGCCGATGCTCAAACCAAAAAACTCTCCGACCCCGAAATCGCTTCTGTAGCCGTTACCGCCAATCAAATTGACGTGAACTATGGCAAGATAGCCTTGAAGAAATCCAAAAACGCAGAAATCAGAAAGTTTGCAGAGACGATGATACGCGACCACGAAGGTGTCATCAAACAAGCGGTGGCATTGGCAACCAAGCTTCATGTCACACCACTCAGCAATGATATGACCAAAAGCCTGCTCGCCGGCGAGAAGAAGACTACCAAAATGCTGAATGGAAAATCCGGAAAAGCCTTTGACAAAGCCTATGCAGAAAATGAAGCCGCCTACCACGATGCTGTAATCAGCGCCATTAAAACAACACTCATTCCCGATTGTCAGAATGCAGAATTGAAAGAGCTACTCAACAGCGTAATGCCGGTATTGGCACATCACCAACACATGGCACATGAAATGGCTGCAAACTTCAAATAAACACATAAGCCTTTGGCTCGCCTGAGCAATAAAACAACACGTCATGAAAACGATTTTCAGCAGTGCCTTCAGCATGGTCATCCTAGCGCTTGCCCTATCCGCTTGTTCCGGAGATGCCAATCAGCCAAGTAACACCACGGAAGCAGAAAGTGCAGCAGCTAATGGATTCACACCCGCAGCAACAGTACCCGCCAAACCTCATAAGACGGACACCGTAATCATTAAAGCTATGGCTTTCTCCCCGGCTACTATTACCGTCCAAAAAGGGGACACTATCTACTGGATAAATCAGGATATGGTAGCGCACGACATTTCACAATACCCCGACCGAAAATGGCATTCTGCTTTGTTGCAACCAGGCGATCATTATGTACAAACTTTTGACGACAGTAGCAGCTACTTCTGCAGCATCCATCCGACTATGTTGGGCAAAGTGCTGCTGCAATAGAAGCTCGTAATAGACCAGTATTTTTTCTTGGTGTGTGGAGGATGCCACTAAGCATTTGGTGGCATCCTTTTTTTGATTCAAGGGATGTTCCTCCACCAAAGAAACATCCAAAAATCATGGAAGAAAATATCCTGGAAGCGCCCACAACTTCATCAATTGACAGCATCCTAGCGCAAGTAATTGCTGGACACACCGACCGATATGCCGAGCTTGTTCGCCGCTACGACAAGTATTTGTACAAGATTGGCCGCTCCTACGGTTTCGCGCATCAAGACACCGAAGACCTCATGCAAGACTGCTTTGTAAAAGCTTACCTGCATCTAAAAGATTTCCACCACCAAGCCGCCTTCAAAACATGGCTCGTTCAAATCATGCTCCATGAATGCTTTCACAAAAAACAACGCGCCGCAAAACAGCTAGAAATCTATACACCGGAACAGCCGGAAGCAACACTCACTACGATAGCTTCAAAACAAAGAACTGTGGAAGAGATAGTCAACAATCATGAACTTCATGAAAATATTGAAGCCGCAATTGTGCAATTGCCGGAAAAATACCGATCGGTCTTCGTTCTTCGGGAACTCAACGATCTGTCTGTAAATGAAACCGCACAAAGCCTTGGGATCAGTGCTACCAACGTGAAGGCACGACTCAACCGCGCCAAATCAATGTTGCGCGAGCAACTCAATAGGACATACAACCCGGAGGAGCTCTTCGCCTTCAACCTCATCTACTGTGATGCTTTGGTAGCTCGAGTGATGGAGGCGATTGCACAATTAAACTCAGGCTCGGCAGCAAACAGTCAAAACCTAGATTGAAAGACCAACAAAAAACCCTCCTTGAAAAACGGGAAAAGGCTTTTGTTTTTTTGAGAAAATAGTAGCAGCTGCAATGTTGCATAGCGGTATCGCTCCCTGCAAAACGCACAAGAAGTGCAGCTAAAGGGCAGACTTCCTGCATGCGTAGCAAGCCCTCTTTAGGCAGCACTACACACTTGCCTGCACCCCGATGCCCGAAGCCTTAGTCACCTGATACCAGTATTGTTGCATATCCCAAGCGGCAGTAGGGCAGCGCTCCGCACAGAGGCCGCAGTGGAGGCATACATTCTCATCCTTCACCATCACTTTAGTTGTTTTCAAGGCACCGCTCACATACAGCGCTTGCTCCAGATTCAGCGCCGGCACTTTCGTGTTTTCACGAAGCTCTTCTTCAGGAGCGTTAGGGATAAACGAGATGCAAGCAGTTGGGCAAACATCCATGCAAGCATCACATTCAATACACTTATCCTCCGTGAAAACGGTTTGCACATCACAGTTCAGACAGCGCTGCGCCTCCGCAAATGCTGTGTCCAGGCTAAAGCCGAGCTCTACTTCCTTCTTCCGGTCCCGAAGTGTGATTTTCTTATCTTCTTGCGGAACTATGTAGCGCGGATCAGTCACCACATAGCTATCATAGCTCCATTCATGGATGCCCATCTTTTGAGCATGAAGATTGGTATAGGGCGCAGGTCGGTCTGCCTTCAAGTCCAGCCCCTCACAAGCAAGGTGTATGGATACGGCAGCTTGATGACCATGCGCTACAGCGGTGATCACATTCTTTGGCCCGAAAGCCGCATCACCACCGAAAAACACCCGAGGATTGGAGCTGCAGAATGTTGTTGCATCCACTATCGGCATACCCCATTTATCAAACTCGATCCCCAGGTCGCGTTCTATCCAAGGAAAAGAATTCTCCTGACCAACAGCTACGAGCACATCATCAGCAGGATAGAAGGCGTCTGGTTCGCCGGTTGGCACGAGGCTTCTTTTTCCCTGAGCATCATACTCCGCCCGCACTTTTTCAAAGGTCATCCCCACTAGCTTTCCTCCTTCAACTACAAATGATTTGGGCACATGGTTGTCGATGATGGGGATGCCCTCATGTTGGGCATCTTCTTTCTCCCAGGGCGAAGCCTTCATCTCCGCAAAAGGGGAACGAACCAATACACTGACATTTTCACCACCCAAACGCAGGGCTGTACGGCAGCAGTCCATGGCAGTATTGCCCCCACCGAGTACGATTACATTTTTCCCAACGGATTGGGTATGCTCAAAGGCAACACTAGCCAGCCAATTGATACCAATGTGGATATTGGCCGCGCCTTCGGCGCGGCCCGGCAAGTTCAGATCCCGACCTTTTGGTGCACCACTCCCCACAAATACCGCATCATAGTTCTTATCCAAAATCTCCTTCAATGAAGAAACATACTGATTAAAATGCGTCGTGATACCCAGCCTTAAAATATAACCCACTTCTTCATCCAGCACCGACTCCGGCAGCCGAAAGGAAGGTATTTGTGAACGCATGAACCCGCCACCGGCAGTTTGTTCGTCATACAAGTCAATTTCGTAACCCAAAGGGGCTAAATCGCGAGCTACAGTGAGTGCTGATGGCCCTGCACCAATAAGTGCCACCCGCTTACCATTGCTTGGGAAAGGCCCCTGAGGCATGAGTTGCAGCACTTCATCTTTGAAATCCGCCGCCACCCGTTTCAAGCGGCAAATAGCCACCGGCTCTTCCTCCACTCGTCCCCGACGACATGCCGGCTCACATGGGCGGTCGCAGGTGCGCCCCAACACACCCGGAAAAACATTACTATCCCAATTGACCATGTACGCTTCCGTGTATTTGCCTTGCGCAATTAGCCGAATGTACTCCGGCACAGGCGTGTGCGAAGGACAGGCATACTGACAATCCACCACCTTGTGGAAATACTCCGGGTTCTTAATATTTGTTGGCTCCATGACGAAGATTTTCAGAAAGGTAAAAAAATGTTGCTAGCATTAAAACCCAAATAGTAATTGCAGCATTAATTTTTTAGAAAATGACCGGTTTGATATACTTGGTCATCCTTCAGCAATTGATAATAGTAAATCCCGTCCGGCCAATCCTTAACTTCAATTGTATGGCTTTTCCCTTTCCATTGACTTTGTGCAATCTTTTTACCCAACACATTGGTGATTAAAATTTGAAAACGGGAAGCAACATTGGAAACAGAACTTTGCAGTTGAATTGTTTGCTGAGCAGGATTTGGGAATACACGGAACAATTCATGGTTCAATTCAGGAATACCTGCGGGACCGGGACAAGCAGGTGCTCCATTATGATATTTAAATCCTGCTATAAAGTGAGGGAAGGTAAATACAGAAAATTTGTTGGTCGGTGCAACTAAAAATGCTGTATCAAATTGTGCGGCTGCTCCCGCAAGATTGGGGTAATTTATTCTACCAATTCGCACCCAATTTGAACCTGTTCCGATATAGATTTTCCCATCCGGCCCTGCACTCATGGAACCAAAATAGACGCTGTCTGCTGTCAGAACACTGTAGAGTGTCTTTTGGGAAGCTTTGAATGCTGCGCAATTATTTACCGTTAGATCATATTGCAGCAATCTCTTCGGGAAGAGGGGATTATTTTGCCCATCCACGACACCCTCAATAGTAACATAAAGCTTGCTTGCGTCTGGGGAGAATTCAGCACACATAATGGCTGCCAATAACCCAGCGCTATCCAATTGAACAAGACATTCATTACTAACAGTGCCGGACGCCGCATCAAAATCATAGGTACCAAAAGTGATGTAAGAAGAGTCAAATTTCGTGATTGCCAATTTTTTACTGTCAGGACTAAACCGCATACTTACATACCCTAGAGCAGCACCTCCAAAAAAGGGACGACGAATTCTGGAAATTACTGGGCTGGAAAGACCGGATTCTGTAAGATGCCAGGACCATAGCTGATCGGTGTTTCGTTTGGCACCCAATATCCAATAACCGGTTTTGTTCGCGTCTTCGCAAACACAAATAACATCACAAGAAGAATCTGTCATGGATATTTGCTTTTTTCCTGGTACTACATCGCCTCGGTTACTATCCAAACACATATCCACTACTGTGTATTCATAATCAGTCCTCCCCAACCCACTCATACTTGGAATAGAAGATCCACCAACAAAAAGGTAAAAAATATGGTTACTGCCAGGTAGGGGAACAATTGCCGATCCGTATTGTACAAGCCCGTACAACCCAATACTATCCCCATTTGGCATCACTCGGTGCTTCGCGTTATAAATGTTCATGTTGTCAGTATAAAATAGCAACTTTCCATTTCCATCAGAAACTACAGAATTTCCGTGCGTGAGTCCTTGTACCCCGTTTACCATACCAGTCATTCCATCTTTAAGCACTACCGGAGTCCCAGAGTTGAAGTCCAAACCCTGCCGGGCACCGAAGTACCAAATATTACCCTGCTTCTGACTGAATGAAGTAGAATAGGTGCAACACAAAATCAAGCTGAAGAGGAGAATTCTTGCAAATGAAATTTGAACATACCCAAAGCAAAAACATTTCATTTGTAGCCGATAAAGATTAGAGGTAAGGCATAGCATGTCATAAAAATAGTAATTCGTAGGTAAGCTACGACGTGTACTATCTAATTTTTTAAAATTAAAAGATGCGTTGAAACAGATTCGCTACACCTTATCTATTCCATCTCACCCCCTACGGCTTAATACACTGATAGTAACTGGTACCATTTGCATTCACCAGCTTTGCCTTTAAACTATTGAAGAGCATGTAATCAATGATCTGGTTTTTGCAGCCATCATTTTCCTCAATCTTATAGTGCCAGTCCAGCGTATCCGTATCGCTACCCCATTGGAAAAATACCCGGAAACAATTACCCGGTGCGCCATAGACCGGCGTCTGAAAATTCTTCAGTTGAAGGAAACTGATAGAATCCCTCCCATTCGTGGTATAGCTAAATACGTTCCCAATTGGCGTTGTATTGCAAGGCTGGGTCACTACCAAGCTAGCAGGCGCCATCCGAGCCATTTTACCAACAAGCAAATCATTGCCCATAGTATCCGTAAACCGAAATTTGATCCCCTCCCCGGCAGGCTGTGTATTGCAGCCGCTATTGCTTCCTTTTTGGCAGGATAGGGATAGTAGGACACATCCTAAAGCAACAAAGAGCAGGAAAAATGGTTTCATGAAAACAGTTTTTGTGCGTTCGAATTTTTTTTAAAAATAGAATAGGCAATCAGGCTCCGGCAAGTTCAGGAAGGCTCCGACCTTGGTGCTTTTTCATTTCTGCGGCAATAGCCTCAATATGCTCCGGTGTAGTTCCACAACAGCCACCTACGATATTGAGCCAGCCGTTAGCTGCAAATTCACCCACAATAGCTGCGGTGATTTCAGGGGATTCGTCATATTCTCCCATGGCATTGGGCAGGCCGGCATTTGGATAGCAACTTACGTAGCAGGAAGCCAGATGAGCCAACTCTTCGATATAGGGCCGCATCTGAGCCGCGCCCAAGGCGCAATTCAGCCCAATGGAGATGGGTTTGGCATGCATGAGCGAGATGTAAAATGCTTCTAGCACTTGCCCACTCAAGGTACGCCCCGAAGCATCGGTTATGGTACCGGAAATCATGATAGGGAGTGGTTCCTCCGCTTGGTCCGTAAAATATTGATTGATGGCAAACAAGGCTGCTTTAGCATTCAAGGTATCGAAAATTGTCTCCACCATCAGGATATCCACACCACCATCTACCAGCCCTTTTATTTGTTCATAATATGCCTCCGCCACTTCATCAAAAGTAACTGCCCGATAGCCTGGCTGGTTCACATCCGGACTTAGCGACAATGTTTTGTTCATAGGGCCAATAGCACCGGCTACCCAATGATTGTCTTCTGTAATCCCTTTGGATTGACAATAGCTCGCTACAGCTTCACGAGCCACTTTTGCTGCAGCTACATTGAGCTCGTAGGCCATATCCTGCATGGCATAGTCCGCAAGGGATACTCTTTGGCTATTGAAGGTATTCGTCTCAATAATCTGTGCTCCGGCAGCCAAATACTCAGTATGGATAGCTCTGATAATCTGTGGTTGGGTTATGGAAAGCAAATCATTATTCCCCTTCAAATCTTGAGGCCATTCTTTAAACCGATCCCCTCTGAAGTCAAGCTCCGAAAGCTGGTAGCGCTGAATCATGGTACCCATCGCTCCGTCCAAAATCACAATCTCCCGCGACAAGGCTTCCTTTAGTAAAGCTGCTTTATTCATCCGGTAAAGGTAAATGCTTCGCGAACTACCAATCGCTAGAAATAGCTTAAACCCATATTCTTCAGCGGGTTTTTTTGCTACGCGCAAAAATTACCATACCAAAATAATTCCGACTGGGGAAGCCTGAAGGCTAGCGTTTCGTCCACGGTTGTACGGACACACCATCGGCAGTCCGGAGTTCTAGGAAATAAGTACCCGGTGCGAAATGTGCCACATCAATACTGCATTGTTCCGTAGCGCTATTTGTTTGTAGTTTCCTTGTCATTAATACACTCCCCCGCAGGTCCAGTACTTGGAGGGTAGCAAGGGTAGCTATTGGTAGGTTCAGTTGCACCTGCAGCAGATTGCTTGCTGGATTTGGGGAAATGAGTGGTGCCGCTAAGGTTGCCCAATTCCGAACGGCAAGCGGATAGTTGACAAGTGCCGAATCTATCGTTCCCAAGCCTAGATTCACATAAGTTCCGGATGGGGTAGCTTCCATTCTTGCCGGACGAACGAGGTAGTATTTTTTACCATTATTCCCGACCAAATCCTGAAAGCTATTTGTAGTAAGCAGAGGAGAAATGAGCTTATAGTCCCGCCAGGCCGAATCGGAGCGATAGACATAATACCCCATCAGGCCGGTATCTGCGGAAGCTGTCCAACTCAGGCTAGCGCCGGATAAGGTATCAACAGCGATGTTCAAATTGGTGACCGGCTGGATGTATTCGTTGCGCAAGCTGGGGTCGCCCATGAGGTTGACGTGCACCCATTTTGCACCAAAATTAGTAGGGTCATAGGTAAGGTTATTATTTTGCGTCACACGGGCACAATAGCCGATGCTTTCACCGAGTCCCATGGCATCAACAAACCAATTGGGGCGTCCTGCCCACACATTGACGAGCGCTGGCTCCGGTGCGCAAAGAGGTGCTCTAAGGAAATTATTTGTTGCATCCCAGTCACCAAAATAGGAGCCGAAGGTCATCATGAAGATTCCCTTTACCGGAATAGAATCGTAGTCGGCGGTCTTTCCAATGCCTGAAGCACTCGTATAGGTGCCCCCACCACATCCATAAGCCCATTGATAAGCGTAGTCTTTGAGTGTGTTGAGCATATCGCCAGTCACAATATTTTTGGCACCGACGATTACCGGGAAATTGCGCCAGCCATTTGCAGCAAACGCTTCTCCACCAAATGCACCAAAATTATCGTCTATTACCGCCTTCCTACTAATGGTGAGCTTATTCATTTTGTAGGCATGCGCCTTGTTCAGGTAGTTGCGCATCATGGTTATTTCGCTGCGAGGCATCAGCGGCATATTGGCAAAATCTACCCGTCCTGTTTGCAAATCAATATCGCGGGGAATGAAAGTCTGGTCCCATTTTCCGTCGCCCGGAATATTTTTGTTTTGTGTGCGAGAAGCGGCTGAATCGTCCACAAGGGCATCCGTCCAGGTACCATCAACATCTGCATAAAAAGCATCAGTAGGCCAAGCACCCAAATGGTCAGGATGACCATCAGGATTGAGATGGCCACTATACGGCACCGCTATATGCCCAAGAATAAACAAGGCATTCACTCCCGTGCGAGCAGCATAATCACCCTGTATCAGACTTTTGACAAAGGTGTCTTTTGCAGACCGTGGAATATCATGTCGGATCAAGTCCCAGCCATCTGCGCGCAAGTCCTGCATCAACTGTGCGATTTCTGATTTGCAGGAGTCCTTAAAAGTATTATCAACCAAAAGAATCATTGTACCGCGATGATGGATTGCCGGATTTTGAAGCCCGGCCAAGACATAACCAGTTGCTTGGATTCCACCTGATTTCGTTACTGCATATTCATAGCAAGTATCCGGCACAACACTCAAATCGGTATAGCTTGAGTCTAAAGCTCCAAGTGTAGCAATATTGAAGAACGTAGTTCCGTCTTTGGCCTTCTTTAGGACGGTATAGGATGTAGCACCTGCACGAGCCTTCCAGCTCAGCTTGATCTGCGCCGGTGCCCGCTGTGTGCTCACTGTTATCGGTATCGCATAATCAGAAGCTGTTTGTGCATTAAGCGAAGAAGCAACGCACACGAAGCTGAACGAAAGAAGTATAGATTTAAGCATAGTGCTGACTTTGCATAAAAGTACGCGCAAAGCTTACTAAATAAAACAAGCCGCTCAAACAGCCTTCTCCGCCGCTATTTCTTTGCCCAAGTGTCTTTCAGCCCTACAGTTTTATTGAGCAATAAATGCCCTGCTGTACTTTCCTTATCCACCGAAAAATAGCCTTTCCGAAGTGCTTGGAAGGTAGTGCCGATCTGGGCTGTCGCCAAGAACGGTTCAATAAATGCAGTAACGGTCTGTAGCGATTGTGGATTGAGGTAGGCCTTAAAGTCGCCCTCTTCCACAGCGGGATTCTCCACTTGGAACAAGCGATCATACAAACGAACCGTTGCAGTACCGGCTGTTGCGGCATCTACCCAATGAATAGTTCCTTTTACATGAATATCGCTGGTATCGCTACCGGAGCGACTTTCCGGAATATAGCTGCAATGGATTTCGACAATTGCTCCCGATGCATCTTTTACCACATCCTCACAGCGGATAATGTAGGCACTTTTCAACCGTACCATCAAGCCGGGGCCGAGGCGGAAAAACTTCTTAGGAGGACTGTCCATATAGTCTTCGCGTTCGATCCAAAGCTGCCTGCTGAAAGGAATTTGCCGCGTACCTGCCGTAGGATCTTCCGGATTATTATCTGCTTCCAGTAGTTCCGTCTTGCCTTCGGGATAATTAGTGATGATCAATTTGACAGGATCCAAGACCATCATGGCGCGTTGTGCTGTCTTATTCAACTGTTCCCGCACGCAAAACTCCAATAGGCCAATATCAATCAGATTCTCCCGCTTACCGATACCGATGGTTTCACAGAATTGAACAATGGCTTGTGGCGGATATCCTCTACGCCGCATACCGGAAATAGTGGGCATTCGCGGGTCATCCCAACCGGCTACATGTTGTTCATTGACCAGTTGCAACAGCTTCCGCTTGCTCATCACCGTATAGCTCAAATTCCGACGGGCAAATTCATACTGGTGGGAAGGGAAAATCCCCAATTGTTGAATGAACCAATCATACAAAGGCCGATGGTGGATGAACTCTAGTGTACAAATGGAATGGGTGATCTGCTCCAAGCTATCACTTTGCCCATGGGCAAAGTCGTACATTGGATAGAGGCACCAAGCATCGCCGGTACGATGATGATGCGCGTGCTTAATCCGATAAATGACCGGATCGCGGAGCAAAAGATTGGGGTGTGCCATGTCGATTTTGGCCCGTAATACTTTCTCCCCATCGGCATATTTGCCTGCACGCATTTCTTCAAAAAGTTGCAGATTCTCGGCCACACTCCGCTCTCTGAATGTCGAATTTCTCCCAGGTTCATTGATCCCTCCTTTAGTAGCGGCAATTTCTTCGGCGGTACTATCATCTACAAATGCTAATCCGGCTTTGATAAGCTGAACAGCATACTGGTACAGAGTTTCAAAATAATCTGAGGTAAAATACCGAGCATCCCATTTAAAGCCCAACCATTCAATGTCCCGCTGGATGCTTTCTACATATTCTACCTCTTCAGTACTAGGGTTAGTATCATCAAATCTAAGATTGCACTTACCCTGATATTTCTTAGCCAGACCAAAATTGAGGCAGATAGAACTGGCATGGCCGATATGTAAATAACCATTAGGCTCCGGCGGGAAACGAGTATGGATCCCATCGGGATACTTTCCTGCTGCAAGGTCTGCCTCAATGATTTCTTCTAAAAAATTAAGCGATTTTTCTTCCGTCATAGCGAACGCAAAAGTATTTGTTTCGGGTGGATGTATTGCGAAGCTTTTGGCAGGTGGCAGCCGGACTACTTTCCTAATCTTGCTTCAATTTCCAAGACTTTTGTCTCTGCTGCTTTTGCAGTATAGGCCGCGGCGTAATAACGCGCCAAAGTAGCGACATAGCTGTTCTCTGCTTCGCGTAGTTCTAAGCTGGTCGCTACGCCTACCCGAAACCGAGCCTGTTGAATGCTTAGATTTTCATGTGCAAAACCTCTATTTTCAGCTTCCAGTTGATAGGCAGCTACAGCAGCACTATATGCCGACCAAGCACTACGATAATCGCGAGAGATTGCCCGGCTGAGCCGCTCTACTTGCAGGTCTGCAGCAAGCGCATTCAGCGACGCTACCTTCACTTGGCGCTGAATATTGCCCCCTTGAAAAATTGGAACATTTAGTCCCAAACCGCCACTGGGGCCTATTGCTCGGTTGGAGAGAAGTAGGCTGGCATCACTTTCAGACTTGGAATAATTGTACCCCAAATTGGCAGTAATCGTAGGCCAATAGCTTGATTTAGCAATTTTCAGATTCAGGTTGCTAATAGCCGCATTGATCTTCTGAGCCTCCAGAGCCGGACTCTGATTGATGAGTAGGCTACTATCTGCCGGTGTAAGCTGGAGATCAAGCTCTAAACTATCTGCCACAGGATAGGTATCTTCTGCATCGTCGCCCATCAAGTTGTTCAATCCGGAATAAGCCGCTACCAAGCTTGCTTGTTGCCCTAGGCGTGCGCTACGAGCAGCATTGTAGTCCACCCTTGCTTGCAAATAATCCACCTTTGCAGCACTTCCAATATCGTACTTTGCTTTGGACAAGTCCATGCGTGCTTTTGCAAGCGCCATCGCTGTATCAATAGCTACCGCTTGTTGGCTGGCATTCACGACGGCTGCGTAGGCTTGGATGACACTGGAAATAGTACTCTGGACTTGTGTCTGAAATTGAGCAGAGGCAAGGTTTACTTGTTGTCCCAATTGCTTTTTTAGTAGCCATGCCCTACCCCCCGCAAAAACGGTATAACCCGCAGAAACACCTGCTGAATAGGATAAATTCTTGGCACCGTTTCGTTCAGAGGTCTTCCCATCGGCTGTTACAAGGCGGGTATCCGAAAAACCCTGACTAATATTCGCTACGCCATTTATATTGGGAAGCAAGCCTGCATTGCCGACAGTATTGTTGGCATCTGCTATTTCAGTGGCTACCGAAGCAATTCGAATATCATAGTTATAGGCTATTGCCCGAGCGATCGCCGAATCCAGCGACAGATAGGCCTGTGCCATTCCACTTAAGGCCACGCCAGCTACCAAGGCAAGGGAAAAAAGAATCTTCTTCATCTTAATTTAATCTCCGAGTTTAGTAAGTGCCGTGGGTACTGGAGGTTTTCGTCTGGACAAGAATGAGTACATGACAGGAACGATGGCAAGAGAGAGTACCAACGAGAATAGGACTCCACCAACAATCACGATGCCGAGCGGGATGCGACTGGTTCCGGCTTCGCCCAACGAAAGCGCAAGCGGCAACGCGCCAAAAGACATGGCTAAGCTCGTCATCAAGATTGGGCGAAGCCGCATAGATGCTGCGTAAATAGCAGCTTCTACTCGTTCGGTTCCTTTATCTCGAATCTTGTTAGCATATTCTACAATAAGAATCCCATTTTTTGTAACAAGACCAATCAGCATGATCATTCCAATCTCGGAGAATATATTGAGTGTTTGTCCGAAGACCCATAGCGAAAGCAAGGCACCTGCAATGGCCAGCGGTACGGTGAGCATGATGATTAAGGGATCCATGAAGCTTTCAAACTGTGCTGCTAAGATGAGGTAGATGAGTACCAATGCCAAAAGGAACGCGAAGAGTGTATTGGAGGAACTTTCGGCAAAATCCTCTGAGGATCCGGTAAAACTCTTTTCAAACGTATCATCCAATACCTTGCTTTGCCTGAGTTTTGAAAAGATATTCAGCATTTCTGCGTTGCCATCGCCAATAGTCTTACCAGGTGCCAATCCTGCCGATATTTTAGCACTCTTATACCGATTGAAATGGTAAATCTGAGAGGGAGATGTTTCTTCTTTTACGGTCACAAGATTATCCAGAGAGACCAAATTCCCGTCTTTATTTTTCAAATAATAATCCCTAAGGTTGCCCGGGTCTTCACGTGCACTTCGCTTCACTTGGGCAATCACCTGATACTGCTTTCCACTCCTGGTGAAGTAGCCCAACCTCCCGTTACTTAATGCCAATTGCAGGGTCTGGGAAACATCTTGAATCGATATCCCCATATCTGCAGCCTTTTGTCGGTCGATATGTACGGTAAGTTCTGGTTTGTTGAATTTCAAATCCACGTCGACCCCTTGAAATACCTTGCTGGCTTCAGCTTCATCCAGAAATTCCGGTAGGGCTTTTGCGAGCTTATCAAAGTCGATATTTTGTAACACGAAGGCTACCGGCAGGGAATTGCTCCCACCACGTTGCACCGCAATTGTTTGCTCCTGAATAGCAAACGCACGACCAAAGTTGAGTTGTTGCAACGCTTTACTCATCTGCTTCACGATTTCATCCTGACTACGCTCCCGCTCATGTGGTTCTGTAAGCCGCACAAAACCAAAACCGGTGTTCACTGCGCCGGAACCCGTAAAACCGGGAGCTGTCACGGATAGGACTATTCTTCGCTCCGGAATTGAATCTATAGCCAGCTGTACAATTTGATTCATGTACTTTTCCATGGCATCATAGCTCGTACCTTCCGGTGCAGATACGGCATATCGGAAACGACTCTTGTCTTCCATAGGTGCCAGCTCACTCTTCATTACTGAGCCGATGGCCACAATAAGCAGTAGCGTCACACCTATACCCACCACCGCAATCCAGCGATGGCGCATCAGCTTGATCAAGATTTTCTTGTAGCCATGCTCCATCCCAGTGAAGAAGGGCTCCGTCTTGACATAGAACTTAGATGGCTTATGATGGCTGCGCGTAAGCAACACATTCAATACGGGCGTGAGCGTGAGCGATACAAACGCAGAGATCAATACCGCACCGGCGACCACAATCCCAAACTCTCGGAAGAGCCTACCTGTAAAGCCTTGTAAGAAAACAATTGGTAAGAAAACAACCGCCAGAGTGATGGATGTAGAGATGACGGCAAAATAGATTTCCTCACTGCCCTCCCGTGCAGCCCGATGCTTCTCCATGCCCGCTTCCAGCTTCTTATAAATATTCTCCGTCACTACAATACCATCATCCACCACCAGACCCGTGGCCAATACAATCGCCAGCAGCGTCAGGATATTGATGGTGAAGCCAAAGATGTACATGATAAAAAAGGCACCAATCAAGGACACCGGAATATCAATCAAAGGCCGCACGGCAATTAGCCAATCTCGGAAAAACAAATAGATGATGACGATGACTAAGCCAAAGGCGATGAAGATGGTCTCCTCCACCTCAGCTATACTCTTCTTAATGTACACCACATTATCAAGCGCTACATCAGTATGAAACTCCGGCGGCATGTCCTTTTTAATTTGATCATACCGACGATAGAATTCATCCGCAATGGCCACATAATTGGAGCCGGGTTGAGGCACGAGTGCCAGCCCAATCATGGGTACATTACTTTCTTTGAGGATGGTCTCTTCATTCTCCGGCCCCAGCACAGCTTCGCCAATATCCCGCAAATGAATATTAGTCCCGTTCAGGTTTTTAATAATAAGCGCATTGAAATCCTTCTCCGTAAATAAGCGCCCAAAGGTGCGCACCGTAATATCGGTATAGCCTCCACTCAACTTCCCGGAAGGCAGCTCCACATTCTGAGCATTCAAGGCTTGTTGTACCTCGGGGAAGGTGATACCAAAACCCGCCATCTTTAAAGGATCCAACCAAAGCCGCATCGCATACCGCCGCTGCCCCCATATCTGAATACCACTTACGCCGGGGATAGTCTGTAAGCGTTCTTGCAATACATTCTCCGCATAGTCGCTCAACTCCAGTAGGTTCTTGCGATCACTCTGGACCGTCATGCTGATAATTGCCTGAGAGTTGGCATCAGCTTTACTCACCACCGGTGGGGCATCTATATCCTGCGGCAATTGACGAAGTGCCTGACTTACCTTATCCCGCACATCATTGGCTGCACTCTCCAAATCCTCACCAAGCTCAAACTCTACCGTGATATTACTACTGCCCTGCGCACTGGTACTGGAGATGGTTTTAATCCC
>JAFDYA010000122.1 GCA_018267675.1 Bacteroidota bacterium
AATAAAATAGTAGGTGAGCTACGGATGGGAAACTCCAGGGTATAGATAATCTTCTTTTTTGCGGCCATTATTGAGTGCTTGAATGAGTATTTTGTTACGTCGTGCAATTATAGAAAAAGGATTGGTTTTTCAAAATTATTTTTCAAAAAGGCTTGCTAAAAGCAAAGAAAAACTTGTTAATCCAGCCTTAATTTTTTTTGGTTTCAATTGTTGTATTTGTTAAGTTTGCTATCCCACTGTAAAAAGTGGCTAGTTCTTATCCTTTCATTAACACCAAAACCATTCTGTCTTATGTCGATGCGTCAACTCAAAATCACGAAGAGTATCACCAACCGTGAAAGTCAGAGTTTAGAAAAGTATTTACAAGAAATCGGTCGGGTTGACCTCATCACCCCGGAAGAAGAAGTGCAGCTTGCCGTCCGGATCAAACAGGGCGACCAACGCGCCTTGGACAAGCTCACCAAAGCTAACCTCCGATTTGTGGTGTCGGTAGCCAAACAATATCAAAATCAAGGCCTCTCTCTTTCTGACCTAATCAATGAAGGCAATTTCGGGCTCATCAAAGCAGCACAACGCTTTGACGAAACCCGAGGATTCAAATTCATTTCCTATGCCGTTTGGTGGATTCGCCAGAGCATCCTTCAAGCCTTAGCAGAGCAAAGCCGGATTGTCCGCCTACCACTCAACAAAGTAGGACTCTCCAACAAGATTAGCCGCGCCTACTCCGCATTAGAACAAGAATTCGAACGCGAACCAACCGTTGAAGAACTTGCCGAACTCCTAGAGATTGGCCTAGATGAAGTAGAAACCACACTGGGCGTGGCCTCCCGCCATGTGAGCATGGATGCCCCCTTTGCTGAAACCGACGAAAACTCCCTACTCGACGTACTCGTCAATCCCAATGCAGAAGCCGCCGATGCCGACCTAGAATATAACGATTCCCTCCGTTGCGAACTCGGTCGCTCCCTCGGCACGCTTAGCGAGCGCCAGCGTGATGTCCTAATTCTTTTCTTCGGAATCGGAGTCGATAACCCAATGAGCCTAGAAGATATCGGCGACAAATTCTCCCTCACCCGCGAGAGAGTACGCCAAATAAAAGACAAAGCCATAAGCCGGCTCCGCGACGAAAATAAATGCGTCAGGCTCCGAAGCTATCTGGGCGTCTAAACACAAGGTTTATTCCTACCTAACATTGATGAGGCTGTCCCTAAAGGCAGCCTCAAGCTTTTTAAACAAACGGATTGAATCAAAATCCCTCGGAGAAGCCGCAGCGCAAAACAGGCATTCCAATCGTTCAATTTTGGGCGCATGGCAAAGCCACCGCGCTATACGGTACAAGTGTCAATTGCAGTCGCAGGGATGCCCAAAAAAAAATTTTGGTCAAGCTCCCTTCCGGTAGGAGAATAATGTACCCTGGCACTGTATGATAACTCTAGGGCATTTGGCTAAAAAATTGGTCCGATTTTGGGAATTGTACTTATCTTTGCGCTCCCTAAAACGGACGGCGGGATAGCTCAGATGGTTAGAGCGCAGGATTCATAACCCTGAGGTCACGGGTTCAACTCCCGTTTCCGCTACCAAGTTTCTTACAAAAAACCCTTCGGCTCCGGAGGGTTTTTTTATATCGATCTTCAGCAATGCGCCATCTTCTTATTTTGCTCCTGATTATTGCATCAACTTCAGTATTGATCGGTGTAACGTTGAAAGTTGTACAACACTGGCCCATAGGTAATGTATTTATTGGTGCCGGCTTACTTACCGAGCTTGTTTGTGCTGTATTGTTGATTCGGCTGAGTCTAAAAAACAGAAAGCAGCAATAATAATGTCTCATTGAGTCCGTTTTAGGTCCAGATTCGGGCTAAAGGCTATCTTGCAATCCACTCCATGCGTTTGCTTTTAAAAAAACATATTTCCGCAGCTTCGACAAAAGAAAAGCTGTTGCGCATCCTTCTTTTTGGAATTATTCTAGGTGGCATTGTCCTTCGTATTACTTTGTGGGTAAAGAATCGCGACCTGATTATTGATGAAGCCAATATAGTCCGAAACCTTGCCGAGCGCGACTTTGCTGGTTTAGCACGGCCCTTGAGTTATGAGCAATTTGCGCCACCTATCTTCCTTTGGATTGAAAAAATAGCTTCATTGCTTTTTGGATATGGAGAGCGGGCGATGCGGCTCTTCCCCCTACTTTGCGGGATTGCGGCCTTGTTCATCTATTTCAAGGTGAGCACGAAATTGTTTATTCAAGCGGCTATTTGGCTTCCTTTATCTCAGTTTGCATTCAGTAGAATCTTTGTTGAATATTCTACTGTGGTGAAACAGTACATGCCGGATGCACTCACAGCGCTCTTGCTGCTCTGGGCGGCTCTTTCCTGGAAACAGGAGCTGATGAGTAGGCGTCGTTTTGTAGGGCTTTGGATAATTGTGGGCAGTATTGCTATTTGGTCTTCTATGCCCTCTGTTTTTGTGCTTAGCGGTGTGGGCGCATATTATTTTTGGCCGCACATCCAATCAAGATCCTGGAAGAAAAGCTTGCCTATTCTTCTTATTGGTGTGGTGTGGCTCATACAGTTTGGCATCTACTATGAAGTCATCCTAAAAGCGCAGATCAACAGCAGTTATCTTCAAAATTATCACAAAGAATACTTTCTATTTCTCGTCCCCAAAAATGGTACAGAATGGGGCCATAATGCGGATCGTATTATTGATTTATTGGGCAATATTGGTGGCTTTAGTACGGTTGCGATTGTTGCTTGTTTTGCATTTATCCTTATCGGCGCGACTGTGCTGCTCCTACGGAATATGCAACAATTTCTTTTGATTGTACTTCCGGTAATATTGGTTCTTTTGGCGGCGGGCCTGAAGCAATTTTCCCTAATAGACCGAGTCGTGCTTTTTGCCATGCCGATCACTACCCTTATCATAGCTGCCGGTTTCGAATTCCTTTGGAAAACGACGAAAGGAGTTCGGATATTCCTTGCGGTACTCGGCTGTTTCATGATTTATATCTACAATGGTTTTTGGATCCTTCGCCGCGGGATCAACTTCCATGAAATAACAAAAGGTATGGCCTGGCTTAGGGATGTGAAACATGCCAAAGGAGAACAGCTTTTTGTGCATGATGCCAATGTGGCAACCTATATTTATTACACGGAGCTACACCCCAATAAAGCACAATGGGCAAGCCTTCTAGGGGCACATCGCCTCACTTGGGACACAAATTATTCCCTACTCACGCAACATTGGAAGGATACGGCCTACTTCTTGTACACCGGTGGATTCGGCGAAGCAGAACGTCAACGAAGAACAAGGGAGCTGGAGCAAAATATGCGGCAGCTGGACTACTTCGAAAAATACATTTGCTATGTGTATGAGTATGTGCCCAAAACTACTCAGACCAATTCGGTCACATCCGGTGCTACACCAAATTGACGCAGGTGGTGTAGAGCGTGTTTACAGAGGAGTTGCGTCCAGTCATTAAAATTCAAATCTCCAAAAAATGGGTTGGTAATCATTCTGGACGGGGCAAGGCTGAACACTCGAAAAAATTCATCTAATTCGCCTTGAAGTTCTTGCAGCGCATCATTCATTTGGCTATGGCGGCAGGGCGCAGGTGTGTCCGGCATAAGCGTATTGGGTGTATTTTCTTTGAAGGGTTTATCGCTCCTAAGAAAAGCCTGCATCTTAGGTAGCTGCTCCGCCGGGGTAACGCAAACCATCAAATCCCGACCATTAGCTTGTCGTAGCGAATCGCTCATGTGCTCTACCATCTGTTGGGGTTTCATTTTACCCCAAAGTGGTGTTTGGTTTTCGGCAATGCTTGCCAGTAAAGGCACCAACTCTGTGTGAAGAAATGCAGCTTTTGTCATGACTGCAAAATAAGCGGAAACAAACTATTGTATGATGCCACCCGCAACTACATCATCTCCTTCATAAAGTACAGCACTTTGGCCGGGGGCAATACCGGAGACTGCATGAGTAAATTCCACCCGTACCCTATCCCCTTCATTGAATGCAAGGCCTTCACAGCCGGGATCACGATATCGTATTTTAGTAACAGTCTCCAACCCATCCGGAATACTCGCATATTTCTGCATATTGAGGCCAGCTACCCAAAGATTCGCAGCTTGTAGCTCATGGGCTTCCCCAAGCACAACTGTATTCGTCTCCGGAACAATCTTAGTAACAAACATGGGCTTCCCAAAGGCAATGTCCAGACCTTTCCTTTGCCCTATGGTATAGAACGGATAGCCACGATGCTTGCCCACTTTTGTGCCATCTGCCAATACATAATCGCCCCCTTCCACAGCTGCTTCAAGTCCCGGATTGTGCCGTTTTAAGAAACCTCGGTAATCATTGTCTGGCACAAAGCAAATTTCATAGCTCTCATTCTTCTTGCTCAATTCTAAATAGCCTTTGTCGGCAGCATATTGTCGTACTTCGGTCTTGAGTAAATCTCCAAGTGGGTAAATACTTCGGGACAAGCATTCCTGATTCAAGCCCCAGAGTACATAGCTTTGGTCTTTGGTCAAATCACGTGCTTTGGACAATACAAAACGATCTTGTTCTTGCCGTACTTTCACATAATGCCCGGTGGCAATAAACTCACAATCTAAGGCATCGGCACGCTTTAATAATGCTGCCCATTTGATGTGGGTATTGCACAGCACACAGGGGTTGGGTGTGCGGCCGGCAAGGTATTCGTCCACAAAATTATTGATGACGAAGCTGCCAAATTCATCTCGGATATCCAATACATAATGAGGGAATCCATGATCTACTGCTGCCTGGCGAGCATCATTAAAAGAGTCTAAGTTGCAACAACCGGTTTCCTTCTTTCCGCATTTACCGACACTTGTGGCATAATCCCAAGTTTTCATGGTAATACCAATCACTTCATAGCCTTGTTCATGTAGCATCAAAGCACTAACCGTACTATCGATACCGCCACTCATGGCTACCAAAACCTTTCCACGCTTACTCATAACAATCGAAAAAAATCAAAACTCTGCCCATAGAAGAATTAAACCGGGGCGCAGTTGAAGTTGGCAAAAGTACCGATTGTCCAAGTTTGTGCATATCAAATTGCCTTACTGCAAGATAGTTTACAGAAATTAGCAGGCATGAATGATCAGCCTCCCACTTATGGCCAACCTGTGCCTGCACCTTGCTTGTATGAATTAACACAGGAAGAAATGCAGCAACTTGCCCCACCAGAGCGGAGTATCGTGCTCATGGATGAACATGTATTTCAGCATTTCCCAACGAAATGGTCCGGTTATCGCATCCTGCTCGTACCGCCAGGTGAACAAAACAAAACCTTTTGCACGCTGGAATTGCTCAGTGAACAGCTATTGGCACTTGGGGCAAATCGACAGTCGCTGTTGGTGGCTGTTGGTGGTGGTGTCGTCACGGATTTGGTCGGCTATCTTGCGGCTTCGTTTATGAGAGGTGTGGCATGTGCCTTTGTCCCCACCACAGTCCTGGCGCAGGTTGATGCTGCTCTTGGTGGGAAGAATGGCATAAATGTAGGCTTACATAAAAACATGCTCGGGACGATACGTCAACCGGAGTTCATTGCCATCAACCGGGAATACCTAGCAACACTACCGGATTTGGAATGGGCAAATGGCTTTGCTGAAATCATTAAGTATGGCTGGATAGATGATGTGGCCATCCTTGAAATTCTGGAGTCGAGCAACCTGCCCTATTTTCAAAAGAATCTGAGTGAATTTTCTTTGCTATCGGCTCGGTGTACGAGCATAAAAAACAGGATTGTTGCCGCGGATGAATTTGAAAACGGCGAACGAAAGAAACTAAACTTTGGCCACACAGTAGGGCATGCCCTAGAAACGCTTTATCGGCTACCTCATGGTCATGCCGTGAGTCTAGGTATGCGGGCTGCTCTGCGCCTTTCGGAAATCCATGAAGGGCTTGACCCGTCTGCGGATAGGCGTCTAGCTATAATGCTCCAACAATATCAATTGCCAACTAGCCTTGAGCTAGATGAACTACAGGTTCTTGATCTTTTAATGCACGACAAAAAACGGAACGGCACAAATATTGACTTTATCCTCCTCGAACGAGCAGGCAAAGCAGTGATACGGCAGCTAAGTCGGGAAGAAATACGAATGGGTTTGTCCACTATCCAAGCTACATAAAATGTCGCATCCACTCTATTGAACGCAGATGTTGCCATCGCATAGTTACTGCCTTGAAATACTCCTGCAAAAACCAGGAAAAGGTTGAAAGGGGCTATCCCGGCTCACTCCCATTTAAACACCTTACTGGCGATTGCATATAGCACTATGCCCCAAATGCAGAGAAACAAAACATCGTAGCGTACTTCCCAAAATCCGGCACCATCAAAGGAGACTTTGCGCATGGCATCATTCAAAAAGCTTAGTGGGAGGGCACGAGCAAAGGGCTGTAGCCAATCCGGGAAAACGGTGATTGGGAAAAAAGTGCCTGCTAAAAGAAATTGGGGTAAGGTAATGATGTTGGACAATGCAGGAATTACCGTTTCGTTTTTTGCTAGATTGCTCACCACAAAACCAAAGCCCATAAACACCATAATAGACAGCGCGGAAAGCGCCATCAGGCCCATAAAGGTGCTAAAGCCGTTGATAAGGGTGAATCCAAAGGCATATCGTCCAAGTACGATAATGATCACGGCAGTGGCAATATTAAAGACTAGTCGCGCAATACCTTCGGAAATCACGATAGTACTCTTACGGACAGGAGTTGCGAAAAAACGTTTTAAAACCAAGGTTTGCCGAAGGCCAAAGAACACAAATGCTGTCCCAAACACGCTGCCGGCAAGCAGGGAAAACCCTAATTGTCCCGGCAAGATGAAGTCTATACGCTTGTATTCTCTCACTTGGGTTTCATGAACATCCAAGCTTGCAAAATCATTCAGCTCTTGTTGGATTTTTGGATTACTCCGACCGATGATATTTTGAATAACCCCGGAAAGCTGCCCTACTTCAGCCATTTCTGATGATGCTGCACGGAGTTGCACTTTATAAAGCGGTACCTCCCCTGGTGCTTGCTTTTTTATGTCCATAATTGCCGCTATATTCCCCTTGAGCAAGTTCTTTGCTTGTTCCGCCGTGTCTTTATAGGTTTTAAACTTCACACCGGGGATGCGCCGCAGGCCAGTATAGATCGGATTAGCAGTATCAGCACCGGGCGCAAGCGAAATGCTGGTAGAAAAACCACCACCGCCACCACCTAAAAAGCCAAATACTAAAATAAAGATCAGTGGAAATGCAAGCCCAAAAACAACTGCTGACGGACTTTTAAGAATAGACTGAAGGCTGGCACGTACTAAAGCTACGCCTGCTTGGTAATTACTATAAGGTTTCATCTAACGATTTGGAAGTGTAAAAGTAGGGTATGTATTCCCGTCCTTCAATCCACAATCTTAAGACCCAAATTATTCAATAGCCCTTTTGTAGCAAAAACTAAAATGAAGGATCAATAAACCAATTCATTTGTCTATTAATCGTTCCTTAAAAAAACCGGCTTCAAAGCCTTGCCGACAAAGCATCCTTGATCTATAATGCCGCACAAAAAAGCCCTTCGCTCAGAGGCTATTCGCGCTTTTAGTTTTCCTGCCCTTGATAAAAAATACGGTAGAAATTCTCCCCGATTTTGTACTGAAGTACGTCATAATCCAGGCGCCAACTACTCACTTGCGCAGCGGTCACATCATACACTTCCCCTGCATAGAACATCCGTAGAATATTGTTCCTATTCTGGTACACCATGGAATTGTATTGTAGGGTGATGTTATCCGGGTAATAGGTATCGATCGTCACAATATCCCCCTTGTAAAATACTTTGAAATAGCCGCCTGCATCTCTAAATGCCAGTACATTATCTGCCATCTGAAACTCTGGTTGGAAATAGCCTAGGTTGTAAATACTATCCGCATAAAAAACTTTAAAAAAGCCATCATTGGAAATGTATGCTACCAGATTATCTCCGACTACATAACGTTGCGGAGCAAAGCTCTCGGCGGTTATCGTCTTGCCATTGTGGAAAATTTTAAAAATGTTTCCAGCATCCAAATAGGCTACCGTATTCCTTCCAACATCAAAACTATTGACAGCAAAATCCTCTTGTGTCAGGATGTCTCCATGATAGAAAATACGAAACTGACGAGCGTAATTCACATATGCCGCAATATTGTCACTTACCTTCACATTCTCAAATGCATTGCCGGCCAAATAATTCTCGATTGGATAAACGGAACCATTGTAATAAGCTTTGTACTCGCTCCGAACGCCATCAAGAAAGAGGACTAAACTATCTCCAAGATATACTTCCGGAGACAATAAAGAAAGATTCCTTACAACACCATTATCAAACACGTTCAAGGATTTGGCATTTTGAAAAATGGTCAGGTTATCACTCGTCTGAAATGTATTGGTAAACCCAGCATTGAGCGTCCGGACTCCACCGCCATAATAAATCTTGAATGACCTGGAATTATCTAAATAGGGGATACAAGTACGCCCCACTTTTAAATCAACAGGTGGCAAATAATCGATCTTCCGAAGAATACCATTGTCCCAAACCATCACTTGGTTTTGTAGATTAGTATAGCAAGAAAGGGGCTGTGCTGTAAGTAAGCTTGGCAAAAACAGCGCGGTTAGAAAACTGAATAAGCGAATCTTTGTCATGTTCGGCACTAAGTTACTGCGAAAATTCAGCTGAGCCTATTAAAAAAACAGCATAAAAAAAGCCGGCCTGAGAACAGGCCAGCCCCTATAAACCCTATCACTATGAAAACTAGTGCAAATATACTGTGCAAATCCGGTGCCACAATCATTAGAAAAAGAGATAAGCCCATAAATTTTTTTAGGAATGGCACAAAATAGTTGACGATCAGCCAAACACAACGTCTTTGTACCTGATAATGCTTAGATACTTAAGTCGGTAATTTTTTGAAAAACAAAGTTGAACTACACACAAGCAGCACCAACATTTCTTGAACCCAAACTACCTAGCACCGAAAAAGCCTGGATACGGATCTCTATTCTAATAACCGTCACCAAAAAAAACTCCGATAGAGATCATCTACCGGAGCATTCTTTCACATGAATTGGCCAAGAGCTTAGCGAACTAAGGTTACATCACCTTTATAGGTTTCAGCTTTACCATCAGGAGAGCCAATCCGAATCAAGTATTGATAGGTACCAACAGGCTGGTCCACTCCTTTCCAAGTACCATCCCAGCCGGAGTTAATATCCGTAGTGCTGAATACCTCTTGTCCCCAGCGGTTAAACACGCGGAACTCCATCAGGCGTTGGAAGCTTGGATTAGCGATTTTAAATACATCATTTCGCCCGTCGTTATTTGGTGTAAATCCAGACGGGATAAGCAAATTGTTCACATAAGATACCGTAACTTTTACTGTATCCCTATTAATACAACCATTGCTATCAACACCGGAAACGATATAAGTCGTGGTTTCTTTTGGCGAGGCAATTGGAGCCGGTGAATTAGGATCATCCAAAGAACCTACAGGGGTCCATGCAAATTGGCTAGCACCTTTTGCGAACAACTGAACATGCTTACCATAACCGATGGTTGTGTCTTGGTTGGTACTAAACACATTCGGCAACGGGTTAATAATAACGCGCATTTGGAGTGTGTCCGGGCAACCTTCCGCAGAACCTGGGTTATTGGCATTTCCCCGATTAACGTCATTGGTAAAGACAACAGCATAGGTAGTTGTTTGAGCCGGAGTAGCGATTGGGAATTGGCAGTTCGTACAAGAAAGACTACCTGACGCATCTGTAAAGACACCGCCCTGCACTTCATACCAATTGTATCCATCGCCACCAGAAGCCGTCAATGGAATTGGCTGGTAGCGGCAAGCAACCGTGTCGTTCGGGCCAACCGTCAAGGTATGTTCTGGCACAATGATATGCAAGGTATCAACAATGCGGCAGCCATTTCTCCCTACTGTTTGCACGGCATAATTCATGGACTTAGCAACAAATGCTGTCGGATTTTGTACGGTAGAATCTTGCAAGAAGGTGCCGGGAGTCCAAGTATATTTAAATGGCAATTCCGGAGATGGGCAGATATTGAAACGAACAACAGGCCGTTGTTGATAATAGTTAACTGTGGAGCCATTACCACCACAAACGTTGAAAAGATTATCATAACGTTGTAGGCAAGGGCCAGGAGTCATAGCAACCGGATCCAAGCCACCTGGATTCACCGTTGTCATAGCACCCATACAGATATCCACAAGTAGGTTTGTGGTAGTATCCCAGCTATACGGATTATCAAGGGTGATCGTGTTCCAAGCATTAGGCAGGATATTGTACGTCGCTAATGTTGCTACCGGCTGGGTCGCATTTATGAAGGAAGTATTATTGATTGGTTTTGCAAAATCATCATCAGCGATACAACCAAGTGAAATCGTAAATTCTTCCAAAGGATTTGCACCAAGCAAGGTTGGATTAACCGCTAGGAACGAAATAGAGTGGATTGTGCCGCTATAAAATCCAGCATCCAGCAATTCCCGTTTAGGAATAATAAACTGATATTTATGATATTTACTTGCGGAATAAAAAGGTGTATTCAGGGTATTGCTTGCAGGGGTATTACCGGAACCTACATTAATTTCGAGCTGATCCGCAGGGGCACACATGAGCGGATCAAGTGTACCGCAAGGTAGATTAGCCAGCGGTGCAGGCCCCTTTCCTTCCGCGGTTAAATTCACATAAGTTGGGCGGCATACCACCAGTACATCTTGAGGTGCTTCTACACTATTGGTTTTGTCAATTAAAACCATAACTGTATCTGAGTTCTTGCAGACATAGGAGATATCGTCGGTAGTGACTACATAGGTATAATCAACCGGTGGGCTTGCTAATGGATTAGCACAAGTTGTACAAGATAGATAAGGTGCCGGGCTACCGTCCAAACTAGTCCAAGTAATGGTACTTGTCGGATTAGCATTTGATCCTAATTTCACAGGGCGTTCTCCTAATGGACAAGAGTACAAATCCGGACCGGCATCAAGCCCTGGTTGCACCTTTACGGTAAAGGTGAATTCCGCTCGAAGCGTAATTTCCTGCCCAACGGCACATGTACTATCTACCGCAAGGACAGTGACGACATGTTGTCCAATATCGGCGGCTGTAGGTGTCCAGTTCACGGTAACATATCCTGTACCGCCGGTCACTGTTGGGGTAATCGTCATACCGGGAGGAAGCGCACTCGCCGGGCGCATATAAATGAGCCCGTTCGGGTTATTAGATTTTGCATTGACGACGAATGATAAGGGCACTTGCGGACAAGCTGTCAAGACCACATCCCCACCTGAAGTATCAATATGTTTTACCCCCACGATACCTTGCGGGATGGAGTCGATATATGGCGGGAGGTTGGTACAAGGCAAGACAGTAATGGTCATATCGCGCATGATATACCCGAGCTGTTTACCACTCGCTTTATCCCAATCTTCCGTTTTGTAGCCAAACACATATTTGCCGGTACCGGTAGCTAGGAAATTAGCCTTACCGGACACGGGTGACACACTATAATAAGCAGGTGCAGAAGTACCTGTTGGCAATGTTGAACTATATCCAGCGTTGTAGCCAACATATGTAGTGGCCGACTGCATCGGATTATTCATGACGGTTACCAAGGAGTCTCCATCAGGGTCTGAAGGGATATTAGAAAGCGTGCTTGGTTGGTTGGTACAGCAAAAGGTAAACGGCTGACCGAGGTACCGTGGGGTACTATTATCGTACTTAATCAAGTTATTTATCCCTGCTTCTACATAAAATGAAGGGCCGTTGATATTGGCATAGGTGAGCAATCGGCAGCAGGAACTCCATACAAACTTCAAGTCATTGGAACGACCGGGAACCGTAACGGTATCAACATAAGTTGCCGTTTGGTAGCCGGAATAGTTCACGTTCGCAAGAACACGACAAGAATTAATCTTAGAAAAATCAGGACAAAGATTATCCAGGGTATCAAACCCACCGACAATAGTTGGGTTCAATGATTTTGTAAAATTGAGATTTGCGGAGCTAACTGTAGTCGAACCATAAGTTGTGGTTCCCAAAGCCAAGTTATTCCCGATACAAATCCGGTAGAGTACAATTGTCACTTTGTACTTCATATCCGTCGGGCCGGTACCAATATAGTCCACAAACATATCCACGGAGGAGATATGGTCTGCCTTTGCTTGCTGCAATCCGAAGGCACTCAGAAACAAGCAGAGGCAGAGTGAAAATTTCAAGAGTAATGATGATTTCATTTTAATGAATTTCTTGGTAGTCAATATCTTGCAATGTCAATTACAATAATTGAATTGGTTGTAAAAAGTTAAATAACCTAAACTAAGGACAATAATACTAACAAAGACGGATAATTGCCTATTTCGGTTGGGTATTTTTCCAAAGTTTTTTCACGTCTTCAGCCATCTTCGCCATGTTTAGTCCGTACATACATTTGAAATGCCCGTGGGGACAGCGGCCATAGCCTAATTTGGAGCAGGGATGGCACCATAATTTTTCCTTCTGTTCCAATATGCTCAAGGGATTAATCCTTGATTTCAGGTTGTTGCCTCCATAGTAGGGGAACATGCCAAGTTCAGGCGAAGTATTGCCCCAAATTGAGACAATAGGCTTTTGGAATGCCGCAGCAACATGCATCAATCCGGTATCATGACTCACCACTACCCTTGCTCGTTCAATCAATGCAGCCGACTCATTAATTGAGAATTTCCCACAGGAATTGTAGATTTTGATTGGGTCCTGTTCGGCAATTACCCTACCGGCATCCCGATCCTCCGGGCCTCCTACTAGGATTACAGGAAAGGGCACATCGGCACAAAATTTTTGCCACTGCTCTACCGGCATTTTTTTGGTATTATAAGAGCCTCCAATAACGCAAGCAACATAGCCAGGCCAATGTGAGGTCGGAATATCGTCGTTAGTCACTTTTGCATGTTCGGGAATGTAGTATTCCAAACCCAAGCCGTCATTATGGATTCCGATCGGTTGTACTGCCTGGAAATAGCGCGCTACAATACTGTCATCCGGCATAATATTTAGCCTCAAATTGACTAATATCCATTTCTCAATATTTTTTTTAGGGAAGGATGCTGATTTTATACCCAAAGCTGTCTTCACCCGTGCGGTACGAACATTATGATGCAAATCTGCAATGAAATCAAATTGCTCCTCTTTTAGCTTTTTTATCGTAGCATCCAAATCATCTTCCAACAGATGAAGGGCATCAATATTCGGATTAGAACTTAGAATCGGGGCAAAGGATTGCTTTGTCAGGTAATGAATCTCCGCATCGGGCATTTGCCGGCGCAGACAGCGCAAAACGGGGGTAGTCAGTACGATATCACCAATAGATGAAAAGCGGATAACGAGAATTTTCACAGCGGCAAAGTACCACAAATCAGTAGGTGCCGAAGCAGGAATTCTAAAACCAAACTTTTATTCTCGCCCATTTGTTGCAAAATCCGGGCTAAACACGATCGATACTAGTAACTGATATAGCTGAGTTCACAAAAGGCTTTGCTGTCCCGAGCGCCAAGGGCGGCCTTCATTTTGTTACTAAGACCTATCACGCATCCTGCATATCGTTTTGCTTCCGGCAAGGGCCCTAAGACCTTTACAAAAACTACCGAATCATTGTTCATATTCCTAACTCGGATTATAGTGCCTTTGGCCGCGCTGAGGTGGAACGCATAAATGCCGGCTCCTGCCGTTGGCGTGTGAATAGGGAAGAATCCTGCGGTACCTTTTTCAAGCACTGCTGAGCGTCCGGTGTCCGTCTGGGCATCCCATTCCAATTCTAAGGCAGACTTGGGTGCCACACTTCCCGTATCAGCCCGTATCTGTTGTGTGTCTTGTGGGGCTGAAAGCAAATATTTGGGTACCGGTGCATCGGATACTTTGATTTGTGCTGTTGTTCGACTACAGAAAAATGCCATCAAGACCGATAGAAAAATGATGCTTTTCATTGCCTACAAAGAGCGGAAATTTTATCTGGAAATGCTGTTAAAAAATAATAGCGAACCCGGTAAGCAAACTACTTCCATGGCTCAGGGAAAGAGGGGTTCATTCGGGCAAATCCATCCTGATTTTCCAATGCTTGGGAAGATAGTTATTCACTCGGTTTTGAAGCACTTTTACCCAACCCAAGCCACGTCCTTGAAAACTGGCAATAGTCCAACCCTTCTCTATACCCGAGGGGACTTCCAAATTTTCTTTTTTCAAATAGCCTAGTGCTTCCGATTTGTTCATTTCCCAACGAGGCAAATTCATATTTTGGTCAAGACTAAGCGCAACATCATGCTCCGGCAGCCAGTCCTTTTGTACCGGTGCCCCAAGGCGAATACCAGCCTTCCGGAAGTAAAGAAATTCTTCAAGAAGATGATAGTCCGCTTCCTGCCCGGGATAAACCGCAAATACGGCTTTCCGAGGGTCTTCCAACAGACTAAACTGTTGCCCAGAAAGCAGGTACTGACTGGCCTCTTGTGCCTGTTTCAGCTTAGTTACCCGATAGGGTTTGTAAAAAAAATTTGGTTCCGGATCTAGCTTCCGGCAAGCTGCAAAAAAGAAGCCTTCTCCTTGAATTTTATCGGGGAAACAGCGGTATGCGGGCAATTTATGTTTTAAAGTTGTCGTCGCCACCACACCCCATTCCGGCTTGAGTGCTATACTAATCCCTTCCACAGCCTGCTTATCTGCCAATCGATCTAAGACTTGCTCGTCTTCCTGCTCGGAGTAGGAGCAAGTGGCATAAATCAGTACACCACCTTGCTTCAATGCCGGCCAGACATCTGCTAAGATCCTTTGTTGGCGCAGGCTACAGGTCTCAACAGCTCCTTCGCTCCATTCCTTTATTGCTTCGGTATCCTTACGGAATAGCCCCGAACCACTACAGGGAGCATCCACCAATATGACATCAAAATAACCATTGATTCGCCCAAAATCTCGCGGGTCATTGCTACAAACCCAAGTATTGGTATAGCCCCAACGGGTTAGGCTCTCTTCTAAAATGGTTGCTCGGCTTCGAATCACATCATTTGAAATAAGGAGTGATGACTCATCCAGCAACGAAGCCAGCATTGTACTCTTGCCACCAGGTGCCGCGCACAAATCCAGAACCCGAAGATTTTTTGGCTGGGGAAATAGTGCCTGAAATACCGGGGCTAAAAGCATAGAAGAAGCTTCTTGTACATAATAGGCCCCTGCATGAAACAAGGGATCCGCTGTGAACAACGGACGCTCGGGCAAGAACCGCCCATTTGTAATCCAGGGGATAGGAGCTGCGGTAGCAAACAAGTCCATTCCTTTTTGCGGATGGAGCCGTACGGAAACGGGTATCGGTTGTCGATGAGCGGCCAAAAAGCTCGTCTCGTCAAAACCTGCAACCGACTTTAGGGAATTCAAAAATTCAGGGGGCAAATCATGAGGCACACGCAAAAATAATTGCTGCGCCAAAATTCAATAACCCGGCTGATGCAAAAAAGTAGCTATTGTTCCTTTGGGGAATTAACTAAGGTCGAATTTAATGCCGGTATAATTATGCGGCGTAACTGCCTTCAATTCCTGCTTTACTTCTGGGCTTATGTCCAAACTTTCAATAAACTCCTTCATAGACTGTTGGGTAATGCCCTGCTTACCGCGGGTCAAATTCTTTAAGGCTTCGTAGGGCTGAGGATAATTTTCGCGGCGGAGTATTGTCTGAATGGCTTCTGCGACTACTGCCCAATTCGCTTCTAGATCTTGGTGTAACTTGGTTTCATTCAAGACTAATTTACCCAAGCCACGTAGTAACGACTTAAGGGCAATCATGGTATGCGCCAGAGGTACGCCGATATTGCGCAATACCGTGCTATCTGTTAGGTCGCGCTGGAGGCGGGAGATGGGCAACTTAGCTGCAAAATGCTCATAAAGTGCATTGGCAATGCCGAGGTTTCCCTCTGCATTTTCAAAATCAATTGGGTTAACTTTATGCGGCATGGCAGAAGAACCTATTTCGCCGGCTTTGGTAGCTTGTTTGAAATAGTCGACGGAGATATAAGTCCAGACATCGCGGGAGAAGTCAATGATAATATTATTGATCCGCTTTAGAGCATCGCATTGCGCAGCAAAGGCATCGTAGGCTTCAATTTGAGTGGTGAACCGGCTGCGATGAAGACCTAAACTTTGTACAAACTCAAAGCCAAAGCGTTCCCAATCGGTATTTGGGAAGGCCACATGATGGGCGTTGAAGTTTCCGGTTGCTCCGCCAAACTTTGCTTTATGAGGGATGCCTTTGAGTGCTTGGACTTGTCCTTTTAAGCGTTCTACGAAAACTTTCCATTCTTTTCCCAGAAGAGTTGGAGAGGCCGGTTGGCCATGTGTCCGCGCGAGTAAGGGCACTTCCTTCCAGGCGTTCACTTGCTCCTGCATTTTTGTTAGGACTTGCTCCATCAATGGGTAAAACTCCTGCTCCAAGGCTTCCTTCCACAAAAGTGGGATAGCCGTATTGTTGATGTCCTGTGAAGTAAGCCCAAAATGTACCCATTCCAAAATAGCCTCGCCGCCAAGTTGGGTGAGGCGTTCTTTTAAAAAGTATTCTACGGCCTTTACGTCGTGGTTGGTTGTTTTCTCTGTGTTTTTGATTGCTAATGCGTCTTCGTCTGAAAAATTGATCCAGATGGTATCGAGGTTTGAGGGGCTAATACCTGCGGGGAGCGAAATAATTTTTTGATCTGCTAGAAATAGCAAGTAGTGCACCTCTACTCTTACCCTATAGCGCATGAGTGCGGCTTCTGAAAAATATTGGGAAAGGCTATTGACTTGATGATGGTAGCGCCCGTCTATTGGCGAAATGGCTTGCAGTGCCGGATGATTCATGCTGCAAAAATAAGCCGCAATGCTTGGCTGTCGTAAAATGAACACGTAATCCCAATTTTATTAAATACTCTTAAATAATTGTTAAAATATTTAATATTCAAATAAAAAATAACTCAAATTCATTGTTTAACAATTAGTTCACAAACATAACTGAGTAGCTGAATCATTCAACCGAAAAAACAGGCAACTCCCTGTTAATTCCGGAGTAAATTCACATGGACAAATAGAATTGATTAACCTTCAACTCACCGCTATGAAAAAACTAATACTATTTTGCATGACCACCTTTCTGAGCCTAAATTTAAGTGCTCAAACTTGGACAGGTGGTGTTGACACAAATTGGTTTAACGCCGGCAATTGGACCCCCTCAGGTGTACCGGCGAGCAACGCCAATATCCATATTCCGTCATTGCTTAGTACCTATCCCTCGCTGACCGCGAATGTAGTTGTTGGTGGTCTAAAAATTGATAGTGGTGCACAAATCAATATATCAGGCTATTCATTTGTGGATAGCGGGAATGTGGATTTGTACAAAGCAAAAATTACGGGTGGCGGCTCATTTTCTGTAATTAACAGTCCTAGCTCGGTCAAAGTCATCAGCTCCACACTGACGGCTACAATACTTATAAAAAACTACCGGAGCTTGTGTTATTTCTTTGACGACACAGTTACCGGCAATGTTACGATTGCTGATAGTTCTAACAACACCACTTCCGCAAACTACATAGATGGCAACTATATTACTGGTGATATAACCTTGGTGCATGCACCAGATTATAATGGCTATTCTATGTCCGAAGGATATGGTAGTCCATCCGGCAATGGCAATCGGGTGACGGGGAATGCACTATTTAAAATAACCGGTAAATCTACCTTCAATTCCTGCTACTCCCACCCCATCCGAGTAGATGGAAATCTTACGGTGATTCGGGACTCTGTGGGTAGTAGTACTAATCTTTTCATGACAGGTGGCTCCCAAATTGGTGGAAATTTTTCCCTCACGACTCGTGGAAGCAATACAAGCCTTAATTCAGCGAACCTTGTACAGGTGAATATCGGTGGGACACTCAATATCTCTGCTCCCAATTTCAATAACTATTCATTTACCATGAATAAAATTAAAAACAACACGGCGGGCGGGTCAATTCAGATGGAAAACCTATACAGTTTAACGCTGATGAATGATAGCATAAAGGCTTACGTAGCCATCACTAACTATCGTAGCAGTACAAACATTTTGGATAATTCCATTTTAGGTAATGCGCTATTTAGCGATAGTTCAGATATCAATACCAATACAAACAATATTGATGGCAACCTAATAACCGGCGATTTAACCTTGGTACATGCACCGGATTACACTGGCTATCCTATGCACGAAGGATATGGCAGTCCATCCGGCAATAGCAATTGGGTGATGGGGAATGCTTTATTTAAGATAACCGGTAAATCTACTTTCAATTCCTCCTACTCCCACCCAATCCGGGTAAATGGAAATCTTACGGTGATTCGGGACTCTGTGGGTAGTAGTACAAATCTTTTCATGACAGGTGGCTCCCAAATTGGGGGAAATTTTTCATTGACCACTCGTGGAAGCAATACGAGCCTTAATTCAGCGAACCTTGTACAGGTGAATATCGGTGGGGCACTCAATATCTCAGCTCCCAATTTCAATAACTATTCATTTACCATGAATAAAATTAAAAACAACTCGGCGGGCGGGGCAATCCAGATGGATAACTTATACAGTTTAACGCTGATGAATGATAGCATAAAGGCTTACGTGGCCATCACTAACTATCGTAGCATTACAAATATTTTGGATAATTCCATTTTAGGTAATGCGCTATTTAGCGATAGTTCAGATATCAGTACCAATACAAACAATATTGATGGTAACCTAATCACCGGCGATTTAACCTTAGTACATGCGCCAGATTACACTGGCTATTCTATGTCCGAAGGCTACGGCAGTCCATCCGGCAATGGGAATCGGGTGACGGGGAATGCACTGTTTCATATCACCGGCAAGGCAACCTTCTTCTCATCTTTTGACCATCCGATCCGAGTAGATGGAAACTTTACAGTGATTCGAGATTCGGTAGGTAGTACTATGCAACTCTTTCGTACAGGTGGCTCCCAGATTGGAGGGAATTTTTCATTGACCACTCGTGGAAGCAATACAAGCCTTAATTCAGCAAACCTTGCACAGGTAAATATTGGCGGGACACTCAATATCTCAGCTCCCAATTTCAACGGCTATTCATTTACCATGAATAAAATTAAAAACAACACAATTGGCGGGTCAATTCAAATGGATAACTTATACCAAATAATCTTCCGGCAAGACACCATCAAAGCTAGTGTATCCTTTACAAACTATAACAACGCAGTAACCATCTATGATAATTCCATCCTAGGTAATACACTTATCGATGATAGCTCAACCAACACCTCGGGTACCAACTATATTGATGGCAACCTAATCACTGGTGATTTAACCTTGGTACATGCACCTGACTACGTTGGCTATGGAATGTATGAAGGTTTCGGCAGCCCATCCGGCAATGGAAATCGGGTGACGGGGAATGCGCTGTTTCATATCACCGGCAAATCCAATTTCTACTCTTCCTATAACCATCCCCTCACTGTTTTGGGCAACCTTACAATCCTTCGGGATATGCCGGGCAATACAGAGCTTTACCGGACTAGTACTTCAGCTTCAACTGTAGGTGGCGATTTTACATTCACAAATGCCGGAGGTTTAACTAATATCAATCTAAATGCCAGCGCGGTGGTGAACATTGCCGGAAAAATAACATTAAATATGCCGGACGCAAATAATGCATTCACTATGAAAAAAATGAAAAACAACACCCCCGGCGGCCAAATATACATAGGCAATGCAAGCACCTTCCGCTTGAGTGATGACACGCTGTTGGCTGATGTAAAAGTGGACAGTTTCACAAGCAACCTCTACTTCCTCAGCAATCAAATCACTGGCAATACCTTTATTGAAGACCTACCTAACTCCAGTGGGTCGCAGTATCTGGACGGGAATAATTTCCTTGGAAACCTCAGCTTGGTGCACCATTCTACATATTCCCAATTTTATGACGGCTATGGTGCGCTTTACGGTAACCACGTTACCGGTGTGGATAGCTTAGTGAATATGCCTGGTGCGCAGAACCTCAACCTAAGCTATAGCAATACGCACCAAGCAGATAGTGATTTCGTAGTCAATGCCGGCTCCGGAATACTTATTCCCAGAATTATCTTCGGTGGCACAACCAACGGCCAGCTCATACAAGCGAATACGCAGAATTTTTCAATATCGGATGTTACGATAAATAAAACCGGAAATCGTCGTTTGATAATAGACTCCTCCTTACTCATCACCGATACCCTTCGATTTGTGAAGGGGCATATCGAAAGTAGCCCAAGCCACCCCTTAATCTTCAAAGCTGGTGCTGCTCATAAGGGTGCTGATGATACCAGCCATGTGATCGGATATGTTATGAAAATAGGCACTACTGCGTTCACCTTCCCGCTGGGCGACACAGATCACTACAGCCCCATCGGAATAACGTATTCTGTAAGAGCTACGGATACTTTTGCAGCCCAGTATTTCCCGATCGCCCCTGATACTGCCGGGTATGATTCCTCACAACATGATGCGAGCATTCATCACATCTCCAGTAGGGAATATTGGTTACTAGACCGAAATTCATATAGCCCACTCCCGGTAAATGTAATCTTAGGATTTGTACGTAATAACAGTGGTAAAATTGACAACTTGAGTGATTTAACCGTCGCACATTGGTACGGATCACCTGCAAAATGGCATGATGAGGGCAATGCGACTACCACCGGAACCAATAACTTGGGTACCATTACATGCTATAATCCAATAAGCGATTTTAGTCCATTCACGCTTGCTTCTACTTCCAGTTCAAACCCGCTGCCCATCCGCATCGCAAGTTTTGATGCTCAAAAATCCGGATCAAGCGCCCAAATCTCCTGGGTAGTTAATCAAGAAAAAGGAATAGACCATTTTGAAGTAGCACGCAGCTTGGATGGTAATACTTTTAAAACTATTGCACAGGTAAAACCAACCGGATCGAATTCGAATACAGGCTACCGTAGTTTTGACAACAATCCAGTCCTCGGTGTCAATTTTTATCGGCTTGCCATCGTCAGCACCGATGGAACGTATAGCTATTCGGCAACAAAAGCACTCAACTTTGCCGCAAAAGCCCATGACCACATTTCAATCTATCCGAACCCCACACTCCATGAGATCACTATTGACGCAGGACCTGAATGGGCAGACGCCACCGTCAGAATTCAAGATTTGATGGGTAGAGAAATGAGTCCAACAAAATTATCTCAGGATGGGAATGCACAAATTGATTTAAGCAAACTACCTGCAGGAATCTATCACTTGGAGCTAAGTACTGCGGAACAACATTACCAGACCAATATTATCAAACAATAAAACAGATCCTAAACAATCTCAGGGAAGCGGCTACCTCAAACGGTGGCCGTTTCTCGTTTCGATTCAACATCAACCCAAATTGCACCATAGGTTCTTTGCTATGATGAAATATGCAGCAACCCGATTTCCAGAGCTCAAAAAATAAGGTGTCCCGAAAACTCGAGACACCTCAAACAATCAAAAAATATTAGCTAAGCGTCAGCGTACAGTTTAAGCGGAAAGATGTGCTTCTGCCCGAATCACATTCAAAGCACCACCTGCCTTAAACCAAGCTATTTGCTGGTCATTATAGGTGTGGTTCAGTTTGATGCTATCTGTACTTCCATCAGCGTGGCGCAGGTTCATGGTCAAGGGGACACCTGGTTTAAAATCAACCAAGCCCAGGATATCGATTTGGTCATCTTCCTGCACTTTATCATAGTCTGCCTTATCCACGAAGGTGAGTGCTAGCATACCTTGTTTCTTGAGGTTTGTTTCATGAATACGAGCAAAACTCTTAACAACTATCGCCCGTACTCCAAGGTGTCGAGGCTCCATAGCGGCATGTTCTCTGGAAGAGCCTTCACCATAGTTTTCGTCGCCAACGACTACTGTACCAATACCGGCAGCTTTGTACGCACGCGCTACTTTGGGCACTTCGTCATAGCTTCCATTCAATTCATTTTTTACCGTATTGGCCTGCATGTTGTAAGCATTAATAGCGCCAATCAGCATATTATTGGAGATATTGTCCAAATGCCCACGATACTTCAACCAAGGCCCTGCCATAGAGATATGGTCGGTAGTACATTTACCAAATGCTTTTATCAACAAGCGCATACCGACAAGGTCGGTACCTTCCCAAGCAGTGAAGGAACTAAGCAATTGCAGGCGGTCACTACTTGGACTAACGATTACCTCCACAGCGCTACCATCTTCTGCGGGAGCTTGATAGCCCGGATCATCCACATCAAAGCCTTTGGGAGGTAATTCAAAACCGCTTGGCTCATCTAATTTTACATCTTCACCCTTGCTATTTTTGAGTGTATCGGTAAGTGGATTAAAACTCAAGCTACCGGCGATTGCGTAGGCGGTAGTCAGTTCAGGAGAGGCCACGAAGGCATGAGTGCCTATAAAGGAGTCGTTACGTTTTGCAAAATTCCTATTGAATGAAGTAACGATGGTATTCTTCCGATTCGGATCATCAATATGGCGTGCCCATTGGCCGATGCAGGGGCCACAAGCATTGGCGAGCACCATACCTCCCAAGCTAGTAAACGTATCTAAGAAGCCATCCCGTTGCACGGTGAATCGAACCATTTCTGAGCCGGGTGTGATGGTATAATCACTTGTAGCTTTCAAGCCCTTGTCCAGCGCATTCTTAGCGATACTTGCTGCACGGGAGAGATCTTCGTAGGAAGAATTAGTGCAGGAGCCGATCAAGGCTACTTCCACCTTGTCTGGCCATCCATGTTCTTTAACGGCTGCGGCCATTTGTGAAATTGGTGTTGCCAAATCCGGTGTATAAGGACCATTTACGTACGGCTCGAGTGTGTTAAGATCTATCTCAATAATTTGATCATAGAAGTTTTCGGGGTTTTGATACACCTCTTCATCAGCGCGCAAATATTGTTGTACACCATCTGCCAAATCTGCAATTTCTGTACGGTTGGTGCTGCGCAAATAAGCTGCCATCTTAGGACCATAAGCAAACAGTGAAGTGGTCGCGCCAATTTCAGCACCCATGTTACATATTGTGCCTTTACCGGTACAGCTAATCGCGTCTGCGCCTTCGCCAAAATACTCGACAATAGCACCCGTACCGCCTTTTACAGTAGTAATTCCTGCAACCTTTAGAATAACATCTTTGGGGGAAGTCCAGCCATTAAGTTTTCCGGTAAGTTTTACACCAATAACCTTTGGCATTTTCAGTTCCCAAGGCAATCCGGCCATAACATCAACCGCATCAGCACCACCCACGCCAATCGCCACCATACCGAGCCCACCCGCATTGGGAGTATGACTATCGGTACCGATCATCATCCCGCCGGGAAACGCATAGTTTTCTAAGACAACTTGGTGGATGATGCCGGCACCTGGGTGCCAAAATCCGATACCATATTTATTGGAAATGGATGAAAGGAAATTATAGACTTCCGAGTTGACATCGATAGCAGTGGTTAAATCTTGTTCCGCACCTACTTTGGCTTGTATCAGGTGATCGCAGTGTACGGTACTGGGCACAGCCACATGTTTCCGTCCACAAGTCATAAATTGAAGGAGTGCCATCTGTGCCGTTGCATCTTGCATGGCTACCCGATCCGGAGCAAAATTCACATAATCACGTCCCCGCTCATAGGCATGTGTTGGACTTTCGGAAGTATGGGCATAAAGAATTTTTTCGGTGAGCGTCAAAGGGCGACCCACTAACTTACGGGCAGCTTCAACTTTGGCTGGTAGGCCTGCATAAACTCGGCGAATGAGTTCGAGATCAAATGGCATGAGAATTGGAATTTGCTAATGTTGCGCGAAGGTAACGGAAACTAAAAAAAGTCGCTTGATTTTAGTGTTGATTTCATTGATAAATGAATAAGTACGATTTCCCGAAAATTCTTTAAATTTTAAACGGCATTTTACATGCTTCCTTGAAATCTTGCCAAATTTCAGCGACAATATCCCCGGCAGGTTTCAGGCTTTCGATTTGCGCACTCACCTGCCCTATTTCCAATTCACCCTCCTGCATATCTCCTTCGAACATGCCGCGTTTTGCCCTTGCCCTACCAAGGATAAGTTCTAGACGTTCTTTATCGGCCCCTGCATCTTCTGCTAGTTTCACCTGTTGGTAGAATTCATTCTTTAGTAGGCGTACGGGTGTCAGTGCTTTAAGGACGAGTTGGGTATCGCCTTCTCCAGCTTTCACGATTGCTTCTTTAAATGCCAAATGACTACTTGCTTCTGGGCTGCATACAAATCGGCTGCCGATTTGTACCCCTTCTGCGCCAAGCACCATTGCGGCCATCATCGCTCTACCTGAGGCGATACCTCCTGCCGCTATTAAAGGGATGGAAATAGCTTTCCGCACCTCGGGAATGAGGCAAAGCGTAGTTGTTTCTTCTCTTCCATTATGCCCACCTGCTTCAAAGCCTTCGGCCACGACTGCATCCACACCTGCGTCTTCGCACTTGAGGGCAAATTTGCTTGAGCTCACTACATGGACTACGGTAATACCGGCATCTTTCAGTGTCTTAGTCCAGGTCTTAGGGTTGCCTGCTGAGGTAAATACGATGGGTACTTTCTCCTCCAGAATCACGGCGATATGCTGATCGATATCGGGATAAAGCAAGGGTAGGTTGACACCAAAAGGCTTGCTTGTTGCGGCTTTGCATTTTTGAATATGCTCCCTCAATACTGATGGGTACATACTGCCTGCACCAATAAGTCCGAGTCCTCCAGCATTGCTCACCGCAGCGGCTAGGCGCCAACCGGAGGCCCAAATCATACCTGCCTGGATGATGGGATATTCAATTTGGAAGAGTGTGGTAATTCTGTTTTTCATCATTAATAATCTAAGCCTGCCCTATATCAAATAAGGAAGTTGAAAAAATTGTGTAATTGGGAAAGTGATGCGTGCAGTATCGGGAATCAGCCCAAATCTATCTCTGTATTATCCCCGATATTCAGGCTTTGGCTTAGGCCGCGAATAAAGGCATCCGAACCAATTATGGACGAGTGCAACACCACTTCTTTAAGTTCTGCATAAGAGCCGACAATACTATCTTGAATGATGGATGACTCTACTTTTGTAAACTCTCCAATCGTCACATTTGGCCCGACAATAGCATGTTTGATGATGCAGCCATCTGCAATGGATACCGGAGGAATGATCACAGCATCAGGAAAATCCGGACTGGGAGCGCGATGTTCTTCATAAAGCTGCCGGAGTAAAGTGGCATTGGTGGAAAGTAAGGACTCCTTCTTCCCACAATCGAACCAATTGGCAACGCGGAATGCATCGAATCGAATCCCCTTCTCCAGCATAATTTGTAGGGCTTGTGTAAGATGAAATTCGCCCGAGTCGGTTGTGCCTTTGGTTATATGATCATTCAATGCCTCAAAGAGGGCTCCGCTTTCTTTTATGAAATAAACGCCGACCATTGCCATGTTACTTCTTGGGATTAAGGGCTTCTCCACCACTTTAAGCACCCGATCCTTTTCATCCAACTCTGCCACCCCAAAGGAACGTGGGTCATCCACCTTTTTCACCCCAATCATGCTCGTACTACCCAACACAATATCCTTTACGTTGTAATCAAAAATGGTATCGCCGAGGACAATCAAGATTTCTTCATCCTTCACTTCTTGGCGACAAAGCCATATTGCGTGACCAGTGCCTTTTCTATCACTTTGGTTGATGAGCGTGTAGTTCAACTTAGGATAATAGCGCTCCAGGTAATGTTGAATTTTATCCCCCAAGTAGCCAATAACGAATATAAAATCTGTAACACCTGCGTCTTGGAGCTGGTCAATTATGACGGAAAGTATCGTCTTCCCTGCCATTGGTATCAGCGCTTTTGGCTGCGTGTAGGTGAGTGGCCGAAGCTTGGTGCCTGCACCGGCAACAGGAATAATTGCTTTCAACGTGTTCTCGCTTTATTTTCAGACTGTGAAAATAGCCCTTTCCTTTTGCCTATTGTATAAAAAGTACCTGGCTATCCGATGATTTTACAAAAGGGACTGAAACTAGTGCTGAATTGAGTCTATTTCAGGAAAACATTCCAATATTTCTACCTTGTCAATAAAACTAGGATGCTGTAGAATTTTAATACTTCTTCAGATACTTTACCTTCGCGCTCTTTCGTTATTGGGCACTATGAATAGAGTATATCGGCTGGGGCTAATTTGGGTCATGCTCCTTGGCTTCTGTGGTGATGCTTTCGCACAAATGCGGGTGCAAAACATGGCCGATCATGATGCAAAGCCTTATTATTTTGGGCTCACGTTTGGCTTCAATATGGCTACCTATCGTATCCGATATACGGAAGCCTATGCATTAACGGACACATTCAAGACGATACAACCCCATTGGGGGCCGGGATTTACGCTTGGGCTGATGGGCAATCTACGGCTGCATAAGTATGTCGATTTGCGGACAGTGCCTTCTCTTCAATTCGCCGAAAAAAGACTGGATTTCAACACGCCACTTGGTGATTCATTGCAAAAAAGAACTGTAGAAAGTATCTATTTTACCTTTCCTGTTCAATTCAAATTTAAAAGCGATCGCATCCGGAACTTTCGGTTTTATGCTATTGGTGGTGGCAAGATCGACTATGACTTAGCGAGCAATGCAAAATCCCGAAAGCAGAATGAATTTTTGAAAATAAAACCTTTTGACGCAGGCTATGAACTCGGAGTTGGCTTTGAGTTTTACTATCCCAACTTCATATTTTCTCCGGAAATAAAGCTATCTCAGGGGCTGGTGGATCAAATCTATCGGGATAAAAACTTACCGCTCACCAATGCTATCGAGAGCATTACCACCAGGACTATAGTCATCTCCATCCACTTGGAAGGCTAAGGCCAGGCTGAGCTTTTTGACAAAATCCTCAAGATAATCGGCTCGTTCTTTCCGCTTGTATTGCTGGATATACCGAGGATGTTCTAATGGGATAATCGTCTTGAAGAAACGGTATTCCTTATTGATCTGTTCAAGAATTGTTGCGTTTTTCTTACCCAAGGAATAGCAAAAATCTGTATTCAGACCCAAGGAAATTTGCTGCTTCAAGGATGCTATGATGAAGGGTTTTGTCCCTTCGATTAATTCCGAGGAGTCATAGTAATTACAATTCACCCAATTGCCGCGATTGTTTTTTTGAACTAAGCCAAGTGGACAAATCGAATTGATATAAAACTGACGATAAAAAACTTGAGGGCCTCCCATTTTTTCAATTAAATCATAAATAAAAATTGAGGAGAGCTCCCGATTGGAAACCGATTCAATCTTCAGCCCACAACACTCCCAAAGATGTAGGGAATCTGTGAACGGAATGCCGGTAGCACCCGCACCATTTCTCCCTGGATTGATACCGAGTATGGGAATTCGCTTTAGCCTATCATTGTAATATTTCCTGTAGAAAATGCTGCTTACCGGCAATATTTCACTATTGCTTTGAAATGGATTCATCACGCGAACCTGATTCGGTAAGGCTCCGCAAAAACTTAGCCGAGAGTTAAAACTGATCATTTTATCAGCAAAACTCTGGTGCTCCTCCGATTTGTCGTATTGCTCCAAGAGGCCAAAGTTCATCCAATCTCTTCCCGGTCCTCAAGACGAAAACTCTATGTGCTCATTAAAAATGATACGCCATATTTTCTTATTCTTAGCTATGGGGTTTAGCTTTGTTCCTCAAAGCCTTTGCCCAACATGCGCAGCTTATATCTGCTCCTTCTTTTCCCAATATTACTCTCCTGCAGTCGCCACAAAACGACCCGTGTAGTAGCTCAAGAAGGCAAGAAGCCTCAAGTAATGATTGAAGGCTTAGACGGAAATTTCTACAAAAGATATAGCGGAACAATTGCCGGAAAAACAATAGCAGTTCATCTTCAACGATGGAATGGCATTCTATACGGCACTTATCAATACATTTCGGACGGTAGAATTATCAACCTTGAAGTAAATCCGGATGTGGACGAAAATGATGATATCGTTTTGTTTGAGCAACCCGGAGACCTACAACCAAAGGAACAGCCTAGTTGGCATATCCAAATTACTGAAGTGGGCATCAATGGGCAATGGGTAAGTGCCGACGGGACACAACAGCTCCCAATTGAACTAAAAGAAAACTATCCCGAAGGAAGCATCCGCCTAAAAGCAAATTACCTGGAAGATTCGGCACTACTCCTGCCGGAGCGCCCAAATGGTGCCAAAGCTATTTCGACCTACGAGTATCTTGTACCCTCCGACCCAGCGGAACTACAATCCTTAACCCAATCTATTATCAATTGTATTTGTCCCAGCATTACAGGGGCAAAAACTATTGAGGAAGCAATCAAAAAAGAAGCTGAAAATTTCTTTGGAGATTATCAAAAAACCAATCGAGAATTCTATAAAAAATTAAGCGAGCAACAAGCTAGTTTTAGCTTCAACTATACTTATGAATCCAGACTGTGTGTATTGGAGAATTACGACAGTTGGCTAGTAGCTGAATATTTTTACTCCATTTATACAGGTGGCGCTCATGCCAACTATGGCTACCGCTACCTCAACTATGACCGATCAACACAAAGAGAATGGACCTTGAATGAGGTGGTCACTGACACCGCACTACTCACGCCTGCGCTCTTTGATGCTGCTATACTTTATTTTCAATTGAAACCCGGCGAAAGTTTTGAAGACCGTCTTTTGGTTGATAAAATACCAGTTACCAGCAACTTTTACCTCAGTAAAAAAGGCATCACCTTTGTGTACAACCCGTATGAAATAGCCAGCTATGCCGATGGGAAAATCGCTCTTTTCATACCCTACAATAGCATTTTACAGCTCCTGACGCCTACCTTCATCACTAGGATGCACTTATCCGAGAACAAGGGGATTGTTCGGCTTTGACCTGAAAATATTACCTCATTTTTTTACTAACATGGAACAGTATAGTTACCCTATTGGTCGGTTTCAGGCTTCGGATCAATTCCAGCCCGAACAGGTAAACAACTGGCTCGACAGTTTAGAAGCCTTGCCAAAATGGCTCGAAATAATTATTGAAAACTTAGATGCAGCACAGCTGGCAAGCCCATATCGCGAAGGTGGCTGGAGCATGGAGCAGGTGATCCACCATTTAGCAGACACTCATATGAATGCCTTCATCCGCTGCAAACTTACCATCACCGAAAACCTACCCACTGTAAAGCCCTATGACGAGAAGCTGTGGGCGGAAACACCAGAGATATCTACAGTACCTGTCAATGTAAGTATCACGCTCCTACATGCGCTGCATCGTCGCTGGATAGCTTTGCTGCAGACATTCGATGAGGCGGACTGGAAGCGACAATACTTCCACCCGGAAAGCCAACAACAAGTGTCGCTCTGGCAGGTAATTGAGCTTTATGCCTGGCATTCCCGCCACCATATGGAGCAATTACGAGGCTTGAAGGAAAGGATGGGATGGTAGCCGACCAATGCCGAATGCTACTTCCTATTTTTGCAACACCGGATGAAGTCTCTATTGATGCCGCTCAAGCGGCTAGGCCTGCAGCTTGTACTGTTCCTTTTCCTGTATTTCTTAAGTCGGGTTGCCTTCACTATTATTAATATTGATGCATTTCCTTCGCTGGGTTGGTGGGGATTTTTAAAGCTATGTGGACTAGCTCTTCGCTATGACCTTAGTGCATTTTGCATGGTCAATGCCCTATATCTCATCCTGCTCTTTGCCCCAATAAAACATTGGCGATTCCCGCGCTGGGAGCGGTTCTTGCAGTTGCTTTTCCTAGTCTCAAACTGTATTGCTTTGCTCTTTGAAATTTCCGATTGGGCGTATTTCCCATTCAACTTCAAGCGAGCAACCGCGGATGTACTGAGGATGGTGAGCAGTCAGGGCGATTTTTGGAGCGTACTCCCCTCCTATTTAGTTCAGTTTTGGTTTGTGCCGCTAGCTGTTCTCTTATTTGTTTGCTTACTAATTTTTGCAAATAGGCAAATAGTGAAGTTTAGTCGTCTTTCGGTAAGCCTTCCCGAAATCAAAAGCTCTGTCCGCATTCCGGTGCAGCTGTTGCTGCTCCTGCTAGTATCCGGCACCTGCCTAGTCGGCATCCGAGGTGGGCTACAATACATTCCCATCGGCATTCGTAATGCCATCCAAGTGACGGACAGTAAATACGTGCCCATCGTGCTCAACACACCGTTTAGCATCATCACGACTTGGGCAACTCCTGCCCTGGCGCCGCTGGATTTTATGCCGTCTATGGTCGCCGAAAAAGAAATGCCATTTCGGCAATATTATTCAGGGAAGCCCTTCCACAAAAAAAATGTAGTGGTGCTCATTATTGAAAGTGGTTCTAAGGAATTTACTGCACTCGGCAAAGGCCCGTCATTCACTCCTTTTTTGGATAGCTTAATGGGAGCAAGCCTAGTGTGCACCCAAGGTTTTGCCAATGGACAAACCTCCGCAGAAGGCATCCCGGCAATACTTGCGGGCATCCCTACCCTGATGGATGAAGCGTTCACAACTTCAGCCTACGGTACCAATAAGATTAGTGCCTTGCCCAATTTGCTCCAGCCATTCGGCTATTCCTCTGCATTCTTTCATGGTGGCACAAACGGCACCATGTCTTTTGACATTTTTGCGGCAGCAGCCGGGTTTCAACAATATTTTGGACGGAAAGAATACAATAACGAACAAGATTATGACGGGGC
>JAFDYA010000123.1 GCA_018267675.1 Bacteroidota bacterium
AGCATAGCCCATCACTTCCATCGTTGCTTTGTCTGTTTCTACTTCGGCAAGTATATCATCACCCTTCACCTGTTCCCCCACATTTTTTAACCAGGAAACGATTTTACCTTCTGTCATTGTATCGCTCAATAACGGCATACGGACAATGGTTACATCTTTCGGAATTACCGCACTGGCTTTTGGAGCTTCTACTGTTGGGTTGGCAGCTACCGGCGCTTCGGAGGTTGAGGGCGAGCTTGTTGGTGCAGGGTTACTGCTAAGTAGCGAACTGAAGTCTTCGCCTTCTTTCCCGATAATCGCAATAATATCATTCACCTTGGCTGCTTTTCCTTGTTCGATGCCAAGATAGAGCAGCGTGCCATCCACGTAGGGCATTACCTCCATGGTGGCTTTGTCGGTTTCAACATCTGCTAGGATGTCATCGCTCTTTACTTTGTCGCCCACTTTTTTATGCCATGCTGCAATCACACCTTCGGTCATTGTGTCCGAAAGGAGCGGCATTCTAATCGCTTCAGCCATTTTTATGCTTGTTTAACGGGTTAAAAGTAATCAAGTTCGTGGGTTTGTTTGCCTTTAGTAGGCCAAGCTTGGAATGTTTTTTTGTGTAGGATGTTTATTTGGGTCAATATTTAATCCGGTTCGCTTTTCAAATGCCTCCTTGCAGTTTGGTTTTTGATGGATTATTTCCAGCATAAGCGAGTTCCTTTACTTTTGAATTAGCTCCTCAGTAAAATATATGCAGATAGAAATTTGGTCTTTAGGGAAGGCAAATGAAAGTTTTATGGATCCTGCAATACAGCATTATCTAAAGAAAGTGCAGCCTTATAATTCGGTAGAGTTGCTAGTACTTTCTGCGGGGAAGAAAGGGGTAGTTTTGCCACCGGATGCTCAGATGAAAGCTGAAGAAGAACTGATACTAAATAGGCTTCAAGCGCATCATTACCTCATTTTGATGGATGAGAAGGGGAAAATGCTGAGCTCGCCGGATTGGGCGAATCAAGTGCAAGAATTGATGAATAGAAGTACCAAGACATTGGTGTTGTTGATAGGGGGTGCCTTTGGAGTGACGCTTGAAATAAAGGCTAGAGCGCAACAGGTGTGGAGTTTGAGCAAATTGGTTTTTCCGCATCAGCTAGTGCGCCTGATGGTGGCAGAGCAGGTATATCGTGCGTTTTCCATCCTCAATAATTCAGCCTATCATCATGCCTGATTCTAGTATTTTCGCGGGCACATGGAAGGAATAGCCTTTACAATTGCCTTGGTCTTGATTACCGTGCTAGTATCTATTGCAGCCTTCAACGATCAGCGTCTAACAAACAAATTGATCCTTTGGCCTGCTGTGATGAAGCAGCCATCAGAATATTACCGCTTTCTGAGCTCCGGATTTATCCATGCGGATTGGGTGCATTTAGGCTTCAATATGTTCACCTTGTTCTTTATTGGAAAAGTAGTAGAACAATATTTTGTGGCCTATGGGCTCACGCCCTGGCTTTTTGTGCTGATGTATTTGGTTGGCATCATAGCAGCGTCCATGCCCTCTTATTTCAAAAATCAGCACAATCATTATTATCGGTCCTTGGGGGCCTCTGGAGGGGTAGCTGCCGTGCTATTTTCATTGGTTTATTTTGCCCCTTGGGAGAGTATCTATATTTATTTTATCAAGCTTCCAAATATTGTCTTTGCGGTGCTTTACTTGATTTACTCCGCCTACATGTCCAAGAAGGGTGATAGTAACATTAACCATGATGCACATTTTTGGGGGGCAGTTTTTGGCTTTCTTTTTACGTTAATTGTCGAGCCTTCCCACGGCAGAGTATTCCTCTACGAAATTCAACAAATCCGCTTCTAAGTACAGTGGTTTTTGAAGGATTATAATTTGGCCGAACATCGCTACAGTAGCGTGTTTCGTTAAGTTCTTAATCTATAATTTTGGCCAACTGCTTGTCGAATGCACTTGAAAGATTTGTAGTAAGATTTAAAGTGATTTAGGGGCAGTAGCAAGCGGTTTTATTTTGCTCATTCGTTTGGTGTTTTTGAACTTTAGGCACAATAACATTCCTTTTTGAATTATCGGCTGCTCATTTGCACGTATTCTTTTGAACCTTTTAAAAAAACCATTTCAACCATGTCTAGATTCATCAATCGCCTTTCTCTTGCGCTGCTTGCTCTTGTGCTGGCAGTGGCAAGTCCTACGCGCTCCGACGCTCAAGGTTATTATAATGACAATAGCGGATATCAACAGTTTTATGATGAGCTTTCTCCCTACGGGCAATGGCTTAATGATCCTCAGTACGGTTATGTATGGGTTCCTGATGCCGGTAGCGATTTCCGACCTTATTATAGCAATGGATATTGGGCAATGACCGATTATGGTAATACCTGGGTATCTAGCTATGCTTGGGGCTGGGCACCTTTTCACTACGGTCGCTGGACGTATAATCGCTTCTATGGCTGGGTCTGGATCCCCGGTAATGTTTGGGGGCCTGCTTGGGTAAGCTGGCGGAGCGGTGGAGGATGCTACGGCTGGGCGCCAA
>JAFDYA010000124.1 GCA_018267675.1 Bacteroidota bacterium
CAAAAAAGAGGGAGATACACCAACTTCATAAAGGGCAGTGGGGTGAAACTGAATGAACTCCATATTCTCAATCCGTGCTTTGGCACGGTAGGCCAGCGCTATCCCATCACCCGTAGCTATTTTGCGGTTGGTCGTGCTTCGATACACTTGACCGGTACCGCCGGATGCCATCACGGTGACGGATGCCAATATTTTTTCTATCGCAAACGTGTGAAGATTGAGTGCATAGACTCCAAAACATTGAGTATCTGTCGTGACTTTGGTGACCAAATAGCCGAGGTGGTGTTGGGTGAGTAGATCTACAACAAACCAATGGTTGTGGACGACTATATTGGGGTAGCGCTTTGATTCGGCAACCAAAGCACGTTCGATTTCATAGCCGGTAATATCCTTATGATGTAGAATACGAAATTCTGAGTGGCCACCTTCTCTTCCGCGCATATAAGCTCCGGTTTCGTCTTTATCAAAATCGGTACCCCAAGCGATCATTTCCTCCACCCGTATAGGGCCTTCTTCTACCACCATCCGCACAATATCTTCATCACAAAGCCCATCGCCGGAGATCAAAGTATCCTTGATGTGCTTCTCAAACGAATCATGAGTTGTCTCATTCACTACTGCGATGCCCCCTTGCGCATATTTGGTATTGCTCTCGTCAGTAGCGGCTTTGGTGAGAATTGTAATGGTTCTATCCGGGAATCGTTTAGCCGTCTTGAGGGCAAAAGTGAGCCCGGCAATACCGGAGCCGATCACTAAAAAATCCGTTTGAAGCATAGGCGAATATCGGCAACCGGCGCATCACAAAAAATGTTTCTGCGCATTACCCGTCCTGGTGAGATCAACAACATTTCCTAAAACCGAAAAAAATGTCTGTATTGATTTGAATTAGCCAACAATTTGTAATCTTCTGCCTTTCGTACCTTACTTTAGCCGCGTACATCATACCAGATTATGTCCGCATCAATGGAATACGAAATAAAGCAACAGGGCAAATTCAAATTCGTTGAAGAAGGTGAAGGTGAGCCGCTCATTTTGCTACATGGCCTTTTTGGGGCCCTGAGCAATTTCCATGATTTGATAGAGCATTTCCGAGCAAGCCACAGGGTGATTGTGCCACTCCTCCCTTTGTTTGACCTATCCCTGCTGGACACCACGGTATCGGGACTCGCAAAGCATGTTGCCAAATTTGTTGAAGCGAGGAAACTAGAGAATTTTCACCTACTCGGCAATTCGCTGGGAGGCCATGTGGGCTTGGTCTATACGCTGAAGCATCAAGCCAAGGTTAAGACAATCATCCTTACCGGATCGTCCGGCTTGTTTGAGAATGGTATGGGGGAAACCTATCCAAAACGAGGTGACCGAGAGTTTATCCGCAAGAAGACCGAACTCACCTTCTACGACCCCAACATTGCAACTAAAGAGCTGGTGGATGAAGTGTTTGAAATTGTCAATAATCGCATCAAAGCCATCAAGATCATTGCACTTGCCAAGAGTGCTATCCGGCACAACTTGGGTGATGAACTCAAAGACATAAAGCTCCCTGCTTGCCTGATTTGGGGGAAGAATGACACCATCACTCCACCTATGGTGGCGGAAGAATTCAACAGTATGTTGCCCAATAGCGAGCTGCATTGGATAGACAAATGTGGCCATGCCCCCATGATGGAAGTGCCTCAGGAATTCAATATTATTTTGGCACAATTCCTCGCGCAACATAAAGGATAGCAAGGTTTCCTTTTGTCCTGTCATAAAAAAATGAGCAGCCAATACGCTACATTGGCTTAACATTGACGCGTGTTTGCTTATTCCTGAAAATGAAAACAGCAATTCTCCATGTTGATTCGTGAGCTTATTTCTGAAAATATCCCTACCCTTTCGCCTACAGACACTGGCGATAATGCTTTGCGTTTGATGGAGGAAGCCCAATTGACCGAACTTCCATTGGTTCAAGACCAAGAATACTTAGGGCTAATCAAAGAGGCTGTACTACTAGATTGGGACACTCCGGAACGCGCCCTTAGCCAAAGTGATTTCCTGCCCTACAAGCCGGCTATCCCGGGCTTTGGCCACCCCTTGGATGCGCTACGACTGGCCAATAGTCAACAGATTTTTGTTGTCCCGGTATTGGACAAAGAACAAAAGTATATCGGTGCCATAACGCGCAATGATTTAATCCGTTTTGTAGCAGAGAACACAGGAATCGACACACCGGGAGGGATTATCATTCTTGAGCTACAGCCCCGTCAGTATAGTCTTTCCGAGATTGCGCGCATCTGCGAAAATGAAGATGTGCTCATCACTTTTTCTTCCATGAAAAACAACCTAGAGACGGCAAAAATTGAAGTGACTTTAAAAACAAATAAGAGCAATTTGGAAGCACTGGTGAGTTCCTTTGAGCGACATGAATACATAGTGAAAGATGTCTTTGGGGCGGCTAGTGGTGAAGAAGACTTACAAGAACGCTATCGTTTACTAATGAACTACATCAACATGTAAGACCAAGCTAGGATGCCTGTTGATCCTTTACCTTTGCCGAAACGCTTAGTTGGCTTCTATTTTTTCTGATTAGTTCTGTCCCCATGATTGCTATTGCTGACGTGCTCCTTGCCGATGCTGTTGTTGAAGCTGAATTTGTCTGCGACCTCAATGCCTGCAAAGGGGGCTGCTGTGTGGAGGGTGATTGCGGAGCGCCACTCACAGACGAGGAAGCTGCATTACTTCCGGAGCTTCTACCACAGGTACAACCTTATCTCCCACCCGCATACCTGGCAAAAATTGAAGCAGACGGCTCCCATACTTCGGATGATGAATATGGACTGGTGACCCCCACCATGCCGGACGGCACCTGTGTCTATGCTTATCGCGATGAAATAGGTATTGTGAAATGTGGTATTGAGAAAGCCTGGCTGGATAAAAAAATTGATTTTCAAAAGCCGATTTCCTGCCATCTTTTCCCACTTAGAGTAATAGAAAAGGAAGACTACGTGGCGGTAAACTATGAACCGCGAAAAAAACTTTGCCGGCCTGCATGCAAATTGGGTAAGAGCCTCAAGGTGCCCGTCTATCAATTCCTGAAAGCACCCATTATACGGAAATGGGGTGAGGAATTTTTCGAAGCACTGAACGCAACAGCACAACACATGAAAGGCAACTTATAGGAGCTACGCATTGAGCGTTTCAGTTCCCAAGAAAATGTTATAAACCGCTTGCAGCACGGGTTCCTTAATTCCTGTTTATGGAATCATGCCGCTTTTTGCATCACTACTTTTGCTCACCACATAATCAATTTATGCGCCAACTTCTGATTCTCCTTTTTTGCTCATTAAGCATTTCCGCATTTTCACAACCACACATGAACTTTAATAACACCTATGATGCCGATTGGAAAAAGGTCGATGAATTGATTAATCAAGACCTCCCAAAATCTGCCCGCGATCTCGTAGATAAGATATACAAAGCAGCAACAGGAAGCAACAATCAAACACAAATGCTCAAGGCACAGATATACTTTCTGCGCCTCAATAATCAGGATAATGAACAAGCCGATTCGCTGAACATTGCAAAAGCCGAAAATGAAATAAAGAAAACACCATTCCCACTCAATGCAGTCTGGAAGAGTATTGCAGCTCAGTTGTATTGGAATTACTACCAGAACAATCGCTACAAAATCCTCCAACGAACCACTACAAGCGAAGCAATTGGCAATGATTTTGAACAATGGGATGCTGCAAAATTTGCTGCAAAAACCTCTGAACTCTATCGTGGCTCTCTAGTAAATGCTGCCGGCCTGAAAAACGTACTGATCAACGATTTTAACCCGGTGCTCATCAAGGGAAAGAACACCGCAGAACTCCGGCCAAGTCTATTTGACCTCCTAGCCTTCCGAGCGATTGATTTCTTTGAAAATGATGAAGCCGGCATCAGCAAGCCGGCATTTGCATTCAGCCTAGAGGAAGCACAAGCATTTGCTCCCGCCGAGCAATTCACTACTTATCATTTCCAGACTAACGACACAGGTAGCAACGAATTCCAAGCACTTGAATTATATCAAGACATCCTCCGGATACATGCCAAGGACAAAAGCCCAGATGCCTTATTGGATGCCGATCTCCAACGAATCAATTTCGTATATCAACACTCCGTGCACCCAGATAAAAACAAACTTTACGAACAAGCACTTAGGGGCATTGAAAGTAAGTACCCCAACAATCCACTTTCCGCCCGTGCTAGTTTCTCCAGGATTATAAGTCAATATACCCCAGAGGATGAACCCAGTATAGATCAGGAACCAACAGCAAAAGAGAAAAAACAAACAAATTGGGTAGCTGTAGTCAAGGAATTAGAAACACTAATCAAAAAATTTCCGGGTAGTGAAGGTGCCATAAATGCACAACAACGCATCGCAGAGCTTAAGAGTAGATCGCTCTCCATAAAGGCTGAGGAAGTCGTATTGCCCAACCAAGCTTCAAAGGTCTTACTACAGTATCGGAACATCGACAAAGTATGGATTCGAATTCTGAAAACTGATGTAGCAACAATTCAAAAAATGGGCCGTTATGGCAATGAAAAATTCATGGCATCCTTACGCGAAAAGGAAGCCCTCAGCACACTTACCACCGCCCTTCCCGGCAGTAGTGATTTGCGCCCACACAGTACCGAACTAAAGCTGGAAGCTTTGCCCACCGGGATGTACACAATACTCGCTTCAGCCCGCTCAGATTTCAAACAAGAGGACAATTCAATTGCCTTCGCCACCTTCCAAGTGAGTAAACTTGCCGTGATCACCCAAGCGAGCGACAGCAAGAATAAACAGGCCGGAGGCTATGTCCTCGACCGGAAAAACGGCACCCCCATTGCTGATTGCAAAGTGACCCTCTACCGCCAAGTGTACAACAACCGCGAGCACAGCTATGACTTTAAACCGGTGACCACCACCAACTCCGCAGCAGACGGCAGCTTCAAAACTCCGGATAATGGCGAAGGCTATAATGGCTTGAGCCTCCAAGCGGGTAAGGATGAACTCTTCTCCACGGATTATCTCAATTTTCTTCGTTATAGTCCGGAGCAAAGCGAAGCTGAGCGCACGTTCTTCTTTACCGATAGGAGCATCTACCGCCCGGGCCAAACTATCTATTTCAAGGCCATAGTGGTAAACACATCTGCGGATAGTAGGCGCAGTTCGGTAGTTCCAAACAAAGAAATTGAACTGAGCTTCTTCGATGTGAACTATCAAAAAATTGCTAGTAAAAAATTGACCACCAATGAATGGGGCTCCGTATCCGGAACATTTGTAGCGCCTGTAGGCACGCTCGGTGGCAGGATGCATCTAGAGAGTAACAATGGCAGTATATACTTCTCTGTAGAGGAATACAAACGACCAAAATTCCATGTGGACTGGGATACGATGAAAACCGACTATGCTTTGAACGAGCAGATTGCAGTCATTGGCCATGCTCAAGCCTATGCCGGGAATAATATTGATGGTGCGCTAGTGAACTATCGGGTGGTTCGGAATGTTCGTTGGCCTTCTTGGTGGTACTACTGGCGCTTCGGAGGCCGGAGTGGTGATGCGCAAGAAATTGCTCAGGGAAGTACTACTACAGATGCGGAAGGGAAGTTTGTCGTGAAGTTCCAAACAATACCGGACAGGAATGTGGATGAGCGCTCCTTACCCATCTTCACTTATACCATCCATGCGGATGTTACCGACCTCAATGGCGAAACCCGATCCGGTGAAAAAAATATATCCGCAGGTTATCGCTCCTTACAGATTGAAACAAATATTCCGGAGTTTGCCTCCCGCGAATCTCTGAACAAACTATCCCTATCCAGTAGTAACCTCAATGGAGACTTTATTCCCGCAACGATTCACTTAAAAATTGCTCGCCTCCAACAGCCTGAAATCCTTTATAGGAAAAGGCTTTGGAACACTCCAGATCAATTCGTGATGAGTGAAAAAGACTACCGAGAGTCTTTCCCCTTGGATGCCTACAAAGATGAGGACGACTACAAAACTTGGGCAACCGCAGCCATCACCGCCGAGCAAAACCTTAAGACCACGAAAGACGGAAAATTATCCTTACCCGCAAGCTATTTCCCCAATAACGGATGGTATCTACTCAGTTTTTCGACAAAAGACAAGAATGGTCTACCTGTGGAAGAGAAAAAATATGTACAAGTGTGGGATGCTGAAAATCCTGGAAAGCCTTATTCAGCGCTGCTGCTACTCAACGACCGGACTAAAGTGGAGCCCGGACAATTTGCAACAAGCCGACTGATCGGTGGGTTACCGCAACTTCATCTCATCCGACAAGTGCAGACGATGGATGACAAAATCGTTAGTCAGCAAGAACATCTCGGCAACGCCGGAAATGAAAGCACTTGGAAAAAAGAAATTACAGAAGCGGATAGAGGCGGCATTGCCTTGAGCTACATCAGCATCAAAGACAACCGAGTCTATACCGCATCAACTCAAGTATCCGTCCCTTGGTCTAACAAAGAACTAAACATTAAATGGGAGACGCATCGCGACAAACTTTTGCCCGGTTCAAAAGAGACCTGGACCATGATTGTGGAGGGAAATAAAAAAGATAAAGTAGCAGTAGAGATGGTCGCCGCACTTTATGATGCCTCTCTGGACGCTTTCCAAACACATTCTTGGACCTTCGGTAGCCTTTACCCAACCCTAAATTCCTACCTATCCTGGAATACTCAACTTGGCTTTGGCCTTGCTCCGAGTAGGAATTTGGGCAATTTCGACTACCCTAAGCTACCGCATTACATCCGCAGCTACGACCGACTCATCGATTTCGGACAACACGGGTATGGTGCAGTACGGCGGTATGCCCGAGGCGGTAGGAACCTTGAGCTGATGAGCGACGCAGCTGCACCCAGCGAAAGCGCAGTAATGGCAGCAGCCCCGGCAGCGGCAGAAAAGTCTAGCTTCAATGCACCTGCTTTGAAAAAGAGTGAGGATGAATCAGAGAAGTCATTGCCAACACAAGACAAAACACCGGAAATCTCAATCAGAAAAAACCTTCAAGAAACAGCCTTCTTCTACCCGACGCTCCACACCGATGCGAATGGTGCTGTGCGAATCAGTTTCACCATGCCGGAAGCCCTCACAGAATGGAAGTTCCTCAGCTTTGCCCATACGAAAGATATGCGCACCGGCTTCAGTATCGGAAGCGTAAAAACACAAAAAGACTTGATGGTGCAACCAGGACTACCTCGTTTCCTCCGTCAAGGCGACGAAATTGCACTTTCTACAAAAATCACTAACCTATCCGACCACAAGCTCACAGGGGTAGCCCGACTGGAAATTATTGACCCTGTGACCAATCTACCGCTCAACCTTTCCTTTAGACTAAAAGAAAACGGCAGACCATTCAGTGTTGAAAAGGGTACAAGCACCCAAGCTTCTTGGCTGGTCACCGTATCAGAAGCGCGCTACGAACCGGTCATTATCCGTATTGTTGCCCAAGCCGGCAACTTTAGCGACGCCGAAGAAAACACGCTTCCTGTACTCACTAATCGAATGTTGGTTACTGAATCGCTACCGCTTTGGATCAATGGGAATGGGAATAAACAATTCCAGTTTGAAAAGTTGCTTCATTCCGGTACGAGCAACACATTGGCACAACATGCGCTCACCGTCGAATACACGACCAATCCCGCCTGGTACGCCATTCAAGCCCTGCCCTACCTCATGGAGTATCCCTACGAATGTGCCGAGCAAACCTTCAACCGTTACTATGCCAATGCCCTTGCAGCGCACATCCTCGAGCAAGCGCCACGAGTAAAAGCCATTTTTAAAAAATGGGAAACCCTGGATACAGCCGCGCTACAGAGCAATCTTGAGAAAAATCAAGAGCTAAAAACAGCGCTTCTAGAAGAGACTCCCTGGGTACTGGAGGCAAAGAATGAAACACAACAAAAGCACAACATTGCCCTTCTATTTCAAACAGCTAAACTGGCGCGCGCTTTAGACAAAACTGCCCGCCAACTGGAAGATATGATGCTACCCGAAGGTGGATTTCCTTGGTTTCGAGGCGACAGCCGCCCGGACCGATATATCACACAATATATAGTGACCGGAATCGGACGACTAGAAAAACTAGGATGTTCCAACAGTGCTTTGCAAGAGATAGCTGCCCGAGCCATTCCCTATTTAGACAGAAAGATGGAACAAGACTACCGTAATCTTTTAAAAACTAAAGCCAACCTAAACGCGCAGCAGATTGGCAATTTTGACGTGCAGTATCTGTACATGAAAAGCTTCTTCACTGAGACAAACAGCAGTGATATCTCAAAAGAAGCAAGGGAATTTTACCGGAGTCAGGCACAAAAATTCTGGCCAAAATTCAATGCCTATACTAAGGGGATGATTGCATTGGCCTTGTTCCGTAGTCAGGATACCGAAACACCCAAAACTATCATCCGGAGCCTCAAAGAAACCGCAATTGAGAAAGAAGAACTAGGCATGTACTGGATGGACAATGGCCGTAGTTGGTGGTGGTGGGACGCACCTATTGAAGCGCAAAGCTTGCTGATTGAATGCTTCGGATCAATTGCAAATGATCAAACTAGCGTGAACAAAATGAAACGTTGGCTGCTCAAGCAAAAACAAACCCAAAACTGGAGCACAACGAAAGCAACTGCTGATGCCTGCTATGCCCTACTGCTACAAGGTTCACAATGGTTGAACAGCAATCCGGAAGTGACGATAAAATTGGGCAACAAAAGCTTTAATTCCTCTGAAATAGCTGCAGAAGCGGGTACCGGCTATTTTAAAACCAAAATTGAGGGTTCAGCTATTCAACCGGAAATGGGCAATGTCAACCTTCAGGTACAGGGGCAGGAAAACAGCCTCCCAAGCTGGGGCGCAGTGTACTGGCAGTACTTTGAAAATACGGACAAGATCAGTGCTGCTGCGACACCAATTGTGGTAAAAAAACAATTGTTTCAAACAAGCAACACGAGCCGAGGTGCGATACTAACACCGGTTACCGAGAAATTGAAAATCGGAGATAAAGTGACGGCACGCATTGAAATCATTGTGGACCGTGATATGGAATATGTACATCTTAAAGACGGTCGCGCCGCCTGCTTTGAACCCACCAATGTGTTGAGCGGATACCGCTGGCAGGGCGGACTAGGCTATTATGAAAGCACCAAAGATGCCAGTAGCAACTTCTTCTTCTCTTATTTACCCAAAGGCAAGTACGTGTTTGAATACCCACTTTTTGTGACGAATGCCGGTGATTTCTCTGCGGGACTAGCGACCATTCAATGTATGTATGCCCCAGAATTCTCAGCACACAGCGAAGGCATACGGGTGACCGTGAGCGCAAAATAAACGCTACGTCAAAACGACCGAAATGAGGCTACTTTCAAAGAGTAGCCTCTACTTTTCAATTTCTTGGGCGCGATCTCCGGCCATACGTTCCAATCTTTTCACCTTTACCACGCACAAAGCTTGTCCCATCGCTTGTCGAGGCCTGCCCCCTCACTGGTTGAGGGGCGGAGTTTTCCACTGCTGTCCGGTGCGCTGCCCAATTTCCGATAATCATCCTTGTACAACAACGAACAAAGCCCACAACTAGCATCAACTATTGGGGCCAGCCTTTTGTTCCGTATTGAGCTGATCACTTTCAAGCACACCATCGCGTATCCTGACCACTCGTCGGGTGTACGCTGCAATATCTTCTTCATGGGTAACGAGTACCACTGTATTTCCAGCAGCATGAATTCCGCTGAAAATCTCCATGATTTCAATACTTGTTTTCGTATCCAAATTGCCGGTCGGTTCGTCGGCAAGGATCAAGGCAGGATGGTTCACCAATGCCCGCGCAATAGCCACACGCTGACTTTGTCCTCCGCTCAATTCATTTGGCTTATGGTGGGCTCTACCTGCCAGCCCTACCCGCTCCAGCATGGCGCGTGCTCGTTCTTCTCTTTCCTTTTTTGAAGCCCCTGCATAAATCAGGGGTACGGCAACATTCTCCAATGCGCTAAGCCGTGGCAGCAAATTGAACTGTTGAAAGACGAAGCCTATTTCTTTGTTGCGCACCATTGCTAATGCATCATCATTCATCCCGGACACGTCTTGTCCATTCAGGATGTATTGTCCGGAGGTTGCGGAGTCCAAACAACCCAAGATATTCATCAAGGTGCTTTTACCGGAACCGGAAGGCCCCATCAAGGCTACATACTCGTTCTTTGCAATAGTCAAATCAATCCCCTTGAGTACTGGCAATTCTTGCCGGCCTAAGAAATACGATTTCCGGATATCCTGAAGGGAAATAATGTTGGCCATAAACGGGACAAAGGTATTAGTTGGGAAAATGGGTGCAGGATATTCACCCCACTCAATTTACATGCCGCCACCCATACCTTGGCTCGCATCTTGCATGCCATCCATCATCCCCTTCAAATTCTTCCTACGGAAAAGATCGGTATCCATTTTTCCAAAGCGCCAATTGAAGGAAAGCCGCACCCGTTGTGGATTGGACAAGCGATTATAATCCTGAACAAATAACCCGCTTTCGCTGTGCTGACTTGTGTATCCGGTCCGGAACAAATCATTTACGGACAAGGACAAGCTAGCGGCATCATTCTTACCAAATGTCCGACGAACAGAGGCATCCACACTCCAAGTTGGCGCAAGATACCCCTGTGCGGTAGAAGTCAGTTGCGGCCCCCAGCCATGTCCACCACCGAATCCGCCCCCCTTAGCATCTGGAAGTAAATTCGTTTTGCTTTGGTATTCCCCGGAGAGTTGTGCCGACCATTTCTTAGCAAATTTGAATTGGTTATTGATCTTCCCAAATCCGCTAAAATAGGAGCTATTGCTCGTGCCATTATTGATTGTTGCGTTGTAAAGATTCAGATCCACGGTGATATTCCACCATTTCTGCAAATCCCAACCTGTGGTAATTTCTACACCATATTTATCACTACTATTAGCGTTGATATAGGAGGTAATAATTGCCGAATCGCCTGTCATTTGGTTGATGCCCACTTTTTGATATCCGGTAATCAAATTGTCCGAATGACGCTCATAGAGGCTCACTAAAACATAATTGCTCCTCGTGAAATTCTTCATATAGTTCAGCTCCACAGAGTTGGTAAATTCAGGTCGTAAACCGGGATTTCCCTGGCGGATATTGAGTGGGTCTGTAAAGTCCGTGAATGGGAGCAGTTGAAAGAAATTAGGACGATTAATCCCTCTACGATAAGAGAATTGGAGTTGTTGTTCGTGCTTCAGCTTTCGGCTATAAAACAAGCTGGGAAATAAGCTGACGGGATATTGTATCTGAAATGTAGAGTCAATTTTTGAGAGTGTCCCATCATACTGTGAGCTTTCTGCCCGCAGCCCTATTTGATAGCTGTTGTTATCATCTATATTACCACTGTAGGAGCCATAGGCCGCATACACAGCATCTGTGTTCTTGAACTTGCTATAGGGATTGGGTACGACAAAATAGTCGTTGGCACTTGGGCTAAAAATATAATTGTCGATATCGCTGCTCAGTTGCCGAATAGTTGCTTTCACCCCTACTTCCAATTTATCCTTCTTACCAAATGGCCGAGCATAATCACTGCGCAGGGTATAGAAATTATTGGTGCCGCTCCCCGCAGTTTTTGTCTTGGCTACTCCTTCTACATTCTGCCGGCCACCATCGGTATAGCTGGTCGCTGTATAAACATTCTCGTTGCTATTCGTACCAAAGTTTCCGTTGGCATCAATCGTCCATTCTTCTCCCGCACGGGGGAACAGATGTTTGAAGCCAAGGGTCAGCCCGTTCATGTCAAAAGAATTCTTTCCATCCGTGCTTCTTCTACCCCAAGCCTGTGCAATCCCGCTTTGGTAAAGGCTATCCGTCAGGATATCGATATTATCATCCGGGCTGAATTCTCCGTGAACCTTCACCCCACCAATAGAAAAAGTGGTTCGGTTGGTCATCAGATAATCTACGCCAAGCCGAGCAAAACCAAAAAGACCATTCGAATTATTGATATCATCTTGATAGGTACCTACATTAGGATTCTGATAAAAATCGGTACGGTCTGTCGTAGCAAAGGTTTTATTTCTACGCAGGCCGGAATGCGTGTTCAAGGAAAGATTAAACTTTCCGGAACGCACATTGAAATCACCACCCAGGCCAACACCACCACGGCTATCCACATTGGCTCGTATAGAGCCATTATAGCCCACCTTCCTGTTTTTCTTGAGGACAATATTGAGGACACCACCCACACCACCTTCTGCATCATACTTTGCAGAAGGATTGGTGATCACTTCCACCGTTTCAATGGCATCTGCCGGAATCTGATCCAAGGTCAGCGGGCTTTGGCGACCATCCAACAATACTTGTGGTGCCGCATTTCGAATCGTTACATTATTGTCCGCATCTACCAATACCCCCGGTACATTCTTCATCACATCTGCTGCAGTACCACCAACGGTAGTCAAGTTCTTGTCCACGTTAAAAATCTTCTTTTCGCCTTGCAGGACAAATGTGGGTATGCTGGCTGTAACAGTAGCCCCTTCCACAGTTTTGGAAGTCTGCACCAAGCGGATGTTCCCCAGGTCTATGTTGATCAGGTCCAACATAGAACTTGCATTGTCCGGAATGGCCGGCATATCCCCACTGCTTCCTTGCATACTCTTCATGGCAGCAGCACCACCCTTCATCAGCGCACCCAAGTTAAATGCCGCAGGCACTGCCTTTTGCTCATACCCTAGTGCCGAAATACCCACTTCATACTTTGGCATTAAGGAAAGATCTGTAAAAAAGAATTCTCCATTCCCGTTTGTCAATACCGCATTAACAGGCACTTTTTTATCTCCTGTCCCAGTTTGCAACACCACAGAAACGGCATCAATTGGCTTTCCTGTTTTATCGTCCACGATCTTGCCATAGATCTTACCTGGTGTCGGCATTTTCTTACCATTACCCATACCCATTCCTCCAAACTGACTAAATGCCTTGGGGCTGAACAAAAACAATATAGCGACCGTACTAATAAACCTTGCAAACAAACTATTCATGAAAAAATCAATGTTGAAGTTCAGCCGCAAAGTTGACTTCAATCTTCTTTTATAGAATGTTATTAAACACAAAAAAGAGGGGATGAATCAGGGGATTTTAGGGGAATAGTGAAGCGGCTATCTTCGCAGACCATGATTTCCTTCCCCAATGCTAAAATCAACTTGGGTCTATACATTACCGGGAAACGCTCGGATGGATTCCATAATCTGGAAACAATCTTCTACCCGCTAAGCACCCACAAGGATGTCCTTGAACTAATTCCCACAGATGCGCCAACAAGCAAGATGACGTTGAGTGGCCTACGCGTTGCGGGCGACTACTCCGAAAACCTGGCCTGGCGTGCATTTCAACACATGAAATCACTATTTCCCCGGCAGATTACCGAGCTGGATATCCACTTATATAAGGCGATACCAATGGGGGCCGGCCTTGGTGGCGGTAGCGCCGATGCCGCATTTATGCTCCGGATGATCAACGAATACTTTGATCTCCGACTCAACAGCGATTATCTAGAAAGTATCGCCCTAGAATTAGGCTCCGACTGCCCTTTCTTTATCAGAAACACACCACAATATGCACAAGGCCGTGGGGAACGGATGAACCCCATCCAGCTTGACCTCAGTGCATATAGCATTAAAGTCATTTGCCCAGCGGTACACGTCAGTACCCGGGCAGCATTTAGCAAAGTCACGCCCAGGCCCGCCAATTTTGCACTACAAACCTTAGGCGATATTCCGCTTAGTTCATGGAAAGACTGCTTGCGCAATGACTTTGAAGCCTCCGTATTTGCGCAATACCCGGAAGTGCAAGCCGCAAAAGAAAAGCTCTATGCTGAGGGTGCGCTCTATGCCTCCATGAGTGGTAGTGGCAGTGCCGTTTATGGCATCTTCCCTAAATAGATCGGGTTAAAGGCCGCCATTACACTCTAGCCCGCCAAGGCAAGTCGGCAACACCGGCTTGGTGTGCGATAAAACGAGCAAGAACAAATAGAAAGTCCGACAAACGATTCAGGTATCGTACACATAACTCGGGAATCACTTCCCCACTCCCCTCCATCGCCACACAGACGCGCTCCGTCCGTCGACAAATACAACGGGCAACATGGCAGGCCGATGCTCCGGCATGACCACCCGGGATAATAAACGACCGCATCTCCGGCAGGGAAGCATTCATCTCATCTATCCGTGCCTCCAGCCATTCCACATCGCTTTCGTATAAGTCCGGAAGTTTCATTTTAATATTCTTGTCCGGTGCTGTAGCCAACTCACTCCCCAGGGTAAACAAACGATCCTGCACCTCCCGCAACCAATCCGCCACTTGCTCATTTCCGGTCAGATCCCGTACCAAACCCAGCTGCGAGTTCAGCTCATCCACAGTGCCATAGCTCTCTATCCGAATATGATTCTTTGGTACCCGCACTCCCCCAATTAAGGAAGTACTCCCTTTGTCCCCTGTTTTTGTATAGATCTTGAACGCCATAGTACAAATTTGCAGCTATTCCACTAATTCTGAAAACAACAGAAATCAGTCTCTTCATGATGACCAGCTACCGCAAGTGTTGCCGCAGCCTATTTGCCCCAATAATTCGGGAATAAAAAAGGAAGGTAAAAATTTTCAAAAAAGATTCCCGTCTCAAAAAACTTCCCTACATTTGCCGTCCCCGCCAAAAGAGAGCGGACTTTTTTATTTTTACGGGCATCGTACAACGGTTAGTATTAAGGTCTCC
>JAFDYA010000125.1 GCA_018267675.1 Bacteroidota bacterium
ATCAACAAAGAATATTTGACAAAAAACGTAAAAAATGAGTTTCAAACAGCAACTGAGAATTTGAACCAGAACGAAAAAGTGGCTCAAGCACAAGAGCAGAATATGAAAGTGGCTGAGGAGCTATACAACGTAGCCAAGCTTTCTTTTACCGAAGGAATTAGTCCTCTATCTGAACTGATCAATGCTGAGAATAGTTTACGCGAAGCCCAAACTCAATACCTCACCGCATCATTACAAATGAACCTAGCCGAACTGGAAACAATGAAAACAAGTGGGCAACTTAGCCAATTAATCAATAACACCTCCTTCAAATAACAATTCTGAAAACTAAAAAATTAATTCCATGAATACGCAAAACAATAAAAGGAAATCAAAGTTTATTCTCCCGATCACGATTATTGCCCTACTTGTAATTAGTATGATCGTCGTATTGGCTAATAATAAGAAGAAGATCAATGAAAAAGCTACGGCTATTCCCCAATCCGTCGGTGCAATACCTACAAAAATAGCCAAAGTAGAACAGCAGGAGATTGATAATGGTCTAGAAATGACCGGTTTTTTTGCAGCCAGACAAACCTTACCCTTAATTGCTGAAGCTCAAGGGTCAGTGATCCAACTGAACATTAAAGAAGGGCAAAGCATCAATGCAGGACAAGTGGTTGCCTGTATTGACCCGACTTCTGTAAAGAGCAACTTAGCTAGTGCGCAGGCCACCTATAACAATGCCGTAAAAAACAAGGAGCGCTATCAACGTTTGGCAGAGGCCGGCGCCCTAAGCCAAAAGCAATATGAGGACGTAGCCTTGAATGTAGAAAATGCTTTGACCAATATGCGCAACATACAACAACAAATGAAGTACACGATCATCCGTTCGCCCATGTCCGGCGTGGTGAGCGAAGTGAAGGTGGAACAAGGCAGTTTTGCCACCCCCGGCATGGAACTCGGAAGTGTGGTGGATATCTCTAGCCTAAAAATGGTGTTCCAAGTTGCGGAGCAAGATGTAGTTAAATTAAAGAAAGGACAACCTGTTGTTGTTACTACAGATGTCTATCCGGGCCATGAATTCAACGGCAACATTAGCCTCATTAGTGTACAGGCCGATGCAGCAAGAAAATATGATGTTGAAGTTCAGGTAGCAAACAGCAAGGATTTCCCTTTGAAAGCCGGTATGTTTGGCACAGCCAAGCTCAACACAATCAATTCTGGAAAAGGAACCGCATTATTCATTCCACGCCAAGCAATCGTTGGTAGTATTGAAAATGCTCAAGTATTTGTATTGAACAGTGACAGTACAGTAAGCTTAAAAAGCATTCAAGTTCAAAATCAAAGTGGAGATAAGGTAATCGTTTTAGTAGGCTTGAGTGCTGATGAACAAGTGATTGTTTCTGGCCAAATCAATTTACAAAGCGGCAACAAAGTGAGAGTAGTAAGTGAATAACAGCTACTTAGAATGAGTTAATTCACGCAAACCTTCAATAAACAATTTTATGAACATTTCAGGAATATCCGTAAAGCGGCCTACATTAGTAGTGGTGATCTTCAGTATTTTCGTGCTACTGGGATTAGTAGGATACAATGCGCTTACCTACGAATTACTACCCAAAATTACTGCACCGGTCATCTCCATTACGACTATCTATCCTGGTGCTGGCCCTAATGAAGTAGAGACTTCGGTGACCAAGAAAATAGAAGATGCAATTTCTGATCTTGAAAACCTAGACAACTTAAAATCAATCTCTCAAGAAGGCGCATCTGTAGTAGTGGCTACATTGAACTATGGTACTGATGCCGATTTAGCATTGCAAGATGCACAACGAAAGATCAACGCCATCAAGTCCGACTTGCCAGAAGCCACAAAGGATCCTAGTCTGGGCAAATTTTCCCTAGATGAACAACCCATTATGCGGTTGGGTGCCTCATCGGATATGGATGAACGTGAGTTTACTGAACTGATTGATAAAACCATAAAGCCCGAATTATCAAGAATAGACGGAGTAGCAAAGATTGAAATAAACGGTGGGGAAAACAGAGAAATACAAGTAAATGTAAAAAACGACAAGCTCAAATTCTATAATATTTCCATCCTGCAGGTTACTAATGCCATTGCCAAAGCTAACTTAAACTTCCCAACAGGTAATATTCAGAATACCCAACAAGATGTATCTATCCGACTCAGTGGAAAATTCGCTTCATTAGATGATTTGAACAACCTAGTGGTATCACAAACTGCGGATGGTGGATTGGTATATCTGAAAGATTTAGCAGAAGTGTATGACACCAAAGAAGCGGCGACGACCATTACTCGGGTTAACGGTCAACCTTCCATTGGCATTTCTATCACCAAAACAAGTGATGGCAATACCGTCGGGATCAGTAAAGAAGTGAAGAAAAAATTGCTGAGCTTGGAAAGCCAGTATAAAAAACACAATGTCCATTTCAACATATCCAATGACAGTGCTGATTTCACTGAAGCTGCTGCTGACTCCGTGATTCACGACTTGCTCATTGCCGTAGTGCTCGTGGCACTCATCATGCTCTTCTTCCTTCATAATATCCGAAATGCGCTTATTGTAATGGTCGCGGTTCCGGTGTCTATTATTGCCACGTTTGCGGTGATGGCAGCCTTAGGTTTTTCGCTTAACTTGATGAGCCTGTTGGCACTTTCATTAGTTATTGGTATCCTGGTGGATGATAGTATTGTGGTACTGGAGAATATTCACCTACGTATGGAGCAAGGAAGTAGTGCTTGGGATGCGGCAATGAGTACGTGGAAAGAATTGGGTATTTCCGTCACCTCTATTACGCTAGTAATCGTAGCAGTGTTCCTACCTATAACTTTCGTAAGTGGAATTATTTCAGACCTATTATTTCAATTCTCCATAGTAGTTGTCGTAGCTACTTTGATCAGCTGGTTGGTGTCTTTCACCCTCACACCCTGGTTAGCTAGCCGGTTTACAAAACTATCTCATTTGAACCCCAACAAACTGAGAGACAAACCATTAATCTGGTTCGAAAACATAGTAAAAGGCTTCCAATCATTCTTTAGGCGAGTAATTGAATGGTCGCTACGCCATAAAAGGATAACATTCTCCGCAATTATTGCATTGGTCGTCGGATCGTTTACATTGGTAGGTAGTGGCTTGATTGGGTTTGAATTTGTAGCTAATGGCGATAATGGTGAGTTTCAAATTCAAGCTGAATTGCCTAAAGAAACACCACTTTCACAAACAAATTTTGTTGCTAAAGAGATTGAAAACAAACTTTTGAATGATAAAAGTATCACCAATGTATTTACGACAGTAGGCGCACCAAGTGGTGGCAACAGTGCGGTAAACAGCCCGTATATTGCCAAGTTTAACGTGAAACTCGTACCTGCTGAAAAGCGGAAACTTTCCTCCACGGACTATGCTGCTAGTGTAAAATTGGACCTACAAAAAACTATCCCTGGTGCTAAGATTACTGCAGCACCGGTGAGCATGGTAAGTGGTCGGACCTCTGCCCCGATTCAGTTTGAAGTTCAAGGAACCAACCTCGACACGGTATTGGCTGTTAGTGAACAACTAAAGTCTATGATGAAATCGGTTTCAGGGACGTCTGAAATTAAAGCATCAATGGAAGGGGGGAGCCCGGAACTTTCCGTAAAAATAGACCGGCAAAAAATGGCTGACCTTGGGTTGACCCTTGATGTGGTCGGTGGAACGATGCAAAATGCATTTGCGGGCAATGATAATAGCAAATTTTCGGTAGGCACTGAAGAATACCCAATTAGAGTACAATTGGACGAATTCAACAGAGAGAGCTATGGAGATGTGAGCAACCTGGGCTTTATGAATTCAAAGGGTGATTTGGTCAAACTCAATCAATTTGCAAAAATAGAACCGACATCCGGGCCTACCACTTTGGAGCGCAAGGATAAAATCCCAACAGTCACTGTCGAAGCGCAAGTTGTTGGCCGACCGGTGGGTACTGTAGGGCAAGAAATTCAAGCTCAAATAGACAAGACAGATTTGCCCAATGGCATAACGATTTTAGCCGGTGGTGATGTAAAAAATCAAAGCGACGCATTTGGTAGTCTATTGCTCGCATTGGGCGCTTCCATCATTATTGTTTACCTAATCATGGTAGCCTTGTATGACAACTATGTGTACCCATTAGTCGTTATGTTTTCTGTACCAGTTGCCTTGATTGGTGCCTTCTTAGCCTTGGCACTCACCATGACCAACATGAGTATATTCGGGATGCTGGGCCTGATCATGCTTGTCGGGCTGGTGATCAAAAATGCGATTCTAATCGTTGACTTTACCAATCATTTGAAAGCAAAAGGATTGAGTTCTTATGATGCCATTATGGAAGGAACTATGGATCGCTTTCGTCCTATCTTGATGACTACCATTGCGATGGTGATCGCTATGATACCGATAGCTATTGCTTCCGGCGCAGGTGCCGAATGGAAAAATGGCTTGGCTTGGGTATTGATAGGCGGCCTTACCAGCTCCATGTTACTAACCCTGATTATAGTTCCCGTGACCTATCTCGCAGTAGATACAATCAAAGAAAGACGCGCAAGTAAGAAAGTGCTGAAGAAAGATTTGAAAACTGCAAGCATAGTGTCAAATAAGGACGAAAATTAATAATCATAGTCAATCATGAAAATACACCGTTCTCCACCAACACAAAAAATGGCCACAAAGGTTGCAGCCTTGTAGCCATAAAATTTAAAATGAACACAATTAAGCATTCAATTCAAAAAAAGAAGTATCAAAATTATGAAAAAGATCATTATTGCTACAATAGCTCTACTGAGTGTAGCCGTTTCCAACGAAGCCCATGCACAGAAAGGGCTATCATTCTCTATCAAGGGAACACCCTCTGCTACCTGGATGAACAACGCAGATGACAAGGACAACAATGTTATAGAATTTAGCCCTATGCTTGGTGTATCCTTTGGAGTAGGCGCGGAATATCAGATTACCAACAACATCGGGGTAGCCTTGGATGCCTTGTATTCCCTACAAGGGCGCAGTTTTGAAGCTGCCGGGTTGGAACGGAACCAAAAGGTAAACTACTTTAAGGTAGCACCTATGTTTACCTATACTTATCCTCTCAATAATATCGTGTCCTTTGTTGGTAAGGTTGGGCCGCAAGTAAGTATCTTGACAGATTCTAAGCTCACGGACAACGACGGAAATTCGATCAAGTCAGACATGAACGAAGAGTATGAAAGCATCGCTATGGGCGGCGTCGCTAACCTCGGAGCGCAATTTAACCTAACAAAAAACTGGTCCCTAACGACAGCAATTCGGTACGACATGGATTTTACTAATGCTGAAAAAGAGGATTTTATACTTCATAAATCCGGAAGAAGTACAACTTTGAATAGTACTGCAGGATTGGAATTGGGGTTGAAGTACAGGTTGTAGTTAGCTAACCCTATCTGGAAAGAGTGTAGTAGAAATTGCCTTCTGCTACACTCTTTTTTATTGCTAAAAAGAATTCAATCTTAATATGCGTTTTACTAGCAAAAAGTCGATTAATGCAAGACCTTGTTCTATTGTCGACAAATTATTTTTTTCAACACAGCGAAATGGTAGTTGAACTTAGGTTGTATTCAAAAAGGAGGTGTCCACAAGAAGAAAAATACAATCGCTTTAAAAATATTGCAATGGCAATGTACAGTGTTTTCTAAGAAAAATTCTAACAAATAAAAATGAAAGGAATGCTTTTTTCACCACACCATAATATGCACATTATTGAATTCAACCCTAAATCTTTCCAATTTTAAGTACAATCAGCCAATACAAAAGCTAGGGCTGCTTTACCTTAGCAACTTATGTCATTACGCGGTATTTTCATTTCCATTTTCCTCCTTGCCCAGTGTCTGCAACTCCATGCATTGCCGGCAGTGCCTGGCGCAGCACGAATGCAGTTATACCTACCTATGCTGGAAGGGAAAAGGGTAGCTGTCGTCATGAACCAGACCTCAACGGTGGGATCTGCTTTGTTAGCGGATACGCTATTAGCACGAAAGGTAAAATTGACCACCATCTTTGTCCCAGAACATGGATTTCGGGGCACTGCCGACGCGGGTGCGCACATCAACAATGAAAGGGACAGCAAAACCGGATTATCCCTGATTTCATTGTATGGGAATAATAAAAAACTCAAACCTGCGCAATTAGAAAATGTGGACATTGTCCTGTATGACCTGCAAGATGTGGGTACCCGATTTTATACCTACATCTCTACACTTGAGTACGTGATGGAAGCCTGTGCCGAGAACAAAAAAACATTGATCATCTTAGACCGACCCAACCCCAATGGGAGCTATATAGATGGGCCCATACTTGATACTTCGCTTCGTTCATTTGTGGGGATGCAACCAATCCCCATCGTCTATGGTATGACGCCCGGGGAATACGCAAAAATGTTGCTTGGTCAAGCTTGGATAAAAGGATCGGACCAGTTGAAACTCAAAGTAATTCCTTGTGCCAATTGGAAGCATAACGACTACTACGAACTGCCGGTATCACCATCGCCCAACCTACAAACAATGAATAGCATCTACCTATATCCATCCCTTTGTTGGTTTGAAGGTACCGTGATAAGTGTCGGGAGAGGCACAGATAGGCCATTTGAACAATGGGGCAGTCCAGAAATACCCAAACAAGGAATGAATGAATTTATGCCAAAAAGTAGGGTAGGTGCCACAAAGCCGCCTTACGAAGGAAGGATGTGCTATGGCCACATTGCCACTGAAAATGATATTGCCGATGCTAAAAGAGGTATCCAGCTAGAGTATCTTATGGACATGTACCAACGCTATCCGGATAAAGAGAAATTCTTCAA
>JAFDYA010000126.1 GCA_018267675.1 Bacteroidota bacterium
CACTCCACCTGACCGCTGTTTATAGTGGCACTATAAACCATGAATGGTTTTGGGCGATAGACAACCACTTTGACCAAAATGATCCGGTAAACCTACCAACCAAAGACAGCTTATTTACCATAACCGGGCTACATAAAGCCGCACTTTATGTAAAGACTTACGGTCGTTGCTATGATTCTGTTGTAAAAGACAGTATTGTTGATGCCCACCCAGTAGCCGGATTTACGGCAAGTCCCATTATCGGCTGCACACCCCTGAGTGTCAATTTCAAGGACACTACTCAGTACACTATAGGCACCGAACGAGATCATGTTTTTTGGGATTTTGGGAATGGAGATACGGCAACAGTAAGTACTCAGAACACCAATGAGCTCTATCCTGTCGCCGGTATTTTCAACATCAAACAGGTAGTCACGGATTGGATAGGATGCAAAGATTCTGTCCTACTCACGAATTATATTGAAGCCCGAAAGCCAAGTGCTTACTTCGTGGTTAAGAAACTAAATGGATGCATTGGAGAAACCTTCAATTTCACCAATCTTTCGGTGGGAGCTACTCGCAACTTGGCCACATATTGGAGTTTTGGAGATGGCGATTCAGCCAGCAGCTTCAATGCTAATCATGCGTACAGCGATACAGGAAAATTTGTGGTAAAAATGGTCGTGATGGACAGCACAGGCTGTAGGGACACAATGCAAAAAACAATTAGCATCACGAAGCCTCATGCTGGATTCACCCTAAGTGACACCATCGCTATTTGCCCTCCGCTCATCGTCAACTTCCATTCCACCTCGACCGGCGGCAGCAATTATCATTGGGATTTTAAGAACACAGGTACCTCAAGCTTTGTAAACCCTTCCAGCACCTTTGCTACTCCTGGTGTCTATCCGGTAACACTCATTGTTACTGATGGCAATGGTTGTACCGATACTGCGATCAATTCGGTTCGGGTTTTAGGTTATTCGGGAGCATTTAGCTATCCCGGAAATATTGGCTGTGTTCCTTTCACTGTTTCTTTTGTTTCAAAAGTCAATTCTGTCGACTCTATTATTTGGGACTTCGCCGATGGCTATATTGATAAGTCAAATGGACTAACGATAAGCCATACCTACCAAACACCCGGAGCCTATATACCTAAGCTCAGCTTTATCGACAAAAAATCGGGTTGTATGTCTGCAAGCGTTGGCCTAGACACTATTAAAATTGATGCGGTAATTGCCGGCTTTAAAGCCTCAACCCCCTGTGAGCAATCGGCAACACAATTGGTAGATACGTCCTTTAGCTTTTTCTCCGCAATGAAAGATTGGCGTTGGGATTTTGGGAGTTCAGGGAGTGCTATTGGCAATCCAGTCACCAAAAATTATCCTGCTGCAGGAAAATATTTTGTAACGCTTAAGGCCACCAACGCTACTGGGTGCAAAGACTCCATCACTCAAGAAATTACTATCTATCCACTACCTATTGTACGTGCTATGGACGACACGGCTATTTGCATTCCCGATGGAATAAATCTTCTTGCCACAGGTGCAAAAAATTACTCTTGGACACCGGTCAATTTCTTAAGCTGTACTAATTGTAACTACCCAATTGCTGCACCCAATATCCCCACCACTTTTAAAGTAGTGGGTACAGACAGCAATGGCTGCAAAAACACTGATACCCTCCATATCGGCATTCAGACTAAAACCACATTTGTTATCAATCCGAAGATGGAGATCTGTCTGGGGGATAGTATTCGACTCTTTGCTGCTGGTGCTACTGTCTATTCTTGGACGCCGTTTGATGGCCTAGATAGCCCCAATATTGCACAACCTCTTGCCAGTCCTAAGACCAATACCATTTATGTAGTAACAGCAAAGGAAGGCTCCTGTGCAGCGAGCGACCAAAAAGTTACCGTAAGCGTCCACCCACTTCCAATTGTGGATGCTGGTGGCGATCTAAAAATCGTAGCAGGAAAAAGTGCCTTACTTCAAGCGAGTGGCTTTGGAATCTCCCATGTAAAATGGGATGCCGATTCAACTTTATCTTGTCTTGATTGCTTTGCACCCGAGGCCAAACCCAAATTGACCACCACCTATAAAATCACGGCCTACAACGAATTTGGATGTACCAGTACAGACAGTGTTACCGTAGTGGTACTTTGTGATGGAAGTCAGCTCTTCATCCCGAATACATTTTCGCCCAATGGCGACGGCAACAATGATGTCTTCTTCCCGCGTGGGGAAGGTATTCAGCTCATTCGATCGTTCCGGATTTATAATCGTTGGGGAGAATTGATGTTTGCAAGAGAAAATGTGCCCGTCAACGACGCTTCGGCAGGTTGGGACGGGCTTCATAATGGGAAAATATTAAGCCCCGATGTGTTTGTCTATATTCTAGAAGCCAATTGCTCATCAGGTGCTCCGATTGTGTTCAAGGGAGACATCACGCTACTGAAATAGGTCCGGAATACAAGCAATTTTACTGGAAACACACTTGCAGCCTGATATTGCCCGGGCACATTTTGTTGCCATAGAACACTATTTCCAAATGCAAGCGACTATAAAAATAAAGCTGAGATTTTGCAGGGGCTTAATGCCAAAAAAGTCAGGACAATAAAAAACGCTCGTTCCAAACGAGGAACGAGCGTTCAATAAAAGAGCTAAAAAAGCTTACTTGATAATTTCAGTAACCTGACCGGCGCCTACTGTACGGCCACCTTCACGGATAGCGAACTTAAGACCCTTGTCCATCGCGATAGGCGCGATCAACTTCACAGAAAGGTTAACGTTGTCACCAGGCATTACCATTTCCACACCTTCTGGCAACTGGCACTCACCAGTCACGTCAGTAGTACGGAAATAGAACTGAGGGCGATACTTGTTGAAGAATGGCGTGTGGCGACCACCTTCGTCCTTAGAAAGAACGTAAACTTCACCCTTGAACTCAGTATGTGGCGTAATTGATTTTGGAGCGCAGATAACCATACCACGACGGATATCCTTCTTTTCAATACCGCGGAGCAAAAGACCAGCATTGTCACCAGCTTCACCACGATCCAAAAGTTTCTTAAACATTTCCACACCAGTACAAGTAGAAGTAAGTGGAGCGTCATTGAAACCAACGATTTCAACTGCATCATTCACTTTAATTACACCGCGCTCGATACGACCGGTAGCTACGGTACCACGACCAGTGATCGTGAACACGTCTTCTACAGACATCAAGAAAGGCTGATCTACTGGACGAGGAGGCAATGGGATGTAGCTATCTACAGCGTCCATCAATTCATTGATTGCGGCCACCCATTTTTCTTCACCGGCAAGAGCGCCAGTTGCAGAACCCTTGACAATTGGTGTGTTGTCGCCGTCGAAGTCATTCTTAGAAAGCAATTCGCGGATTTCCAACTCTACAAGTTCCAAAAGTTCAGGATCTTCAACCAAGTCCACTTTATTCATGAAGACTACGATCTTAGGTACACCTACTTGCTTAGCAAGAAGGATGTGCTCGCGGGTCTGAGGCATTGGACCATCAGTTGCGGCAACTACCAAGATAGCGCCGTCCATTTGGGCAGCACCGGTAATCATGTTCTTTACGTAGTCGGCGTGACCAGGGCAGTCCACGTGTGCGTAGTGACGCGTATCTGTTTGATACTCTACGTGAGCTGTATTGATGGTAATACCGCGTTCTTTTTCTTCAGGAGCTGCGTCGATTTCGTCGTAGCCTTTTACTGCGGCCAATCCTCTTTTTGCAAGGGTGGTAGTGATGGCAGCCGTCAGCGTGGTTTTACCGTGATCCACGTGGCCGATTGTGCCGATGTTAACGTGCGGTTTCTCCCGCTTAAAGGTCTCTTTTGCCATGTTGCTGTTGAGTTTTTAAAAAAATAGTTGCTTGATAAAATAATTTTAGCGGGTGCGAAAGTAGGAAAAACATTTCAAATTCATCACGCGAAGAAAAAATTTTTAGAAATGTTTCTAGTTAAAATGAAATAATGCCGCCCTAGAGCAGCATTATTACGAAAATTTTTGAGCTGTTGAGCAGGATTGAACTGCCGACCTCTTCCTTACCAAGGAAGTGCTCTACCGCTGAGCTACAACAGCAATCCGATTTGAAGGATACTCAATCAAAACTTGACCGATACCAAGAAAAATTCAAATTCTGGATTAAAGAGCGGGAGACTGGGTTCGAACCTGCGACCTATAGCTTGGAAGGCTATCGCTCTACCAACTGAGCTACTCCCGCTAATCAATGCTTCCTTGCGACTATGCCTAAAAGCGCATGAAAGAGGCATTGAAAAAAACGTGGGCAGGGTAGGGTTCGAACCTACGTACACTTGCGTGAGCAGATTTACAGTCTGCCGCCTTTAACCACTCGGCCACCTACCCAGTTTATTCAACACAAAAATATAAAAGAGCCGCTTGCCGGAATCGAACCAGCGACCTACTGATTACAAATCAGTTGCTCTACCAGCTGAGCTAAAGCGGCCTGTTATTTTCTGCTAAAAATGAAGAACTTCTGTACCCCTGTTTTATCAAGGGACGGCAAAAGTAAAGGCAAGTTTTTTTTTGAGCAAATTTTTATTTCCGCCGTACTATATTCTTGAGTGAATTGTCCAAAAAATCAATCTAACAACCTGATTATCAATTTGAAAATTTTTTTCTAAAATACCACTTTTTAGGTGATTCCATTTTGATGCCGCTACCTTTATTGCGTAGGAATACCCCAAATAACAACTGCCTTCCTAGTATGGCTTTTGCTTAGTCTTTTTCCTTTGTAAGCTTGCCGAATTGAAGGACGGCTACAAGTATTCCTAAACACTGGGACAACTACCCTTTCAACGCTAGCAAATCCGCCTCAACTTTTACCTTCGCAACAACATCAAATCCTGATTTTAGCCTTGCCCCGACCGGAAAAGAAATCAACAATTGGCACAAAACTAGCTGCCTTTCTCCTTGTACTTTGTACCGGCGTCGGCATCGCGACTCTTTTGTCACTTTGCGTATTTGCGCATCCTGCCGGTGATGATTTTGGCAATGTTCGGTGGACCAACTGGTGGCATTTCCAGCAACATGCTTATTTCAACTGGACCGGAAGATTTTTTAGCACCGCAATCATCTCCTTAAATCCCATTCATTGGCATTCATTGTTAGGATATCGTCTTGGAGCCGCCGGACTAATTTTAGCCTTTAGCAGTGCTGTCCTTTATTTTACCTACCGGACAATTAGCGCATGCGGCTGGGCAAGCAGGGCATTATACCTAATTATCGGATGCAGTACCCTACTCCTTTTGCTCAACAACCTAGACTCCCTTACCGAGGGATTTTACTGGTTCTGTGGTGCCATGAGTTATACCCTTCCCACGATTCTTCTGCTTGCCGCGCTCACTTCAAATATTCATTTGTTGACGCAAACCACAAAGCAGCCGGGCAAGCGGTACTTTGTCCTTAATAGCCTACTCCTTATAGCCACTGTAGGGTCCAATGAAACCATAATCCCCATTGCCGGGCTGGCAATCTGCTTGCTTTTACTCCATTCCGATTTGAGCTTCCAAAAGAGGCGAAGCCAATTTTACGCGACACTTTTGTTCGTGTTACTTTTTTCGGCAGTGATCGCGATTATTGCTCCTGGAAATTTTGTGCGCCTACACATGAGCCATCGTCTTTCCTGGGATATAGTACCTGCTTGGCTGGACTGGACTTGGCGCTATTTCGTCGCCGCCATTTTTGATACCGCATTTTTACTGTATGCCGCCGCTATCCTATTCTTCAGCCGATTCATAGCATTTCAAAAAAGCAAAACTCCGATAATCGTCCTATTTACTCTTCCGGGTATCGTCTTGCTTCTGTGCACCTTCCCAAGTTTTTGGAGTATGGGCAAACAGCCGCCCTACCGCGCACTAAACGTGGGCTATACCTTTTTTGTTTGTACGACACTCCCACTACTCTTGAAAATCGGAGCATTATTGCAAGACTTTGATCTCAATAGGGCTTTGAATAAAAAAACACTAAGTAATTCAGTAGTTATCCTGTTGCTGTTTGTTGCCGGTCTCAGACTGGACAAACACCAAGTACACAAATCCAATTTCTACATTGCCTTCCATGGGATAGCACAAAAAATCCCACAGCAATTTGATGCATTCCTTGAGGAAAGATATGCGCTAGTCAAGGCAAGTAGCTTAGACACCGTATTTGTCCAAAGTATCCCACAGAAGCGCGGAAATTTGCTCTTTTTCTCTGACCTCAATAGGGACTCTAAAAAATTCCCTAATCCAGATTTTGCCGCTTGGCTAGGTGCTCGGAATGTAGCCCTACTCCCCGCGCGCAATTCGGATACAACCTTCATCCACTAAGCTATCCAGACAATGTTTATAAAGAAGAGCATGACCGAACTCGGACGCAAGACCGATATGGAAACCAGAACGAATCCGGAACACGATATCTTACTCATCTTAGATAATGTACGGAGCATGCATAATGTTGGCTCAGCATTTAGAACCGCTGATGCATTTGGACTAGCCGGTATTTATCTCTGTGGTTATACCCCGCGCCCGCCACATCGTGATATCCACAAGACGGCCCTAGGTGCAGAAAATAGTGTTGCCTGGCAACATTTTGATCATACCAGCGTAGCACTTGGCCGAGCAAAAGCACTAGGATATACACTCATTGCAGTAGAGCAAACACTTGGAAGTACTGAACTCAACAAATGCACAATTGCACAAAACAGTAAAGTAGCCTTGATATTTGGCAATGAAGTGGAGGGGGTCAGCGATTATGCCTTGAGCCAAGTGGCTGCCGTTATGGAAATCCCTCAATTTGGCAGCAAGCATTCGCTCAATATTTCAGTAAGTATCGGTGTGGTTCTCTGGGAAATAATACGTCAAAAATCCTAACAGGACCGTATTCATTATTTTGGATGCCATTGTATGGTACTGTATTTTCAACCCTTCAAAAAAGTATATAAAATGGATATAAGCGGCGGTAGTGAAAGTGAAAACATTGAAGATCGGAGGGGCTCCGGAGGTGGGCGACGGGTATTAGTAGGCGGCGGTATTGGCACCATTGCAATAGCTATCATAGCCTTACTCCTTGGTCAAAATCCGATGACGGTACTCAACAATATCGGAAGTAGTCAGGCAACAAGCTATACACAACCGAGCAGTAATTCAGACCAAGACGATGCCGGAAAGCGCTTTGTAAGTGTGGTCCTTAAGGAGACAGAAGACGTTTGGACCGATATATTTCAGAGTATTGGCAGAACCTACGAGAAACCAACATTGGTGCTATTTAATGACCACGTGGAAGGGGGCTGTGGTAGTGCATCATCACAAGTCGGGCCCTTCTATTGCCCACTTGATCAAAAAGTATATCTTGACCTTTCATTTTTTGATGAACTCAGCCAACGCTTTCATGCTTCTGGTGATTTTGCAAAAGCATACGTAATTGCCCATGAAATTGGCCACCATGTCCAGAATCTTTTGGGCATTTCCGGTAAAGTGCACGAACTCCAACAACGAACCGATGAAGTAGGCGCAAATAAACTATCAGTAAAACTGGAATTGCAGGCAGATTTCTTTGCTGGAGTGTGGGCGAAAAACTCCACGCGTTTAAAGATAAATGAACGAGATATTGCTGACGCGCTCACCGCTGCTGCGGCAATTGGTGACGATGCGCTGCAAAGACAAGCGCAAGGCTATGTAGTACCGGACGCCTTCACTCATGGCACTTCAGAACAACGGATGTATTGGTTTAAGAAAGGCTGGCTAACCGGCGATATCAATCAAGGAGACACCTACGGAAATGCGCAATAGCACACCGCCAAGCAGCTATGTTGCGGGTATTACCAGAACTGTATCAATTGGGGGAATCAAACGATGAAACCCTGTACTGCAAAGCGTTTCAGAGCATTTTGTCTTTCTAAATCCAGATTTTGCAGTAAGCTTCTCGCTGAATCATCCGGGCTAATTCTTTTTTAACCATGAAGTCATTTGCGTCAGACAACTATGCCGGCGTACTACCTGAAGTGATGCAGGCATTGCAGGTAGCGAATTGGGAGCATAGCCGCGCCTATGGATCCGACGAAATCACTGCACGAACTATTGCATCTCTTCAAGAAATATTCGGAGGGATTGAGGATGTCTTGTTTGTATTCAATGGCACAGGAGCCAATGTCCTTTCGTTAAGTGCCGGCACCGCCAGCTATCAATCCATCATTTGTACCGACTGCTCCCATATCTACAACGATGAAAGTTCTGCGCCGGAAAGCCTCACAGGATGTCGGGTGTTTGCCCTTCCTGCCGATGAGAAAGGGCAGCTTACCTGCCCCGAATTGTCCAAGAAATTGCAGCGGCAAGGAGATGTCCATTTTGCACAACCAGGCATTGTTTCAATCACGCAAACTACAGAATACGGAACGGTCTATTTACCCAGCCAAATACATGCTATTTCCAGGCTGTGTAAGCAGCATAATTTATGGCTCCACATGGATGGCTCCAGATACTTCAATGCCGTTGCCCACTTGGGTTGTAGCCTGCCGGCCTTGAGCAAAGATTGCGGTATAGACATTCTTTCCCTTGGTGGTACTAAACTCGGATTAATGTTTGGCGAAGCGGTATTAGTCTTCAATAAAGAACTTGCAAGGCATATTCGCTATAAGCAAAAACAAGTACTACAACTTTATTCCAAAACCAGATTTATTGCTGCTCAATTTTCCGCACTATTGGAGGGTGAATTGTGGCGAAAAACAGCACTACAAGCCAATGCTATGGCCACTTTGCTCTCAGAGCAACTCAGCAACATCCCCAAAGTACAAATCACAAAACCGGTAGAAGCCAATGCCGTATTCGCGAAAATACCCGCAGACTGGAATGAAGCTTTAATGGCTCAATTCCCCTTCTACGTGTGGCAAAACGAAGGCAATGAAGTGCGGCTGATGTGTAGTTGGGACACAACTATCGACGATGTCTCCCGTTTTGCCGAACTTGTTCGGCAACGGGCCAAGGAATAGCATTACTACACTCCGCCATCATAGCCAATACAAAATCCAATACTAAAGTCGGCTATCAACAAAATTGACTTGGGTCATATCACAGCTTGAGCAAACTCATACTCACCGAGAAGCGGGGTCATAATTAGCGACGAAGACCCCTTCTACTTTTGTGTCAAATCACAGTAAGATGGACACCATAAGACGGTTTCAGCTCCCATTCTTCTTCCTGCTGGCATTTAGGTTTCAACTTGTACCAAGTGCTTCCCAAGCACAAACTACCCCTGACAATACGGAAGAAAGCCTGAAACTTACTGTTCAGATACGGCCTCGGGCTGAATATCGCAACGGACTATTCACTCCAATTCTAGACAAGCAGACTGCCGCAGGCTTTGTCGTGCAACGTAGCCGATTGGGCATCCACTATACAAAGGAAAATAAACTAACTGTTGGCCTTGAGGTACAAATGCTCGGCACTTGGGGTAATGACCCGCAGGTGCAGGGGAATAGCAGTAACATCAACCTATTTCAAGCCTGGGTACAATTTCCAATACTGCCTCATCTCGATATAAAAATTGGGCGACAAATCCTTTCTTATGATGATGAACGGATACTAGGAGAACTTGACTGGAACAATGCCGGTCGGAAACATGACGCAGCCCTCTTTCGTTTCAAAAAAGAAAAATTCAGTGCCGACTTTGCAGCTGCCTATAATCAAAATAGCGAGCGGGTGACTAATGACTTCTATAACGATACCAACAGCCAGCCCTACAAAACGATGGAGCTACTTTGGCTCAACTACCAACCTATAAAGCCGCTTTCTGTTTCTCTTTTAGCCATCAACATTGCCCGCCAAAATAGCCTTGATTCCCAAATGAGCTATCTACAAACTATTGGGTTCAATGCCGGGTTCAAACAAAAGAAACTTAGCCTCAATCTTAGCTCTTACTACCAAACAGGCCAAAACAAAACGCCAAACGCTCCAAATACGCAAGCTTGGATGGCTTCAATATATGCCAATTATGACTTTAGTAATAAATTTTCAATTGGCTTAGGTAGCGACTACCTTAGTGGGCAAGATATGGGCAGCATACCGAACAAGAATACCGTGTTTGTGCCGCTATACGGGACGCAACACAAGTTTTATGGAAGCATGGACTACTTCTATGCAGGATCGGCGCATCAAAACGTAGGGCTTTGGGATAATTACTTCAGTGCCCGATATAAGCCTGTAAAGAATTTCAGTACCCAATTGACTTGGCATCATTTTCAAGCAGCATCCAAAGTTTTAGACTATTCTGCGCAAGCGGCCAATCCGCAACTTGGTGACGAACTAGACCTCAGCCTGCAATATCAATTAGAAAATGGCATTAAACTATCCGGAGGCTACTCTCAATTTTTCGCGTCCGAATCGATTAAGTATGTAAAAAACACCCCCAAGACAAGCACCTTAAACGCTGTTCAAAATTGGGTATGGCTAAGTCTCAACTTCAATCCGGAAATATTTCTTTTCACTAGATAACAGTAAACTTATTAAAATCAACCAACCAAAGCCATGAAAAAAACCATTCTAACGCTCCTTCTAGCCGGCACAATGGCTACGATGTTCACTGCCTGTCGCACGAATACTGATACCAGCAGCGGCGCTATGAGCAATATTGACACGACCACCACAGGAACTGTAAATGCAGAACTGACCGACGCGCCAAATGTACCCAAACCATTAACCTACACGTCTCCAAAGCGCGTGATGGTAACACTTGAGGTAATAGAAAAAGTGATGCGCATTGCAGACAGTACAGAGTACACTTTTTGGACTTTTGGCGGATCTGTACCCGGGAAATTTATTCGGGTACGTCAAGGGGACATGGTGGACTTTACCCTCAAAAACATGCCAGATAGCAAGCTCCCACACAATATTGACCTCCATGCGGTAACCGGCCCAGGCGGTGGAGCTACTGTTACCAATGTTGCTCCCGGCTATGACGCACGCTTTCAATTCCGAGCGCTGAACCCTGGCCTCTACATCTATCACTGTGCTACCGGACCTGTAGGGATGCACATTGCCAACGGCATGTATGGGTTGATCTATGTAGAACCACAACACAACCCACTCCCTAAAGTGGACCATGAATTCTACTTGATGCAGGGAGACTTCTACACCAAAGGAAAGTTTGAAGCAAAAGGCCTACAAGAATTTGATATGGACAAGGCTATTGACGAAAAAGCTGATTATGTCTTGTTTAATGGTCGTGTAAATGCACTTACCGGCCCGAATTCACTCAAAGTAAAACAAGGAGAAACCGTTCGCTTGTTCGTTGGTAACGGTGGCCCCAACTTAGTTTCTTCTTTCCACGTGATTGGTGAAATATTCAACACAGTGCGTGTAGAGGGTGGAGACCTAGTAAACCATAACGTACAAACTACCCTGATTCCTGCCGGCGGCGCTACCGTGATTGATATGAAAATGGAAGTACCCGGCCACTACCATATTGTGGACCACTCCATCTTCCGTGCCTTTAATAAAGGCGCGATTGCCCAAATAAAGGTGGAAGGCAAGAACGACCCGAACGTCTTTATGAACTTGAAGAAAAAATAATTGCTCCAAGCACCCTGCCAGGCAGCAAAATGATGCCGCTTGGCAGGGTTTTTATTAAACCTTGACTTTGCAATGAAGTTCCTAACAACCATCCTTCTTTTTTTCCTTTGTCTACCGGCTCTGGCCTACCCTTCCAGCTCAGAAAATGCGGGAAAGAAAATGGTTGTTGTTCCGGGTGGTAACTATTACTCATTCTTAGTCACCAACAGCAATAAACCAATACCTGTAGCTGCATTCCTAATGGACGAGACAGCGGTAACTAATGCCGAGTTTCTTGAGTTTGTAAAAGCGAACCCGAGCTGGCAGCGCTCCAAAGTGAACAGACTCTTTGCCGATGCTAATTATCTGAAACAATGGGCCGGCGACCTAGACCTCGGAAAAGACCGACAAAAACTAGGCAATACACCGGTAGTGAATGTATCTTGGTTTGCCGCTGAAGCTTATGCAAAATGGAAAGGGAAACGCCTGCCAACTGTTGCAGAATGGGAACTTGCCGGTGCCGGGACTCCCGATAAATTGAAGAAAAACATGAGTCTGACGGATTACATACTTGACTGGTACAACCGCCCCAATGCACAGCAACTACCGGCAACAAAGACTACTTATCGCAACGAATACGGCTTGTATGATATGCACGGACTAATTTGGGAATGGACATTCAATTTCAATAGCTTCATCAGCAAAGGCGACTCCCGTGCAACAACTGAAGACGAAAAAAAATTGTTCTGCGCTGCTGGAGCAATGAGTGTAAAAGACCGAAAGAACTATGCCGCTTTTCTTCGTTTTAGCTATCGCGGAAGCCTGAAGGGGAGCTATTGTATTGCGAATCTGGGCTTCCGATGTGCAAAAAGCATTAAATAAACTGCAATGAAAAATATCCTATTACTAGCCAGTATTGCATTACTCCTAGGCAGCTGTTCCGACACAAACAAAAACACCGACAAAAAGCCTGATGCTACTTCTGTTGTCCAAGCACAAACTGCCCTGCCCGAGGCTAGTATATTCAATATTACCGACACCTTCACCAATCAACATAAGGTGCCATTACAGCTTACAAGCCTTCGGGGGAAACCTGCCGTAGTGGGGATGATCTTTTCCCATTGCGGATATGCCTGCCCTCGCCTTACTGCCGACATGAAAATCATCCATGACAAATTAGGGCCAAAGGCAAAAGAAGTAAATTTTCTTTTGGTAAGTTTTGACGTAGCTCGCGATACACCCGCGCGCTTGGAGGCCTATGCCAAAGAAACCGAATTGACGCCGGACTGGATCTTGCTCCATGGCAACGAGCAAGCAGTACGAACGCTCTCCGTACTGCTCAATGTGCAATATGAAAAAGATGCCGATGGTAATTTTTCACACAGCAATACCATCTCAGTACTGGACAAAGACGGGGTTCTCGCCTACCAAAAAGAAGGTCTTGAAGCCGACCATACCGAGACAATTGGAACTATCGAAAAGATGATTCCTTGAACTTGCTTCAGCCTGGACTTAATATAAGTCTAATGGCAAAAAACGACCAACAAAAGTGCCTACACTCCAGCAGCCTTAGCTTCTATCTCAGGTAACAAAGCCTTCTCTTGTTCCAAGGCTGATGCAAGGATCGCTTTTGCTTCAGCCAGGATGGCGTCTTTGCTCCCTGCATCTTTCAGACCACTAGCATTCACCACAACATTGAGATAGGCACCATAAACCGCTGTGCGGGCACAAAGCACACCAACACCTACATCTGTGATACTGTTGGGATTGCCCTCCTTGCTCATTGCGGCCAACAATTCAAAGACGCCGAAAGCCGCTTTCATGGTACGTAAGGGCACTTCTGCTGCATACTTTGTTGCTGCTTGAATAGCCGCACTTCGCGATTTCTTCTCCGCTTCGGTCGCTTTAGGCAGTTCAAAACTCTTCATTATTGCATTAAACGAAGCCGTGTCTTCATCTATCAAGTGCAATAATTCAGCCTTAGCCTTTTGCCCCTGTTCTGCCCAAGTAGAAAAGTATTGCCAGCGCTCATCCCAGCCACGCTTATGAGACGAAAGATTGGCCACCATTGTACCCAAAGCAGCCGCCAAAGCTCCGGCCAAAGCAGCCACAGAGCCACCACCCGGTGCCGGGGACTCACTTGCCGTTTCATCCGCAAACCCCTTGATGGTCATGCGTTGTAGCACTTCATCTTCAGGTGCATGGAGTTGGTATTCTATAATCTTTTTTGCCGGATCAAAAGGGGCCAATTCATCCAGCCCCATACTGCGCACAGCAATCCTTATTAATTCTGCCTCAGATACGCCAGCACTACGCTCTTGCTTTTCCAGAAAATACTTTCCGGCATCTGTAAGGCATTTTAAGGGAACCAAACCTACTAATTCACTGCCTGTAACGCGAATACCCCTCGAATCCGCTTTCTTACACACTTCATCAAATGCAAGATGCAGCGGAGTAACATTGATATTGGTTAGATTCATGGAGATCTGGGCCACACCATATTCTTCAATAAACCAACCTATCGCTTTTACCGATTTAAGGCTACCGGGAATAGACACCGCATTACCCTGTTCATCCCGTACAATTGGCCCTGTGATCGGGTCGCCGGTACGCTTTACTCGCCCCGCTTCCCGCACATCAAACGCTATGCTATTGGCTCGACGGGTGGACGTAGTATTCAAGTTGACGTTATAGGCAACAAGAAAATCGCGCACCCCAATAACCGTAGCTCCGCTTTGAGCATTGAAAACAGCTTGACCATAATCTGGCTTCCACTCCGGCTGCAATATTTTCGTGGCAAAGCCTTCATATTCGCCTGCCCGAATACTTGCCAAATTCTTCCGTTCCGGTGTGCTTGCCGCAGCCTCATAGAGATAGACAGGGATATCAAGCTCCTCGCCGACACGTTGCGCTAGCTGTTGTGCATATTGTACACATTCTTCAATACTGATTCCTGAAATTGGGATAAGAGGACAGACATCGGTTGCTCCCATGCGTGGATGTTCGCCATGATGTTGCCTCATATCTATGAGCAATCCAGCTTTCTGAATGCCTCGGTAAGCAGCTTCAACAACCGCTTCCGGCGCACCAACAAAAGTGACTACCGTGCGGTTCGTCGCCTTGCCGGGATCGACATCTAGGAGCTTAATACCTTCCACCGATTCAATAGCATCGGTGATTTGCTTAATGATACTGAGGTCGCGGCCTTCAGAAAAATTAGGAACGCATTCGATAAGTGGAGTAGCCATAATTGGGTGCAAAAGTACAGCTATACCTTACCCAAAAACGGATAAAAATCCCTAAATCACCGATCGGAAATAATTCAGGGTAGTCCGGAGGCCTTCTGCGCGATCCACCTTCGGCTTCCAAGCTAATATTTCAAAGGCTTTGCTAATATCCGGTTGGCGTTGTTTCGGATCATCTTGTGGTAGTGCTTTATAGACAATCTTCGAGGTTCCACCAATGAGGGATTGGATCTCTTCTGCAAATTGGCTCAAGGTAATTTCAGCGGGATTGCCAATATTTACGGGTAAATGATAATCGGACAACAACAAACGATAGATCCCTTCAACCAAATCATCAACATAGCAAAAAGAACGTGTTTGGCTACCATCTCCAAAAACGGTAATATCCTCGCCCCGAAGAGCCTGACTCATAAAGGTGGGTAATGCGCGCCCGTCTCCCAAGCGCATCCGTGGGCCATAGGTATTAAAGATGCGCACGATGCGGGTCTCCAATTGATGATAATTGTGGTAGGCCATTGTGATGCTTTCCATAAATCGTTTTGCCTCGTCATAAACACCTCTGGGGCCAATAGGATTCACATTTCCCCAATATTCTTCCGGCTGGGGATGGACTAGGGGGTCGCCATATACTTCGGAGGTAGATGCTACGAGTATTCTCGCATTCTTAGCCTTTGCCAAACCCAATAAATTGTGCGTCCCGAGCGAACTAACTTTGAGGGTTTGGATGGGCATTTTCAGATAGTCAATCGGCGAAGCAGGTGAAGCGAAATGCAGGATATAATCTACATTGCCGGGCACGTGTACAAACTTGCTCACATCGTGATGATAAAAGGCAAATTGCTCTAAGGGAAATAAGTGCTCTATATTCCTGATATTACCGGTGAGCAAATTATCCATTGCTAGCACTCTATACCCTTCAGCGATAAAGCGATCGCAGAGATGGGAACCTAAAAAGCCTGCAGCACCGGTTATCAAAATTGTTTTCATTTCGTTCAAATTTTTTATTGCAGGCATCCCGCTCTAGATAATTGTATAAAAAGGTCACAAACCGACTTACTATTTCAACTGCTCTATTCCCCGACTATGGACTATTTTCTCGGGTTGCAGTTCCAATTGTGGTCGGTCTTGTTGCTGGATGACGCCGCGACCCATGCTTTCATAATAAAACCCGAGCTCCTCCATCTTTTCTAAGGTGTACACATTTCGCCCATCAAAAATTGCCTTGCGCTTGAGCAGCGATTTTATTCTTTCAAAATCCGGATTGCGGAATTCGCTCCATTCGGTGACGATAGCTAATGCATCCGCATCCTGAAGCGCATCATACTGATCTTTCGCAAAATAGATTTGATCACCCAATAGGGCTTTCACATTGGCCATTGCCTCGGGGTCAAATGCTCGAACAACAGCCCCTCCGTCCAGCAATTCTTTTATCAACTCTATAGATGGAGCATCCCGAATATCATCTGTCTCAGGCTTGAAAGAAAGCCCCCAAATTGCAATCGTTTTTCCGGCAACGGAGCCATTGAAATAGTCTTGAATCTTTGCACCCAAAATCGTTTTCTGCCGTTCATTCACCGCCATCACAGACTCTACCAATTTAAATTCATAATCCACCTCACGTGCTATATGTACTAGCGCCTTCACATCTTTAGGAAAACAAGACCCTCCATACCCAACACCCGGGAAGAGAAAGCGCTTCCCAATACGGCTATCCGACCCGATACCCATACGGACATGATCTACATTAGCCCCAACTCGTTCGCAGAGATTGGCCATCTCGTTCATAAACGAGATCCGCATAGCCAGATATGTATTAGCGGCATACTTGGTCATTTCGGCACTGCGCTCATCCATGAAATAGACAGGATTCCCCTGACGAACGAAAGGGCCATAAAGCTCTTCCATCAACTTCCTAGCGCGTGGAGCCTGCGTGCCAATCACCACCCTATCCGGCTTCAAAAAATCATCCACAGCTACACCTTCCCTTAGAAATTCGGGATTGGACACCACGTCAAACAAGGAACGATCCAACTTAGCAGCCAACACTTGTGCTACCTGCTCTGCTGTACCCACAGGCACCGTACTTTTATTTACAACTACAAGATACCGGTCGATAAGCTCACTGAGTTGTTTTGCAACGTCCAACACAAACTGTAAATCAGCGGAACCATCTGCACCTGGCGGCGTTGGCAAAGCAAGGAAAACGATCTGCGCTTGACTTATCCCTTCCTTGAGGGAAGTGGTAAACTGTAGTCTTCCTTCTTTAATATTCCGTTGCAGCAAGTTTTCTAAACCACTTTCATAGATAGGACAGTGGCCCTTCCGGAGCTGTTCAATCTTCTGTTCGTTGATATCTACACAAACCACCTTGTTGCCGGTCTCCGCAAAACAAGTCCCGCTCACCAGACCTACATAACCCGTCCCTACAATTGTAATATTCATGAAAAAATGCCCCCAAAGTTTTGGGCAACAGCAAAAATAAAGGTTCATAATATAGCCGGTAAAGAATATCCGGCCAATCAACCCAAATAACGCAGTAGCCCTATTTGCTTTAAAATCTAGATGGAATAAACTATGAAATGTTCCTTGTACCGGAGCAAGAGCCTATCGTACAAATTTCATCTCTTTCAAGAGCCAATCAGCTCCTCCAAACTTCTGCACGACCCACATGACATAGCGAATATCCACGGAAATATTTCGACAACGCGCCTCATCAAAATAGAGATCACTCATGGTGCCATCCCAGACCCGATCAAAATTAATTCCAATCAATTCTCCTTTTGCGTTGAGTACCGGTGATCCGGAGTTTCCGCCGGAAGTATGATTATCCGCAACAAAAGCGACCGGTACTGTAGTCTTCCGCCCATTCTCAGGCGACTTCATAGGAATAGCCCAGCGACCATAATCTTGCTTTGCGTACAACTCTTTTAGCTTTTGCGGCACACTAAATTCCTCGCTCCCCGGCTGATCTTTGGCAACAATTTCATCAATATAAGTTTGGAAGGAATAACCGGCAGGCCCATCAGGGTCAATGCCTTTGACATGACCGTATGCCAAACGAAGGGTAAGATTAGCATCAGGATAAAAAGCCTTACCAATATCCTTCTTCATTTGTGCCGCCATATAAAGGCGATCAAGGCTTTCCATTCTTTCTTCAAAAGTGGACAGGATGGGAATCGTGCGGGCTTCACGAACATTTCGAATAGCATTGAAGAGTTGCCAAGCAGGATCATTCTTAATTGTCACTGTATCTGCATTACCGGCAATCAATTTATCCCAAGCCGCTGGATGAGCGACCACAGAAGCGGCAAAAGAGTTTTTTGCCCAGCGGGCGTAGCTGCCATTTGCAGCCCTAAGATTTTGTGCGAACCAGTCCGGAACATATTTCGGACATTGTTCCATAAAAATGGGAAGGAGGGTCGCAAACAATTTTTCATCAGTAGGGGCGTCATAATTTTTCAAGAAACCTGCCCATTGTCCTTTTATCTTTTCAATGAAAGTATTGTCTTTTGTAGCACCTTTCCGGACTTCCCTAAAATGCTGGAGCAATTTATCAAGAACGGCACCCTGGCTGATTAGTTCAACACCATAGACCGCCTCCCGAATATACCTATCTGCACGAAGTGCATCATTTGATTTTGCCGTCACTGCCTGAATTTGTGCCAGGAGATTATCTGCATAGGGTGTCGTTTCGTCCCCATTCGCCCATGCTTGGAAATCGTATTCATAAGCCAGCTTCCGCGCATTCACGCCAGCCAATTCCAAACCTCGAAGTTCTCCCTGCCATTTCTTCCAACCATTGGATACGCCACTTCTTTTGGAGGTATATTTTATAAAAACATCGCGATCAGCAGCCATCGCCGCTTCCCAAACTTTCAGCTTTGCTGTACGAACTTCAATGTTCACCGGGTCATTGATTTTCTCAATCTGCTGTAGGGAATACGAAGAAATATATTCTTGTGTCCTACCCGGGAAACCATAGACCATAGTAAAGTCGCCCTCTTTATAGCCTTTTGTATTGATAGTAAAGTAACGCTTAGCTTTATAAGGCTGATTATCCTTATTGTAGTCGGCAGGTTGATTGTTTTTTCCTGCGTAGATGCGGAACATGGAAAAATCCCCATTATGCCGAGGCCACATCCAGTTGTCCGTATCGCCACCAAAGACGCCGATTCCATTGGGCGGAAAACCCACCAGGCGCACATCTCGGTAGGTTTCTGAGAGGATTACCCAATACTGATTTCCATTGTAATACGGCTCAATAGTAGCGTCCAGTTTCGAAGTGAATTTATATCCTTTCTCTAAGCCTTCGATTCGTATAGAAATGATGCTGTCTCGGGTTGCTTGCGCCATCGTATCCGATATTCCATAGAGGATTCTGTCGCTTACATTCTCCATTTTTCGGATAAAGGTCACGGTAAGACCGGGGCAGGGCAATTCTTGGCTACTATTCATGGCCCAAAAGCCTTTGGCGAAATAGTCGTTTTCTAAGCTACTTAAGCGTTGCACACTACCATATCCACAATGATGATTAGTTAGGATTAAGCCATTGGGGGAAATCACTTCGCCGGTACATCCTCTACCAAAAAGTACGACTGCATTATTCAAGCCGGTACCATCTGAATTGTAGAGCATATCTACAGGAAATTCAAGCCCCTCAGCTTTCAAGTCCGCAGCACGTTGCAGTAAATTTGGCGGAAGCCACATCCCTTCCTTTGCAGAAGAAAAACCACAACTCGCCCCAACGAAAACCAGGGAAAGCCCCGTCTTGATAAGTAAATGTCTAAAAAAACGCTTTGCTGCCATAAATTTTTGTCGTTTAAAAAAATAAAAATAGCCGCTAAGGCTGAATTTTTTCAAGCAATGATTATATTAGCCCATTGGAAAGCTTCCTACATTTGAACTTTATGAGAAAAAGTATACTCCTGCTCCTGATTTTATCCCTATTTAGTGGCACTGCTGTCTGGGCGCAGAACAGTTTATTTGATTTAGAAACAGATACTTTGTGTGTTGGCCAAGCATTAAAAATAAAGCCGACTGCAATGCACGCCAGTAGCTATTATTGGGGCTTTTGTTCCGGCTACTTGGAGAATATCCCGACCATTACTGACCGTGGAAACACCTATGGTTTCAACAATACAAAGAGTATTGAAGTGGGGCGAGATGCCAGCGGTAATTATTTTGGCTTTGCAGTAAATGATGCTACTGAATTCTTGCGTTTCAACTTTGGTAGTTCCTTGAGCAACACCCCAACCGTTGACAATTTTGGAGCCCTGGACTCTTCGGTTTCAGCATCTCCTAACTCCATGTATCTGTATCAGGACAATGGAAATTGGTATTTATTTATCGTTGGTGGCAGGGCTGCAGGTGGCGGCGCTCCAGCCATCCCAAGCACTTTATCTCGTATCGATTTCGGCACATCTTTGGCCAATCGCCCTAACGGTGTAAACTTGGGCAACCTTGGTGGTGCCTTGAGCGACCCTCGCGGTGTGTGGGTTGCAAAAGACGGGGAGTTCTATTACGGTTTTGCGATCAACAACCAAAATGACAAATTGGTTCGGTTCAATTTTGGCAAGAATATCTCAAACACACCGACTAATGAGGTCGTTACCCCAATTGGCAACCCCAACTGGGGAAATCCAACAGATATGACTCCGGTGTATGAGAATGGATTCTGGTATGCTTTCCTTGTGAGCGAAAACAACTACGGAACACGACTTTATTTTGGCAATATGCTCAACAATACTCCCGCAGTAAGTAGCACAAGTATCGGTGGTAATTTTAACCAAACTCGTCTAAGAAAACCTGTTGCACTAAACATTATTAAAGATTGCGGCCGCTATTATGCTTATGTGCTCAACAGTAATAATGACTCGCTGCTGCGCTATTCGTTCACAACCTTACAATCAAGTTGGTCCTTCAACAAAGCCTATATTGGCGGCCTAAATAATGGTGCTGATATTTCTCGAGTTATTCGGGATCGGGATTCCTTGATCATCCTTGCTGTCAATCAAGCTAATGATGCCCTAATTAGCTATGTTTTCCCACAGTGTCAAAACGCGAGCATTCAATCTTCAGACAAGGCGCAACCTCCTACTCCAAAATATGACAAGCCAGGGGTTTACAATATTTACTTGGCCATCAACGAAGGTTTGCCCAATATGCAATTTGACTGTAAGCAGGTAGAAGTAATCAAAATACCACCGATCAATCTTTCTGCGGACACTTTGATCTGCCAGGGAGATACGCTCAATATTCTTGCCCGTACTCAATTTGCCACCAATTACCTATTCAGTCCGAACTATAATATCTCCGACACACAAGGTATTAATATCAAAGCCTGGCCCAAACTGCCTACTACCTACACAATCCGAATCCCATTTGCAAATGGTTGCGAAGTAGATACCACACTAAAAATTGATGTGAGCCGAGTAAAATCAGATGCAGGCCCAGATCGCACTATAGCGGATGGCTCCAGCACCGTAATTGGGGGACCTAATACCTATACCGGCCGCCCATTCACCTACCGTTGGTTCCCCACCGACTTCATGGACAATCCTTTCTCCCTCACGCCTACAGTGAAGCCAATAAAGGACATGACCTATTATTTGGAAACCAGCAATACTGATGGATGTACCGATATCGATACCGTCAATGTTAAGACGATCTGCAACGGATTTAATCTACCCAATGCCTTTGCTCCGGACAACGAAAGAGGTGTTACAAAACGCTTCGGCATCCTGAATACGGACAAGCTCACTATTCTAAACTATTTCCGTATCTATGACCGTTGGGGTAAAGAAGTGTTTAGTACGACTGATGCGACCCAACAATGGGACGGCACCGTGAATGGCAGCCCCGCTCCATTTGGGGTTTACGTTTGGGTTGCTGACGGTTTTTGTGCCTCCGGTGAACGGATCAACAAGCAAGGAAACGTTACACTGATTAGATAGTATCAATAGTTGCACTCCCGCTTTGCAATTTTTAAGATAAACTAGGATGATGACCTCCTTTATGTTTGCTTGTGAGCTACCTTCAGAATTTACACCTGAGATGGCTTTACTACTGCCGCAACATCGCGAACACATCAATCGACTATTTCTTAAAGGAACCGTAGTGAGCTATAGTGTATCCAAACATCGAAACGCCATTTGGTGTGTGGTCACAGCAAATGACGAACAAGAGGCGCTAGAGCTTGTTGCCGGCTTTCCATTACATCCCTATTTCACAGAAGTACTTTGCCACCCTTTGATGTTCCACAATGCGATTCCACACGTGCTTCCTGAAATTTCTTTGAATTAAGCTAGAGCTTGGTTTGCGCCATATCCCCGTAGGCTGCTGCATGATCCACAAGCCAAATCAAATCGCCCGAGAGGGGATGGATAAGCGAAGCCGGAAGTTGTAAGTTGTCTTTGCAAGCCCGCACTTGTTGGAGTACCGAATGTTTGTTTCCTCCACTAACCAAAAAGACTATTTTCTGTGCTAGATTGATCAATCCTACGGTCATGGTAATTCGATACATCTGCTGCTCTTCAACAAATACAGAGGCTACAAGCTTCTCTTGTTCTAATAGTACGGGAGTATTAGGGAACAGCGATGCAGTATGTCCATTTTCACCAAGCCCAAGCAGTACCAAATCAAAAACTGGCTTACTGCCGGCAAAGTAGGCCTGAATTGTCTCCTGATAAATTGCTGCATCATGCTCCGGTTGCCCTAGTGTAGGCATTGGGAAAATATGACGAGCCGGTATTGGTACTTTTCGCAAGAATAAGTTCATTGCCTCGCTTGCATTATTACGACTATCAGAAGGTGGCACACAACGCTCGTCACCCCAAAAAACAAAGGTTTGGTGCCAGGGTATATTGTTTAGAAATGGCTCCTGAGCTAATAAGGAATAGAGTTGATTGGGTGTACTGCCACCGGACAAAACGAAACTGAACCTTCCTTTAGTTGCAACAGCATTCCGCGCCGTTTCTACGACCAGATTGGCCGCGCAAACCGCAAGTGAATCGTTGCCAGGTATTACATGAAATGGACGCATACTAACGACAGTCGGGTTCATCAATTGGGGTCAAAATCCAGCTATGTCCATCCTTAGCAATCATGGCTTGTGCTTCGTCCGGGCCATGACTACCGGCTTCGTAATTTGGAAAATTGGGGGATGAGTTGGCGCTCCAGGCATTCAGTACAGGCATGAGCAGTGCCCACGCCGACTCCACCTGATCCGCCCGCATAAACAGTGTGGCATCACCTTGGAACACATCCAACAATAGGGTCTCATAGGCCTCTGGCGTAGTACCGGTATAGGATTGCGCATAATTGAACTGCATATCCACTGGGTTAAGTAACATTTTCAAACCCGGAGTTTTCGCTTGAAACCGCAAGCGAATGCCCATATTGGGTTGAATATTCAACACGAGCCGATTCGGTTGCCAATTTTCATTGGTAGCAGCGGGAAATGAATGATGTGGCACCGGCTTGAACTGGATGGTAATCACCGAGATTGCTTCGTTCATCCGCTTTCCGGTTCGCATGTATATCGGGACACCCTGCCAGCGCCAATTGTCAATAAAAAACTTCAATGCGGCAAAGGTCTCTACATTGGAATCCGGTGATACGTCAGGCTCCTTACGATAGGCGATTACCTTCTCCCCTTCTATCCAGCCTTTATCATATTGCCCACGGACGGCTAGACTATGCACTTCCTCCGGCAAAAACTTGCGTATCGCGTGGAGGACATCTACTTTCTTATTCCGCACTTCGTCGGCATCAAAAGATACAGGCGGCTCCATAGCGATCAAGCAAAGTAATTGTAGCAGATGATTCTGAATCATGTCCCGAAGAGCGCCTGCGGTTTCGTAATAATTTCCCCGTGCTTCAACCCCCAACTCTTCAAAAACCGTCACCTGAATATGGTCGATATAATTACGATTCCAAAGTGGTTCAAATAATGCATTTGCAAAGCGAAAGGCTAGTATATTTTGTACTGTTTCTTTCCCTAAATAGTGATCAATCCGGTAAAGCTGTCGTTCGTCGTATAGGCCGTGCAGCAAGTCGTTTAGCTCAATTGCACTTTTTAAATCGCGACCAAAAGGCTTCTCAATCACCAAACGCCCTCGAAGAATATCGGCTGTAAATCCACTTTCAGAAACCTTTTTAGAAATCAATTCAAAAAACTTTGGCGGAACTGCGAGGTAGGCCACCCGGTTTATCGGAACTCCCCAAGCATGCTCCATCTCATCAACCCTAGTCTTGACTTGCGCAAACAAAGCATCATCTTCAAAATCACCATCAATATACTTAACGTAGGTTGAGAACTTGGCCCAGGCATCATCCGTAGTCTTTCCGGAACGTGAAAACTGATCAATACCATTTCGGACATGCGCCCTGAAGCTATCATCGTCAAAATCCGACTTTGCAACACCAATGACCTGAAACTGCTCCGGCAGCCAATCGTCCAAGAACAAATTGTACAGAGCCGGCATGAGTTTGCGCCAGGTAAGATCACCCCCGCCGCCATAAATCACAAGAACACTTGGAGCAATTTTTTCGTTTCCTTCCATATTAAATAGTGCTTGGCCAATTTGTGTGAAAAATACCTTCTCTATCCGTCCGTTTGTATGTATGTGCTCCAAAAAAGTCCCGCTGTGCCTGAATCAAATTTGCCGGCAACCTACCACAACGCATAGCGTCAAAATAACTTAACGATGCCGACAACACAGGAACGGCTACACCCGCATCCACAGCAGCTTTCACAGAAGAACGCCAGCCAAGCTGTGCCCCATTTATCAGGGTTGCTATCTGCGTATCAAATAGTAGGGAACTTAGGTCAGGATCTGTGTCAAATGCTTTCATGATCTCTTCCAAGAAAGAAGAACGTATGATACAACCCCCTCGCCAAATCCGGGCAACTACAGCTAGGTTTAAATCTAGCTTGTATTGTGAAGAGGCCTTAGCCAGCAGAGAAAAGCCAACGCTATACGCCAGAATGCTTGTTGCATACACCGCTTGCTCCAAGTCAGCAACAAACTTCTCTTGTGCTACTTGGCTTGCGGGTGGCGCCCAAGCATAATTCTTGGCCAACTGCTCCCGTTCTGCCTTAAGACTTGATATATCGCGGGAACAAACCGCTGTATCAATGGGTGAGAGGGGAACAAATAGATCCATTGCGCTTTGGGATGTCCATTTACCGGTACCATTTTGCGCACTCTCATCCACGATTTTATCCAACAATTGGCCCTCGCCAAGTTCATCCTTCTGTGTAAAAATATCGGCAGTGATTTGCATTAAATACGACTGCAATCGTCCCTGATTCCAATCTTGATACACGCGGTGTAGTGCTGCATTATCCAGCCCTTGGGCAGTACGGAGTAAATGATAGGACTCGGCAATCACCTGCATGATCGCATATTCAATCCCATTATGCACCATCTTCACATAGTGCCCTGCGGAACCATTGCCCAACCAAGCTACGCAAGGCTCGCCATTCACTTTTGCTGCAACTGCCGCCAACATCTTCTCAACAAGTGCGTACGACTTTTTACTACCACCGGGCATAATGCTTGGCCCGAACCGTGCACCCTCTTCTCCTCCGGAAACACCGATGCCCATGTACAAAAGTCCTTCTTGCTCCAATGCCTGTAGGCGGCGATCAGTATCGGTAAAATGAGAATTACCACAATCCAACAATAAGTCTCCAGATTGTAAAAAGGGCTTTACATCATTAATGACGGCATCTACAATTGGCCCTGCCGGCACCAGCATCATGATAACTTTTGGACTTTTTAAAGCCCCTATAAACTCTTTGATATCGCCGAAACCTGCTACAGCTCCGGTATCCGCTTCTTTTCCAAATGCCGCCACCTTAGCCGGATTCTTGTCGTATCCGGCTACAGAAAACCCGTGGTCGGCCATGTTATAACTCAAATTCTGCCCCATCGTCCCTAGACCGATCATTCCAAAATCAAATGTTGTTGCTGCCATTTCTATTCTACCGATTATGATTTAAAAATTGAAAATTGTTGAGTGCCAACTTTGTTTCCTGTACCGAATTAAATTGAATCGTCGGCAAGCCAAAGGACTGACCAAATTGGGCTAAAAACAAGCGATCATCCACATATAGACAATGCTCTTTTGCGGTATAGGCAATATCACAGGCGAGCTGAAGCATCTGTGTATTGGGCTTACGCAAATGCACATAACATGACGACACAAAACCATCAAATAACCGATCCAATTCAAAGGCCTTTATCCGATAGTCATTCAACTCGCGTCCTTCATTGCTCAATGCAAATACTTTAAGCCCATATTCTTCCTTCAAACTTTGGAATAGTGCTATAGAACCTGCTATGGGCTTGCTTTGTGTAAACATAAAGTCTATAAAGTCCTGTTTTAAAAAAGAGCGTGGCTGGTAAAATATCGTCCAGTCTAAATATTCGTCTAAAGTAAAATCGCCTACTTCGTAACCCGGGAAAACCTGAGCATGTCTGGCTTCCATTTCTGCCTTGTCTAAACCAAAATTCTTGACCGCCAGGGAGCGGGATTCGTGCCCCCAACCATTAGTCAATAATACCCCTCCAATATCTAAGAGTAACGTATGGATTATCTGCTTTCCGTTTGACTGCTGCTGCATGAAATTCAGAAGTTCTATGAAATAAATGTTGAAAGTTGCGCCAAGCCTGCGTCAACATCACTGCCCAGATTGATCAAAATGACGTTTCTACCTTTATCATCCAAAGATTTAAAATCACCTTTAGACTGCGCTTCGTGCAAGATCCCAAATCCAAAATCTTCATCCGGAATGGCTAGGCTTTGTGCTTCGGTGCCGGTGATAATAATATACAAGCCCGAGTCCGGTCCCCCTTTATGCAATTGACCGGTGGAATGTAGATAGCGTGGTCCGGTGAGCAGCGTGGTGGCCACTTTCCTAGCTTCCCCTAGCCTGTTCCGCCAGCTTTCTAGAATAGCGTGCCGACTGTCCGTCTTTAAAAAATAAGGCAGAAAGGCAACATAGTCCCCAGCCTTTGCAAGAGCCTCAAACGAAGCTAAAAATTCAGAAACAGCCGTTGTTGATGGAGTAATTGCTGCGGCAACACGTTTGCCCGCGAATACTTTAATACCTGCAGTTTCGGCGAAAGCAACTTGTTGCTCAAAGTGACCTGCATTCAACCATGCTTTGAGTATATCCCGAGTATTTTGTTTGCTCTGCTCTACGTTAGGTTGATTGAAGGGATTAATGGCCATCACGATACCACTTGTCGCTACCGCTACTTCCCAACGATAATATTCAGCCCCCAAAGCAAGTAGGTTCGGGATAATGATCCGAACAACGGGATGGCCTGCCTGCTCCAATGCCTTCAGTTTTATATCATCGTTGGACACATCATCACCAGCCAACACCATCTGAACAAATAGACGATCATTGCTATAAAACTCAGGCCCCACAAGGCTTTCGCCATTCACCGGGATCAAGCCCTGTCCTTCTTTACCCGTACTTTCTGCCAGCAATTGCTCCACCCAATATCCGAAAGCTCCGATAGACGAAGACATCACAAAAGTCACTTTATCTTTGCCAAATTTTTGGCATATCCCTAGCGCTGCGCCCAAACTTAGTCCAGGGTTGCTCGCAGTGGGAACTTGGCCGTCACAGCTCTTCTTCATCTGTAGTGCGCTATCCATCATCGCCCGCACATCAAGCCCCATCAACGCCATGGGCAACATACCGAAATCGGACAATACGGAATAGCGACCTCCGATACCGGGAGGATTTAAAAAAGAACACCGAAAATGATATTGTTCCGCCAGTTGCACCAATGGGCTGCCGGCATCAGTAATGGCGATGAAGTTTTGCCCTACATTTTGCACACCGGCCTCCTGGCTCAACCTATAGAAATACTTGAAAAAGCTAATCGTTTCTTGAGTGCCACCACTCTTAGACGCTGCAATGAACAGGGTCTTGGAGAGATCAAGCATTCCTTGAACTTGTAAGATGGCAGCTGGATCTGTATTGTCGAGCACAAGTAGTTGAGGATAGCCCGGCGCAGACCCGAAACTCTCTCGAGCCACTTCGGAACATAAGCTACTCCCGCCCATACCCAGAAGGACTACTGACGTGTATCCTTCTTCTTTGATCTGAGTAGAAAATGCCTGCATATTCTTCAATGCTTCGTCCGAAATATCCGGAAGCTCCACCCAGCCCATATTTTCCCGGATCATCTTCACTTCGTCGGGATCTACCTCCCAGAGGTAGGCATCCTTCTGAAACAACCTTCGCCCCGCCAAACGTTCATCCATGGCGACATAGGCCGAATTAATCTTCTTAGCCATTGATGCTCCTGAAATAGTTTGTGTAGCAAACGATTCGGACAATAACTGCGCCCGCTTGGCTTCCAGCGCGACCATCAAATCATCAAAAGCCTCATTAAATTTTACGATCCCTTCATCTTCTAATTGCTGACTAACGAAATCAATATCAATTCCCCACCGTTTAAGTGCAGGAAACACTGCCTCAGCAGCAGTAATATCCATCAAGACCGTATCCTTCACTAGGGTGCCATGATCGGCAAAATCTTCAATAGTTTCATCAGGAATAGTATTGACGGTGTCCACACCAATCACCGTCTCCACGTAGCGCAAGTCATACCCAAAGGGATCTTTATTGCTCGTGCTTGCCCACAAAGGCTTTTGCACCTTTGCTCCTTTACTTTTGAGTTGCTCCCATTCCGACCCGCTAAACACTTTGAGAAAGCTTTGATAAGCCAAACGAGCACTTGCCAATCCGGCTTTGCCAATTAAAAGCTGTGGTGCATCCGTTGCTTTATAGTTGGGTACAATTCGAGAACGCAATAAAGAATCGACCAGCACATCAATCCTGCTCAGAAAGAAGGAGGCAAAGGATACAATTTTTTCAATCGGCTTCCCTTCTTTTACGCGGCGTTGTAAGGCTCTGATATAAGCGCGGGCGATTTCTTCGTATCGAGGGATGCCGAATAACAAGGTAACATTGATGTTGATGCCCTGATAGAGCAATTCTTCAATTGCCTCCACTCCTTCAGCGGTACCGGGAATCTTAATCAAACAATTCTCTTTGTTCACCAATCCGTGTAGTCGCTTGGCTTCGGAAATAGAAGTATCTGTATCTCGCGCCAAATAAGGCGAAACCTCCAGGCTCACAAAACCATCTGTACATGCTGAAGCTTCGAAGACCGGACGGAGCAGGTCACAGGCATCCTTTAGATCTTGTACCGTTAGGGCATCATAAATCTGATAGGCCGTCTTACCCAAAGCAACTTCTGCCTTGATCTGCACGTCATAGTCCGAACCGGAAGTAATGGCTTTGTGAAATATGCTCGGGTTGGATGTTATTCCGCGCAAGCCTTCAGTGGCGACACGCCGAGCAAGCTCTCCACTCTTAATCTTTGCACGGGAAAGGTTGTCTAACCAATAGCTCTGCCCAAAAGACAATAATTCAACAAGTTTATTCATGTTCATTTCAAATTTTGTTGTTCTATCAATGCGATTTTGTGTAGCCTGCGCTGATGGCGCTCCTCAGCTGAAAACACCGCATTCAAAAAAGTAAGTACAATTTCTTTGGCAAGCGCCATGCCAATCACCCGTTGACCGAGGCAAAGAATATTCACATCATCATGTTCTACGCATTGATGGGCACTATAAGTATCATGACAAACGCCGGCTCTTATTCCTTTAAACTTATTCGCCGCAATACTCACACCAACGGCACTTCCGCAGATTAAAATACCACGTTCCGCCTCGCCTGAGATGATCGCCTTAGCCACCGCTGCTGCATAATCCGGATAATCATCAGGAACCTCGGGATGGTAACTGCCCAAATCTTGCAGCTCATGGCCCATTCCCACCAAAAACTCGTTGAGCATTCTTTTATATTCAAACCCTGCATGGTCCGACGCGATTGCAATTTTCATAAATCAAAAAGCTAGTACATTTTTAACCTGAGCCACTACATGCTCCGCAGTGAACCCAAAGTGTTTAAATAAATCTTGTGCTGGCGCGCTCTCGCCAAAAGTGCTCATACCAATAACTATCCCATCAGCTCCTACCCATTCGTGCCATCCTTCCGGCGCTGCCGCCTCTATAGCCACTCTAGCCTTAACCGCCTTGGGCAGTACCTCTTCATGATATGATTTGCTTTGCGTTCTAAAAAACTTCCAGCAGGGCATACTGACCACCCGAATGTCAATACCTTCCTGCCACAAAAGCTCCTGTGCCTGTAATGCCCATTGCACTTCGGATCCGGTACTCATCACTATTGCCTGAGGACTTATCCCCTTTTCTTTGGAAAGGATATATGCTCCTTTATGTAGTCCTGTTGCACCGGCATATTTAGACCGATCCAATACCGGCACTTTCTGCCGAGTAAGAACGAGCATTGTCGGCCCATCCTTTCGCTCTAGTGCGGCTTTCCAGGCTTCTACTGCTTCATTAGCATCTGCGGGACGAATTGTGGCAATATTTGGTGTTGCCCTAAAGGTGATGAGTTGTTCTATGGGCTGATGCGTGGTACCGTCTTCGCCCAAACCGATAGAATCATGCGTCATAATATAGATGACCGGCATCTTCATGATTGCGGCAATCCGTATTGCCGGCTTTGCATAATCTGTGAACACAAAATAGGTTGCAGCGTAAGGGCGTACACCACCATGCACCATCATGCCATAGCTCGCAGCACACATTACATGCTCCCGAATCCCCCAATCTATGTTCCTATTCTGATAGGCTGCCTTGCTTAGGTATCCGCTTTGTTCGTTAAACGTTGCGGTACTTTCTCCCAAGTCAGCACTTCCTCCTATGAGCCAAGGGAATTGCTTACTTACAGCATGCAACACATCTGTTGATACTTTTCGGGTCGCTACCGCTCCATCGCTCGGCGAATAAATTGGGAGCTGATCCGCCCATCCGAGTGGCAATTCCTGATTCAAATATTGCTGGAAGCTCGTGCCTAGATCGGGATGAGTTGTATGCAGCTCCTGAAGCAACTCATTCCATCTACTTTCTGCTGCTGCTCCAGCTGTCACAGCTCGCCCCATAAATTCCTTTACCTCATCCGGTACTAAAAATTCAGGAGCTAGCGGCCATCCATAAAACTCTTTAGTCAATTTCAACTCTGCAGCACCCAAGGGGGATCCATGCACCGCCGAAGTATCTTGTTTGTTGGGCGAACCATAGCCTATCAGACTCCTTAAAATTATTATTGAAGGCTTGTCATCTACGGCAATTGCCGCTTGAAATGCCTGAGTAATCTTCCCGACATCTTGTGCCACACCCTCATCATCCAGCTTGAGCACATGCCAGTTGTAGGCTTCAAATCGTTTCGCCACATCATCGTCATAAGTCAGATTAGTGTGTCCTTCTATGGTGATATGATTATTGTCGTACAGAAAAATAAGTTTACCCAAACCAAGATGTCCGGCTAGTGATGCGGCCTCATGCGAGGCACCTTCCATCAAGTCGCCATCACCACAGAAGACAAATGTTCTATGATCAACAATTCGCTTGCCCTCCACATTAAAAATAGCGGCTAAATGCGCTTCTGCAATAGCCATTCCAACGGCAGCCATGACGCCTTGCCCGAGCGGCCCCGTTGTCGTTTCTACGCCCGGGGTTAGGTGGTGTTCCGGATGTCCGGCTGTCTTACTACCCAACTGTCGGAATTGCTTGATATCATCTAGGGAAAGGTCATAGCCGCAGAGGTGGAGCATTGCATATTGCAACATAGAGGCGTGACCATTGGAGAGTACAAATCGATCCCGATTAAACCAATTTGGGTTCTTGGGATTAAAGCGCATGATATTCATCCAAAGTGCATAAGCGGCCGGCGCCAGGGTCATGGGTGCTCCGGGATGGCCACTGTTTGCTTTTTCAATGGCATCTATTGCCAGGCAACGAATTGTATCAATGCAACGTGTTTCGAGATTCATTATTAGAGGGTAGTTTTTTGGAATGAACTAATCGGCTTATTCAAAGTGCTTTCCGAACTTCAAAGGATGTGCCATATACTTCACAGTACCGTCTGCTTAAAAATTGATGCCACGAACTATTTAAACAAAGACCACTTTACCTTTTAACGAAAAATACGGAACGTAGCAGCCCCTAAAATTCAGTACAACGCTATTTATTCTTTAGAAATATGCCTGGGCAGAATTGACCTTAGCCTCCTATTAAAATAATACCACCGGGTAGAAAAGGGTTACTAGACTTTGCTCCAGTTCCAAATCGACCGCATCATTTCAATATTCCTGCCATTTTCATAATTGATTTGAATACTTTCGACGCATGCAAAGAATACTCCTTTTCCTTTCTTTCCTACTCCTAATACAACAACCCAGCTTTGCCCGTATCACGTTGCGGCAGCATCAAAAGGCAATCCGCAATACCGGCAACACCACCCGATCCATTGCAGAGCTACATACACATTGGCAAAATTTTGGACCAAGAAAAAAACGGCACCACCCCAACGACGAAGACCGCTACTATAACATGTCGCAAGGCATCACAGCCTTTACTTCTGTCTTTCTTTCACTTGCAAGCTTCGTAGCTTTTGCCCTCACCGGCGTTGAATTCTTCATCTTCCCTGCATTAATCTTTGCCGGCATATCGGTTGTATTGGGCGCTGTGGGTATGAAAAGAATGAAACCGGGCTATGCTCTTGCAGGAATGATCCTTGGCTTTCTCGAACTCATCGTTGGTATCGTTGCTTTGGCTTCGCTCCCGCCAATGTAAGGCAGTTAGATCACTACCGAGCTTGCTAAAAATACCGAACAAAATCCCCCACCCCTGGAAGCGCAAACTTCCAAAACAGACTTACTTTTATCCTCGATGAGCGAACCGTCCCATGTCCGTCCGGATGAAAACCTGTCTCCAGCCGACAAAGCATATGAGAACACCATCCGGCCACAACAGATCGAAGATTTTGCCGGGCAGCCCCAGCTAGTGGACAATCTGCGCATCTTCATCAAAGCCGCCAACTTGCGCAACGAAGCCCTGGATCATGTGCTGTTTCACGGTCCTCCCGGCCTTGGTAAGACGACACTATCGCGGATCGTAGCCAATGAGTTGGGGGTAAACATTAAGGAAACTTCCGGCCCTGTCATTGAAAAACCTGCAGACCTCGCCGGCCTACTCACCTCACTGGAAGAACGCGATGTCTTGTTTGTAGATGAGATCCACCGCTTGAGTACCGTGGTTGAAGAATACCTGTATTCGGCCATGGAAGACTTTAAAATTGACATCATGATTGAGTCTGGACCGGCTGCTCGCTCTATACAAATATCATTGGCACCCTTCACCTTAGTCGGTGCTACCACCCGATCAGGCTTACTCACTGCACCCTTGCTATCCCGCTTTGGCATCAAGAGTCGGCTGGACTATTATACGGCTGAGGTTTTGCAAGGGATCATCCTCCGTGCAGCAGGGGTACTCCAGGTGAAAGTAACATCGGACGCTGCTCTGGAGATTGCACGACGGAGTCGCGGCACGCCAAGAATCGCCAACGGCTTGCTTCGGAGAATGCGGGATTTCGCACAAGTATTAGGTAAGGGAGTCGTCGACTTAGGCATTGTGGAATATGGCTTGAAAGCACTGAACGTGGATGCTAATGGTCTTGACGAAATGGACAATCGGATACTTTCAACCTTAATCGACAAGTTCAAAGGTGGTCCAACCGGTATTTCCAATATTGCAACGGCAGTCGGTGAAGAAGCCGGCACTATTGAGGAAGTGTATGAACCATTCTTGATTCAAGAAGGATACATCATCCGAACCCCTCGCGGTCGGGAGGCCACCGAAAAAGCCTACAAACATCTCCATAAAACCTGGAACAAAAGTAGCAATACCCTTTTCTAGCCCCCGCAAGCAACAACAATGAATACACTAAGATGCTTCAGTAAAAATCTGATTGGGTTCTGCTGCACCCTCACTATCCTCTTAAGCAAATCTTGGACGCTATCCGCTCAAGCTCAGTTGCCAATGACCTTAAGCTCAAAGCCACTTGTAATAGGTCAGGTACAAGAAATTTCTTCTACCCAATTGGGTGAGAAACGAAGCTTGAACATCTACCTGCCCGAAGGCTATAATGAAAACGACACTACACGATATCCAGTAGTTTTTTTGCTAGATGGTGGTACCAGCGAAGATTTCATCCATGCTGTCGGCCTTTACCAATTCTATTCCTTTCCTTGGGTCAACATCGCCCCACCGTCCATCATTGTGGGAATCGTGAACGTGGATAGACGAAGAGATTTCACCTTCCCTACAACTATAAGTGACGATAGCAAAGCCTACCCTACAACGGGACATTCCGATAGGTTCATCGCCTTTCTCAGCAAAGAGCTCCTGCCCTATATCGACCAGCACTTCCGAACAACACCAGCACGCACCCTGATTGGCGAAAGCCTCGGCGGCCTACTCGCCACTCAAATTCTTCAAACAGTGCCCAGCCTGTTCAACAATTATATCATTGTAAGCCCAAGCCTATGGTGGAACAATGGATCGATATTGACACAGGACTTTGAGCAGATTTGTAAAGAAAACAAAGGGAAGACCAATGTCTTTATTGCAGTTGGTAAAGAAGGTTTGGCCCCTACAAAAACACCGCGCCTCATGGAAGTCGACGCAAATACCCTAGCAGAAAAGCTCGTTGATTGTTCATCAAAAAGACTCCGAGTTAAGTTTGACTATCTGGGAGAAGAAAATCATGCTACCATCATGCACCAGGCACTGATGAATGCTTTGAAATTCCTAAACGATTCTACTGAAAAAAAATAAAATACTCAACTCAGCAAATCGGTGATGGCATGGATGAGCAGCCCAACCAAACCACCAACCAGCGTACCATTGATACGAATGAACTGCAAATCCTTCCCCACTTCCAACTCCAACTTTTCACTCAAATCTTTTCCCTTCCAATTGCCCACGGTATTGGCTATGATCGTACCAACCGCATTGGCATTTCGGAGCACAAATTTGTAAGC
>JAFDYA010000127.1 GCA_018267675.1 Bacteroidota bacterium
AGGGAACCGTTATTTTTACCTTTCTCTAAATAGGCATTTCAGCAAGAACAATCAGTACACAGCAACATGATGCGAAAACTATCTTTATGGCTTTTACTCCTTACGGGGCTTAGTTATTCCGGGCAAGCACAGCGATGCGGCAGCGATGAAGTGAATCGTCGGATGGCGCAGAACTCACCCAGTTTCCGGCAAAACCTTCTGGATAACAATGCCACAATTGCCCAATTCACTCGGAATGCAAACCGGATGAAAATCATCAATACTGCCAATGGGCCGGTATATGATATTCCGGTTGTGATACACGTTATCCACACAGGAGGCGCAGTCGGTACTACCTTTAATCCCGCCGACTCCGTATTGGTCAATATGATCAGCTATTTGAACAAAACTTATGCTGCCACTTGGCCGTTTTATCCAAATGCCTCTTCAGGCGGTACTTATTTTCCGGTACAATTTAGCCTAGCAAAGCGCGACCCAAATTGTAATGCAACCACAGGTATCGTCCGTATTAATGGTGCAGCATCCTTAGGAGCTACTTATACTTCGAATGGTGTGAACCTTGATAAAACTACTGGCATATCTGAAACAGCAGTTAAAGGGCTAAGCGATTGGAACAACAATGACTATTACAATATTTGGGTAGTCAATAAGATTGATAGCAATGACGGGACATTCGGCACTTATACTGCCGGTTATGCTTACTTCCCGGGCGCTAGTGCCAACCTAGATGGTACCATTATGCTTGCGCGCAAGGCTAAGTATGGAGAGATCACCTTACCACACGAAATTGGCCATGCGTTTTCACTCTACCATGTATTTGAAGGTGATGACCCAGGGAATACAGGTGCAGCAACTACCTGCCCATCTACTACTAATTGCTCTACCACCGGCGATTTAGTTTGTGATACAGAACCTATGAAACGTTCTGCCTTTAATTGCCCAACAGGCACCAATGCTTGTACCGGCGTCAATTATATTGGCACCCAACACAATTTCATGGACTATTCCAACTGTCAGGATCATTTCACCTCCGGCCAAAAGACCCGCTGGATGGCTGCCCTACTCAATATTCGGGGGTCTTTGGCTTCTTCATTAGGTGCTGAGGCGCCTGGGGCCAGCCCACATTCTTATAACTGTACGCCAACGACCAACAATCCATTCAATTCTTCCAATATTGGCCCATGTGAAGTTAAATTTAATGACATGACCGGCACCTCTAACGGTGGCTACAATCTGGACGGAAATCTGGTGTACATTGATCGTTCTTGCCAGCAGCAAGCTAATGTAGTTGCCGGCCAGAGCTACACACTGTCTGTATTGACCAAGACCAATGCGCAACACGTACGAGTATATCTGGACTATAATGACGATGGTGTGTTTAATAGCACCAACGAATTAATCATGGATCATACCGGTAGCACATCACCAGAAACACACACTAAATCGATCACCATTCCGACATCTCCTGCTGTGACCTGTACTCCCATTAGAATGCGGGTAGTATCTGATTTTGCAAGTTCTGCTGCGCCTACCTCCTGTGGTGCATTAGACTATGGCCAAGCAGAAGACTACAGTGTGGTGATTCGCCCAGCTGTTAGCGCAACAGTTTCTGTAACCTTTGCTCCAGGCTCGGCTAACCCTTCTTGTTCCGGATCCTCCCTTAGCTTTAATGCTGCCTATTCCGGAACACTAGTTTCGCCAGTATTCCGCTGGTATGTAAATGGTGTGTTTACTGGAACTACCGGTATTAGTTATAGTTCTTCTGCTTTGGCTAACGGAGACCAAGTATCTGCAAACCTTTCTTTTGTGGGCACTTGCGGCGCAGATAGTATCATTTCTACACCAATTGTTATAGTACGAGGAACCAATGTGGCTGCAAGTGTATCTATTGCAGTGACCGGAGGTAGTAACCCAGGTTGCGCAGGCACGCCAATCACCTTCACTGCTACGCCTACAAATGGCGGGTCTGCACCTACCTACAAATGGTATGTAGGTACAACGCTACAAACCGGCGTCACCGGTGCTACGTTTACCAGCAGCACTATCCCTTGCAACTCTAATGTATGGGCTATATTAACCTCTAACGCTGCTTGTGCCAGCAAACCAATTGACACCTCCAATACCATCAATTATACCTGCGGCACACAAGGTGCATCCGTGGCACTAGCTGTAACCGGCGGCAGCAATCCGACTTGCGCTGGCAATGCCATTACCTTTACTGCTACGCCAACTAATGGTGGAACAGCACCTAGCTATCGTTGGTTTGTGAATGGAAAGGTGGTGACCGGTGCTACCGGAGTCTCTTTGACTCGAGTACTTAATACCGGTGATTCCGTGAATGTAGAATTGACCAGCAATTATCCATGTGCAACCACACCTATTGTTGTTTCTCCGGCCATCTACGTAACTGTGATACCCAATATCACACCAAGTGTCACTACAGCAATCACCAAGGGTGCTAACCCCGGTTGTCAAGATTCTCTGGTTCAGTTTACGGCGACACCGGCCAATGCAGGTGCGACACCGAGCTATACATGGTATCTTAATGGAGTTGCAGTTGCCACTTCAGCGACCTACAACAATACAAATGGTGTGAGTGGCGATAAAGTCTGGGTGCGTCTTATTCCATCTGGGATTGGCTCTGCTTGCTATACTAAAGATTCAGCATTTTCTAGTGTTACGGTGCTAGACCGTGTGCCGACACCTAGCAAACCAATTATCTCCTTTATCGGCCATGATTTAGTTTCGGACAGTGCCAACGTAATCTGGTACGGCCCTGCAGGCTTATTGCCTGGTGGCGTACGTCAGACTTATACTCCAACGGTGCAAGGCGACTACTATGCCGTAATACCCAATGCGCTTTGTGGTGGTGGAAAGAGTAATGTACTTACCGTGTCTCCATTGATGGTCAACAACTTTGCGCTCAAGGGAGTTCATATCTTCCCGAATCCAACTAGTGGTGTTTTGAATATTACTTGGAACAATCCAACGACGACAAAAATTCAGGTTTATACGCCATCCGGAAAACTCGTTCAAGAAGACTTGGCTACTTTGGCAACCCAAAAACAATTGAATCTCGCCGGCCTTGCTTCAGGTATTTATTTTGTACACTTACAAGACGATGCCGGGAACAGTGGAATTGTACGGATTACCGTGATCCGCTAAAGCTGAAAGACTCCTAGAAAAAAGCAGCCCTTCGGGGCTGCTTTTTTTATATTATAATTGAGCCGAAATATTGCATCAGCCAATATTGCTGCAAAATCCAAGTTTAGCGATACCGAGGATGAAACTGTTCTAGGGTCTTCCGAAGAAAGGCGCGATCTAAGTGGGTATAAATTTCTGTAGTGGTAATGCTGGCATGCCCAAGCATTTCCTGTACTGCCCGCAAATCCGCCCCCCGTTCTACCAGATGGGTTGCAAATGAATGGCGGAAAGTATGCGGGTGTACCCTCGCCTCTAGCCCTGCCGCAGCCGCTGCCGCA
>JAFDYA010000128.1 GCA_018267675.1 Bacteroidota bacterium
ATACGATCTGCAAAGCGGTTGCTTTCCGGGAAATTTTTCCGGCCTAGTGTGATGCTGTCGCCCACAAATAGAAAGTCGGCACCGGTTTCTTGTGCACTGCTCACTTGCACCGCGCCGAGCCCAATACTTGCCGTGCCGGTGGCTCGCATGGCAAAGCTGCCAATAGAGTTGCCTGCATGTTGCAGGAAGTTGTACCGGATTCTGTTCGTAGCAATGTATCCGTTACTATCCTTTGCAAGCATCACCGCGTAGTTGTTGCAGTAATGCACGGTCAATGTATAGTTGGCATAATTGAAGCCGGGCTGGATGGTCTTGATATGATAAGTACCGGCATCCTGGTACATGCTCATAGTGTGGTTAGTAGCATCCACATTGAACCAAGTAGGGTGTGTACCGGCAAACTGAATATCTACCAAGCCAAGGCTTATAATATCGGCACTGTGGCCGGTGATTTGAACGCTAATAGTCCAATCATTAAGGCAGTGTACTCTGTGGCCGCCTAGCTTGGTAACAAGGCAGCTTTGCCCACCGACTAGGGTAGCGGGGTTGGTATCAACAACCGCGCCGCCACTATCATAGCGGGTAAAGTCTGCCTTGGTATAGAGGTTGCCTAGTGTCATACATCAAAAACTAAATAGCTATCCATCGAGTGCCATCACTCATTATCTCTAATCGATTGTCGGGATAGACGTTGCTCAGGCTGGTAATGCTGGTAGTGGCATCAAGATATACCGGGCGGCTCAGGCTGAGCGGCACGGTACCCATGTTGATCACCTTATGTGTTTCACCAGGCGAAGCCACTCCATAGGGCATAAATAAGGTAGGATCCGGCAGCGTTAAGGTTGTCGCCGTGCTCCCTTGGAATTGTACTACATGGCGGGTAAAATCTAAAGCCAAATCTGTAGTGAAAGTTTCCTGCTTGTAGAATAGACAGCCGGTGAAATGAACATCGCCAAGGGAGCGAATAAAAAAGGCTAGCTTGTTCCCATTTTGGATGGCATACAGGCAGCTCTGCGCGTCTGTCATCGCTTGGTAGCCACCAGGGTTGAACTGTGTGTCATTAATGCGTCCTTGTATCCATATCCGTTTGCCAATCGTAAATCCCGCCACACCACCACTACTCGCTTCTTGAAGATTTATTTTTTCTTCAAATCCAATATTTTCATAGAACGGCAATCCTAACCCTTGGTATTCCCCCATATTGGAGCGGTACACTACTTGCGGGTAGCTCTTGAAGATGCCGCCACTATCTTTAACTATGAGCTTGAACATCATGCCGTTGGGTAATGCTTGGTCCGGGCAGGATGCTGAAAAAAATGTAGGATTGTTGGCCGCCTTTTCCGACTTCAAGGTCATGCTCAGCATCGCCGTGATCTGCTCATAGCGGCCATCTATATGAAATACCGGCTCGCCTGTACCGGGATCAAGTACCCCCATCTGCCAGCCATGTGTTGGCTGGCCGCGGCTTGTGTTCCGATTCTCGAGGTCAATGTACACCAATTGCGTGCCAGGATAGTTGGCTATCTTGCGGGCAGGCACATAAGTATCCATCACACCGGGGGCTGCTATAGGCACAGTAGGGCCCCCGGAACCACTACTAACCAAAAAAAAATTGGCCGTCACATAGCCTACCAGTTCAGAGTAACTACCAAAAGTATGTGTTGGAATTACCGTACCATATAGAGAATAGTGGTGAGGCGTAGTGATCACCTCGCCGCTGTCCAGGAATACCAGCCCGAGGGTTTCGGCCTCATTATCCCAAATAGGCTTAACGCTGCCTTTTTGATAGGGTTTATTGGCTATTTGAATAACCGAGCTGTCATAATTTTGAAGGGTAATCATTTTTTACGCGCTTACAGATTTTGTAAATAATATTTTTGCTATGAGTGTGACAGCTAGCACAATGGCCAGCGTGTAGTAGATCATTTGCCGCTGGTTGAGGCGAATCTCGCTATCGGCCAGGGCATCTTGCGTGCAGCTGCACGGAGCTTGAGGGATCATTAGGATAGATTATATTTGGTGAATCTTTGTGCCAAGGTCTTTTGAGTGAGCTGGAAACCGCCATTGAATATGGAAGTCTGTCCGGCCACTACCTGGGCTAGTGTTTGGCCACCCGCGGTTTGGTAATATCTGGCATTCCAATCGTTATACGCCTTCACCAGCTCGCAATCGCTAAGGCTTAGCAACTTAGAATATGGTGCATCGGAATTGAAAAACAAACTTGTAGAATCGCTATACACCGCGTTCACATCTCCGGTCGGGTCGTAGTTGCTACAGGCCGAGGGGTTGAGCTCTGCCGGTAGCTTGGCGCTGCTTGGTGCAGCTTCCAGGATGCTCTTAGTAATGCGGGTAGTGGCTAACCAAAGGGCAAAGTAGGTAGCAAGTACAATAACTACCAGCATTTGCCAGCGCTTAGTACCATACTTCCGGAAATACCAAAAGCCTACTGCACAGGCAGCGGCTAAAGGGACTAAGGCATCGATGTTTTTTTTTGCTGTATAGGTCATGTTTTTTATAAATTTTGCACCAAATAATTGGCTTTAAAAGCGTTGAAGATGGCGTAGATCTTGGCATTGAAGTCGTCTTTGTTCACTTTGAACTTATAATCATACCCGTAGTATTGCCGCGCGTACTCGCCGATAAATGCACCGGATTTGCTCACTTGCCCGTTCACCAGGTAGTAAGGATCAAGCGGCACAGGGTTGGTGCCGCTCATATCTTCGGCTACCGAATCCATGAGCCAGGATATTGCCTCCGGATCGGCCTCGGACTTGAACAAGGCAACCATCTGCTGGAATGCTGCATCATCTGCCGGACCTAGGCCGGGCTTGGCGGCTACTTTTTGCTCTGCGCTGCCGCCCTTCTTGCCCATGAAGTAGTACACGATACCCGCTACTACTAGCAAGCTAAGCAAGGTGAAGCCTAGTATTTTTTTGCTATTCATGCCGGAATAATTATGCAGCTACAGGTTCTTGTGATTTATCGGTGCCTGCTACTTTATCTTTCACGGCATCCACTGCCTTTTTCGCGGCCTGGCTGCGGCTTACTAACACAGTAGCTACGATTACTGCCGCTACGACAATGTAAAACAAATAGTTGGTGAATAAACTTTTCATGTTGTGTTGATTGATTGATTAGGAAATTAAAAAAATTATTAATATTAAAATGATAGTAATTGCCGCAAAGGCAATGAGTTTTTTTACGTTATCTTTTGTCTGGACAATGGCGGCTTGCTTTTCTTCTTCTGCCTTGGCAAACATTACATCCAGCGCGCTTTGATTGGCTTCGTCCCACTTGGCAGCACAGCGGCTATTCAGGTTGGCTTTGGAGTAGCCTACATCTCGGCTTTTTACGGCGCTGGTGCAGGCATCTATCCACTGGGTACGTTGTGTCTTATACGATTCTTCGCTTACAAAGCTTTCTCGCTTAGGATTGTGCCCGTCTGTATAGTCATCAACGGCGGTGCTAAGGCTCACATGCTGCGCGCTATACCCTACAGGGTTGGCTATGGCAGCAAGCCATGAGTTGGTAAAATTGCCGAAACTGATACTCATTTTTTCATTGTTATGATTAAAAGTGATAGCACTACTGCGGCCACGCCTATGATCACTACTGTTTTCAGTGCATTGGCCGAGGCTCCGGCCTGGGCGAAGTAGCCCATATTCTTAGCCCTGGTGTAGTCGATATCTGCCTCGGCCTCGGCCCTACCTTGCAGGTATTGTGCCTGTGCTCCTTTGTTCGCTCCATCTGCTAGGTTGAGCGCGGCTGCAATGACTGCCCACATGCTGCATTATCGTTTTAGAATAAATAAAAGAACTACTAGTGCCACCGCGCCGACGATTACATAAATTTTGGTATTCTTGGCCGCTTGGTCGCCGAGCATCAACTGGTAGTTATACGCGCGATCCTGCATTTCACTTTGCTTGTTCAGGGCATCTTGCTGTGCCTGGCTCCCTTTTATTGCAGCATATACAGAGGCAAAGCTGCTGGTTGCACTACTGGCGGCACCAACCCAATCACTTGCATTCATAGCTACTTCTTAGGTTTGAAAATGAAAAATATAATGACTGCCAATAGGGCTATACCGCCAATGATCATGATGGTTCCGGTTTGTTTTGCTTCGGGTGTATAGAGTTGCGGCTCCACACCGCTAGCTCCGGCGGGTGGCATTATACTGCCGCCTTTGGTGCTGCTGATCACGGTAGCCGTAGCATAGCCTATTTTGTCCATATTGCCGAGGATGCTATCGAGCACGCTGGTAGTGTTGCTATCTGCCATTGCTTATTTTTTAAGAAACATAAAATAGATAGCAAACAAGGCAGCGGCTATCAGAAGGATGGTAATTAGTGTATTTCTCTGGCTGCCATTGTTGCTATTCGGGTCGCCGCCGGCTTGCCCGGGCGGCATGCTCTGAGCTGCACCGCCTGCATTAAAATAGCTGCTTGCGGATGGTAGCTTGAAATTGGTAATCTGGTCAATTAGCTGAGATACGCTGCTGCCGGAGCCCTTGGGAGCGGTTACGGTAACGCCGTCAAGCTGCACCGGATCGCTAGCCGAGCCGGTGCCGGTATAGGTGCCGGAGCCGGTAGGATTTGGCGTGTAGCCGTATAGCTGAAAGCCTGTTTTCTGTTTATCTCCTGGCATAGTGCTTATTGTTTAATCCAAAGATTATCGTTATCAGGATTGCGCGGCACGGCCCGGGCCAGCTCGGTAACATACCGATCTGCATCGCCACTATTGGCAGCCTTGGCAATGATGTACTGATACAAGGCTTCCTGGTTGGCTTGCGTTTGCTCGGCACCAAGGCCCCAATTCTGGAAATCGGGATACTTCGACTTGATCACCTGGTAGGTGCCGCGCGGGTTGTGCAGCACGGTAAATGTGGCTACACGCCTATAGTCCTTGGCTAGCCAAGCGGCTCGCTCCTGCGGGGTACTAAATACTTGTGGTTGCATACTAAATAGAAACTAAATAAGCGGCAGTTCACACTGCCGCTCTTACTAATGTGAATTGTGGAATTAGATCAATTAGCGGCTTAGTACTTGACCGCGGCCATCTCGTACACTCGGCCATTGGCGGGTACGGTGAGGCGGAGCGTAATGCTGGTCCCAAATTTCAATTTCGAAATTGTAAAGCGCGTTGAAGGCCCTAGCGTCATGCGCTCTTTACCATCGTTCACATTGAGTACATTTTGATAGTCGCCGCCACCATTGCTCAGGCGGTAGTCGCCAAAGCGAATGGTGCGGGTAGCCAAAGTATTGTTGGGGCGAATCTCGGATACCTTGATGTTGCCGTTGTAGTTGTTGGTCGGATCATTGGTATCCACCTGCATACCGGATACCTGGATGGGCACTGCGGCTACATAATTCTGCAGGTCACTAAAGCTAGCGAATGGGCTAGTAACAGTGGTGTTGGCTGGGAGCGCCATAATGATGCCGCCACCGCTAAATAGGTTGAAATTGGTCAAGTCGGTATCGGCCGAGGTATTGGAAATTGTGATCTCCAGGTCGGCACTCACATCAAAATTGTTGATGGCATTGACGGTGCCGGAGATGGTGCCATTGGTGGGATCTACGGCTTGGCCTGTTACTGCTACTGCCGCTGTCTGATTGATTGGTGTTTCCATAAAAATTTTTGAAGCTGTTTTGCTTTTGTTTTTGAATCGTAAAAATCCAATGGCAGCACGATACATAATGCAGGAATGCAGCACAATGAACTACTACCAGTACAGCCAAGGCCAAGTTTGAACTTTTGGACTGTGTGGCCTATTTTTTGGCCTGCCTGTATGCCGCGCCTATGGCGTCTCTAGGTTCTATTAGTCCTAAAGTCCACTTTTTTTTGCTCTCTAAAGAGAAAACTAAAAAAAAGAAAAGAAAAGCGCGGTGGCGTTGGTGCGGGAATGTGGTCACAGTCGGCTTGTGGCCGCCTGTGGAGCCGGTGTGTGGCACTTCCTTGGGGGAAGTGCAGGCAATTGGTTATGGGGCTTATGGATGGTACATTTGAGGCCATGAAAAAAACGGTCCTATTGCTTGTCATCGCTCTGCTCACAGTTGGGAGCCTTGCAGCGCACACTACTTTCATTAAGAGCACCAACAAAAAGTTTCCACGGGTGAAAGAAAAGACAGTGCTTTACGGAATGCAAAAGCCTGATAGTGCTGTAGAAGTTGGCGTAGTGATAGTAAATACCAGAAGCGAACGTGCTGCTATTACTGACGCGCGGAAATGGGCTGCAAGAAATGGGGCAAATTATTTGGTAATGAAAACGGCTAAGGATATGTCGACAGGGGCATCTGTGGCCAATAAACTGCTTTGGACGGGAATTAGAGGGAAATACATACTGATAGCTTATCGAGTAGAAAGTGAGTTGGTTCCATAATTTTCGCGTGACATTCATACCTCAAAAGAAAACCCGCCTTACGGCGGGTATGAGTTTCAAAATGGTGTAGCTATTTATCTTGGTAGTGCCCTATAGCTGATAGGACTTCTACTGTTACTGTTTGCCCTTTAATCTGGTAAACAAGTCTATCCTTTTGGTTGATCCGTCGGGACCAAAGGCCAGCCAGTTCATATTTAAGTACCTCTGGCTTGCCGGTGCCTGTCTCGGGATGAAGCTCTAGCTCAATAAGTATCTTTTTTAGCTTGGCTATTGTGGCTCTATTCCCGGATTTTAAGTGCTTGGCTATATCGCGCTTGGCTGTAGCTGATACTACAACCCTAAACTTCCCCATACATCTTTGGTGTTTAAGGTTACACTCTTACCTGCCTTTATCTCCGCCTGTGCTCGTTTTACTTTATTGATGAATCGGGCATTGTAAGGACTTTTATCCGATACTATTTCCACGCCCGGTTGCTCGGTCAATACGTCTAGTACTGCTTCCAAAGCTTTACCTGCCCGGGTGCGTCGGTTTATTTTCAGTACTATTGTGTTCATAGCTTGCCAAAGGTACTGCATTTCGTTATAACAGAAAACCCGCCTTGCGGCGGGTTTTCTGTTTGATACTATCCTTCGTCCAGTAGGCGGTATAGTGCTCGCGCTCGATAGATGGCCTCCCATAGGGGTAGCTCCCGCGAATCTTTGACGTTGTACACGGTATAATGAAGCACCCTGTGAAAGCGCACTTTGTGATAGTAACACTCCGATACAAATGCCAGGTAGTTGTTGAGCGGGGTACTGTCTTCTTCCATATAAGAGGCATCGCGTAGCCTGTCCAACTGCTCCATTTCTTCATCGCTTACCGCTGGCTCGTGGTGCTGGTAGCCTGCCGGGCGGATGGTTTCTTGCATGTTAGTTTTTGCCTTGTTACTCATAGTGCTACGGCGTTTTTAAAGGTGAGTACAGGTACTGTAGCTACATCGCTCACAGATAGTGCGGCTCTGCGCTGCAAGGTGGGCCACACCCTATTGCTCTCGTAGGCTATGAGCTGCACCAGGGCGGCCATATCCTCGTGGCTGAGCCGGAATACGAGGTGCCTGCCTGTCTCTTCCTGTAGTAGCTCCAGCCGGAAGAAGTACTCCCTTCCGGGGCTGCTGCAGCAGTGCATCACTGTGCGCTCGTTGAACAATAGGCTGCTTTGCTGCGCGTGTGTGGCCGGTGCAGCTCCCGGCATGTTTGGCTTTTTCATTGGCCTTGGTTTGGATTATGTTGGAAAGCAGAAAAGCGGCGCATTCCTGACCCGCTCCAAACCAAGGTTTTCGCCAAGGTCTATACGCCATTATAGCGTATAGTACGGGGGTGAATGCGCCGCTTAAAAATACAGGCTTTGCGGCCTGGTGATTTTATGCTTAGCTTGTCGATACTTGGTTTGGAAGTTCAAAGATAGTACAGGAAATGGAACGGCCAAATTTTATTTTTATTTCATCATTTTCTCAAAAGCTGTAAGGGTATGATGTTCAGGCTGCGGTATTTTTTCTCCAATTTTTCTTTTTGGAGCAATATATGCTTGTCGCCGCTGGCGATGTAGCCGGAGCCGGTCTGGAGGGCAAGGGCAATGAGGTAGTTGTCATCATCATCGCCGGGTATATAGTGTTTGATGGGATACCTAAGTTCAAAATGAACAGTAAGGTCTAAAACGATGCGGACGGCAGCTTTTATGTCTATTTTGTAAACAGTAAGATGTTGATAAGAAAGTACTCGCTTTAACTCTACAATTAGTTCATCACAACTGAAGATGGAAATTTTGTTTCTATCGATGATTTCAGAAAGTTTGGGTATTTTGTGTGTAATGAAATAACTTATCCAGACATTTGTATCTAATACAAATCTTTTGTGTTTCATTTTGCGCGAGCCTTATGTTTGATTTCATCTATCTGTGCCATAGTCAATGGCTTTACGTTTTTGGCACGAACGGGATCTTTAAAGGTTTTGGCTATGCGCTTGGCGCGAAGCTGAGCTAAAACTATCTTCTGCTCGAGCTTGTCCATGCCTTCTACTTCGGCCACTATTTCTTGTAAGGTATCGTTTAAAGTTATGAGGAAAGACATGGCACTTGGTGTTTCATACAAATTTACGGAGATTTTTTACTTTTTGGTAGTAGCTCAGCGGCTTATTATGTGTTGCTGTAGTGCTCATTGTTTTGTTTTATTCCAATGGTACAGGCTATCTGCAGAAAGATCCATTTCGCCATCCCCCCAGGATAGATTACCGTGGGAAACCTTTACTTGCTTAAAACGCTGCGGATCTTGGTAGATTTTAGTCATTGGATTTCGGGCGGTGTGCAGGAAGTGTTCTAAATCTACTGTTTTCACTACGTGATTGGAGAATGTAATATTGAGCGTATAACGTCCGGCTGGTGCTACTGAAAGTATTTTCATGCTACCTGATTTTTCGGGTTATTATCTTTTTGGAAACTCTCTTGTTCTTAATAGCAAAGTTAATCCAATCCTCGGCTATTTCGTATTGTTATAGGCAATTAAACGAAACCCAAATTCCGAGCTTTTCGGTCTGCGTTTTTCTGATTTAATGCCCAAACATAATTTTCACCGTAAAAGAATTGCTTCAATCCTTTACGTTCAGCAATTTCATCGTCTGTTAATTGCTTCTTTGGTTCTTTTTCTATCCGCTCTAAATACGGACTATTTCCACTTAATGCCATCATCGTTGATAGAATGGCTAATGATTTCAATTTACTCATATCTTTAATTTTTAACTGCCTATAACATAAGATTGGCAAGATTGGGGTCGAAAGGCTTCGATTGCTGATTTCGTCTCCGAAATCCCCAACCTCGCCAATCTTCCGACCGTTATGTGCCATTTTGAGCAGGACACCAATCAGGAATTTTAATTTTACTTTCTTCGTGCCATTCAACACCGCCTTGTATTTTCTTGTCCGCTTTAGTGCACATCCAATCTTCCATTCTGTCCCAGCCATCTGAACTCCATTGATTGGCAGTTTTGAAGTGCGGACACTCCTTACAACTTTTGATTTCAATTACAATCTTTGCCATATTTTTAGATTTTGGGTGTAAACAGCTCCAGCTTGCCACTGGCTACAAGTGCCTGGAAGTTGTTAATAGCTAGGTAGGTGGGTTGGCGCCGGGACTTGCCCCATTCGAGCATTACCACTATCTGCGGTGGCTCAAAGGTGCCATCTGGCCGGACGTCCAGTATAAGCCAGGCGCGGCGCTCTCGGTTGTTGCGGTAGTAGGTATAGGGTTCCGGGATCATTATTGCTGGCCTTTAATAGGGTACAGAAAAAAGGATACATCGTAATGGCTGCCAAGACTGATGGAGTAGCCGTCCTCGTCCCGCTTATATTTATTAAACGACAAGGACAAGGAAAAGCATCTTTGGTGCCGCTCGTTGAGGATCCGAAAGCTTGCTTCCAGATCGGAAAAGAATTGTGCAAGATTGGTAATGATCAGCCCGTCATTTCGTTTCAAATAATCTACTGCGGCGGCGTGCAGCTTGTTTTTGTAAGTGAGGGAGCCGGCAAAGTGTGTGTAGTAGTGCATGGTGATTATGGATTAAAATGTTTGGGGAGTGCTTGGGCTAAGGAATTTTTCGGCAACGAATACGGAGCTAGTGTACATGCTATATACTCGCACCTGATAGTAGGGCTGGCCGAGGATCTCGGATAGCTCTATGGCTTGAATCCAGCCGACCAGGTCGCCGTATCCGGTGGCTGTGCCGTCCACCACTACCCAATCCGAAATTTGGTATTTTGCTGTCATAGCTTTTTTAATTAGAATGGTAAGTCGGCCTCGGGATCGGTAAGGCTTTGGGCTATGGTTTGTTCTATTACTTGGGTATTTCGGCTATCATCTTCAAAGGCAAATGTGAAGTAGGTAACACCGTTGCGCCGGTCGCGGCGGCCAGCTTTGGCAGGGTTAAGGAGTATTCCATTGGCATCGCACCATTTCTTAACATTAGCAGAAAAAGTGTTGATTTTTGGCCGGAATTTCTCTGGTATTTCCTTTACAAATGCTGCATAAAGCTCGGTGGCGCTATGCTCGGGCCGTCCGGGCAAGGCGGCTAAGACTTGCTCGTCCATAAAGTCGACAAAGTCTTCGCCGGCACCGTCAATGAGCTTGTTTATATCGTAGTTTTCCAGCGGGAAGGGAAGCAAAGATTGCTGTAGAAAAAGCTGCAAGCAGTAGGCCATGAAGGAGTAGAAACGCTGCCATTCCAGCGTATCCCATCCATCAAAGAATTCCCGCTTAAATTCATGGATAGGCTTTAGCTTATCGCTGTAGTAATTGGTGAACTCAATGATATGCTGGCGGTCGCGAACACTGGAGCCATCGCCTTGTAGCGAATTGTTCATTGAGATATACCATTTGGGCGAATCGTGATAGCTCATAGTGAGCACGTTCATGTTTTTCTTTTCGTAGTCCAAGTCTTCGGTGATCATTCCAAAGAAGCGGGTGAAGTCCATGTTTTTCTTAGCATCATTAAGATTCACTAATCGTGTATCCGGCTCTATTTTCTGGAGCGCAAAGGGTTTGTCCAGGGAAAAGTTTCTTCCATCTAGCGTTACTGTATTGATCACTTTGTCGATCATTTTGCATAGCAGGCTTTTCCCGGTACGTCCTTCATTCTCCTTGCCTCTGCGGAGTACTTGATCTACTGCAACTACTGCTTTTGTGAGCGTGGGATCCTTGTATCCATGCAGCAAGTAGCCTATAGTAGTATGCAGGCTTTGCAGTTTGCGTGTCTGCGTGGCATCTAGTTTTTCCGGGTCCTTTTCGCCGGTGATGGCACGTTGCAGGAAGGTAGCGGCATCGCATCCTTGCCAGTCTTGTTGCACAAAATCAAAATCAATAACATGCTTTTTCCAAATCGTGCCGGAAAGACTGCTGTAGTTTTTTACAGTGATGCTTTCTGCCTTGATCTCGAGGTAACAATTCGGGAAATAGAGATTGGCAACATCTTTTGTATCCCGGCGAAGATTGACGGAGTGATAATCTAGCCCTTCCAGGTTGGCCGTTGCACAGATACTTTTGCTGCGGCGGAATAACTCCCGGACCTGGCGAAATTCATTGTCGTTGCTGCTTTTGAGGTAATCTAAAATAAACTCTTTGGCGGTCAATTCCGTGACCGTATCAATTACCGATCCGCCTTTCTCTAGCTTTATAAATTGATAAAAACCGCCAGCCAATCGGTACTTGAAAAAGCCATTATTTTGGAGAAAATTGATCGTGTTGTCATAGCTCAGGGCATATCCTTCGTTATCCTCTCCTTTCTTTTTAAAGCTGTACCAGAATAGCACAGATTCGTCCACTTCTGTAATGTTGGTGCCGGTCGGCTTCTTTGGCCGAGCCTTTGATTCGGTATTGGTCAAGTATTTACCGGCTTCGGCAGCTTCGGCATTGTAATGATGCTCTATAGTCTTGGCTAGTTCGTCTTTGGGGTAGTCGGGCAAGGTGTTGGCCAGTTCATCAAAGACTTCATTCATAGGGATGCCGTATCTATTGGCTTGTTGTGCAAACTGACCGGCGTATCTATTGCGACTACCTTCAATAGGTTGGCAGGTGCGTTGTACTATTTGGTGGCATTTGGCTAAGTAATTTTTTGGAGCTTCCTGCGCTTGGTTTTTGGGTTTGGGCGGCTCGGTGCTCTTGGGTGAATAGGTATTTACAAAGGCACCATCAATTAAAATGCTGCCTTGTTTAAGGTGCAAATCAGGGTCATAGCTTACAAAACATAAGCGGGATATATCCTTGCCGCTCGGATCAATAGGTAGTTGGTATTGATTGGCCAAATACTCATTCACGGCAGGCCAGGCGGTCGCGTGTGGTTCACTGGTTCGGAATAGCACTTTAAGTCCGGCACCGCTCGGGCTGACAAAAAACGCAAACACATAGGGATCAGCTCTGAGCTTGTCGGAGTATAGAGAAAGATCAGACTTGGTTAGATTATCCAAATCGTAAAGTATGATTCCCGAAAACTCAATTAGGCCGGCATCACTTCGGTGGCTTGTCTTGCCTTGGTTTTTGCCCTTCTCTATGATTGTAGGGGCAAATTCTCCGGAAAAAGTAATAGCAGGTAATCCTGCTTTGGCTTTTTGATATATTTTCTTGTCGCTATGGTTTAAAACGCTCCGCACTTTCAGCACGACATCTTTGTATGTGCCGTTTTTAATATCATTAAGTACGTCAAGCACAGCTTGGCTTGCCAGTGGTGCTTGTAGTGCATTAACATTTGGAAATATATTGACTAATGGGTTAAACATTCGTTATGTGTATTGAATTTCCTACTATACAGCAAGGGATAGCGTTGGCGTTAAGGATGTGGAGTACTATTGTCGGGTCATTGTCCCGTCTTGCCATTTCATCTTTGATGATTTCGTAGCTATCCCGGTGTTGGGAGAAATGCTTGTACGAATGAGAGCATGGCTCGACCTGATAAATAGCCTTCCAGCGTTTGCATTCTTTTTTTTCATCTTCAAAGAGTTGAAACAAATCAAAGTCTGAGAGTTTTTCGATATCATTCATTGATTAAGTTTTTAGTAGGTGTATTCAAAAGCTCTGAAAATTCAACCAACATCATAGCTGGCATATCATTCGTTTCATCGGTTGTAAGATTGACATATCGGGAAAGTGTGGCTTTGGTGACGCCAAATTTTCGCATGATCTGTTTTCTGATCAATACCCTTTGGGTATAAGGCAGCATGACCAGTTTGGCTTTAATGCTGTACCGGTAGGTCGGATTTGTTTCTCTTTTCATTACCTTGTTGCTTTAAATGGTAACGCAAATCAAATGAAACTGTTTGGAACAAACAAAACTATTTGAAAAGCATATACAAATAATTATAAAAAATGAGCGGTAAAGAATTGAAAGAATTGATATTCGGAGCAGGGTATACTATTCGGCAAATGGGTGATTTAATGGGGGTATCAGAGCAACACCTTAACCAGTTTTTGTCGGTTCAATCAGTAAAAGTAGCCTTACTGAAAAGGGTAGCTGTAGCATCAAACAAAAGTGTTTATTACTGGTTGAGTATGGAAGAGAAAACCAAAAATGCGAAGGAAGATGCAACTTTTAAAGACAAATATTTGGCGTGTTTGGAACATTGTAACGCGCTCCAAAATGAAATTATATTGTTAAAAGACGAAAAAAAAGGGAGAAGTATTACTAAATCTCATAGTAAATCTTAATTGAAATGCAAACGAAGAAAATAAGGGTAAATGACTGTATTGTTTATGGAAGGCTTAGAACCCCACCATACGATGCTATTAGTAATTTTTATGCAACAATACTCATTGAAAATGGGAAACAAAATAAACAAATAACGTTCAACAATCCGGAAACAGCCTTGGAAATGATAGATGCCTTAATGACCTACCTGCCGATATTCAGGGAACACGTTAAGAGTGATTTAGAAGATGATAAAACCTACACGAAATGACAGTAACCGAAATGATCCGGAAACAACTGGAACTGGAAGGCAGGAGTTTAGTTTTTCTATCCCGGCAACTTGGCACTACCCGCCAAAACCTTCATCAAAGGCTACTTAGGGATGACTTGCCAGTCGAAACAGTAATGCGTATCAGTGAGATACTAAAACACGATTTCTTTACCGATCTAAGCTCGGAACTTAAAAATCGCCAACAAATTAATGCGCCAAAATGAGCGCCAAACATAATTAATGCGCCA
>JAFDYA010000129.1 GCA_018267675.1 Bacteroidota bacterium
CCACATTCATGTCCATTTTGTTCATGCTCATTTTCATCCCCATATCGTCCAGGTCACCATTCATCTTCATCATGTCGTTCATCATCTTCATCCCTTCAAAATATTTGAGTCGCGGTAGTGGATTAGCCAATTGCTTGAGTCCCTGCCCTAAAAACAATGAAGTGGCGTTTGTCCGGTCTTCGGTGGTCGCCCGGAACTCGAAGGCTGTACTATCAGCAGGTAGGGTGACCACCACATCATAAGTTTCGGACACAGCAATCATCAGTCTATCGACAGCTACGGGAACTACATCATTCCCATCGTTGGCCACCACTGTAATCTTTCCTCCGGCATAATTCAGCCAGAAATAGGAAGAAGCTCCCCCATTTGATATGCGTAATCGTACCTTGTCGCCAGCCTTGAATGCTTTTCCATCCACACTGGATAGCATACTTTGAGACTGACCATTCATCAGCACCCTATCGTAATACACATCACTGACATCCATCGCCAACATCCGCTTCCATTCATTCTTTACTTTGGTGCCCCAATAGCCTTGCTGGAGTGCCTCTCCATAACTTTGGACCGCATTCTTCTTGATCGCAAACCAATCCGTGGCATTATGCAGCATACGGTGCACATTGTCGGGGTTTAGGTTGGTCCATTCACTCAGGATGATCGGGATTGTCGGCAAATCATCTATCCCTTTTCGGAAACTTGAATCCTCAGGGCGTTTCAACATTACAAAGCTGCCATACATGCCTATCTGTTCCTGCATCCCACTATGGCTGTGGTACCAATGCGTGCCGTGTTGAATAATTGGAAACCGATAGAGATAGGTACTATGAGGTTTGATGGGCATCTGCGTGAGGTAAGGAACGCCATCTTCTTTGTTGGGTAAGAACAGGCCATGCCAATGCAAGGAGGTCGTTTCGTTCAGCTCATTATACACAAGGATCTCGGCAGTATCTCCCTGCATAAAAGTCAAAGTAGGCATCGGTATCTGGCCATTGACGGCAATTGCCCGCTTGGGCTTGCCCGCCAAGTTGACAACAGTGTCCCGGATATGAAGTTCATAATGAACAAGCCGCTGTGCCGATGCGCTGTTGGTACCTAGCACTAGAATGAGTACTAGCGGCAGCAGCGCTTGGTGAATAATCTTTTGAACAGCCATTTAAAAAAATATCGCATGGTTTACTTCGTTTTGAAAAAAAGAGTAGGCAACCTTGCTACTTCAAGGTTTCTTGAATGCTGCCACAACTAAGCATCTTAGCACCGTAGTAGGGGTTTTTGATTTCCATTTCCCTACTTAGCCAATCGGCTCCTTTTCCGCCATTAGCCATTGGGCAATGCTGGAAGTAAATAGGTTCTTCGGTTGTTGCAGCTTTCATCAGCGCATACATGCTGCTGGAGAGGCTCATAAAGTAACTCCGCTGTTGTGCCAAGTCTTTGCTCTTGCCCAATTGACCGGCATACTGCTTCAAGCTGGTCATTTCTTTCATCCAAGCTTCATGTTCTTCATGCGATAATTGGTCCATGGCCACCTTATTCAATGCCGTCTCCAATGCTTTGGCTTGTACTGTTGCCGTCTTGGCATCAGATTGCACTAAAGCATCCTTCAGCGAAAAATACCCGACAAACACATCTTTCAACTGACTTTGCTTTTTTGCAGGTGCTTGCTGATGATCTTCAATCTGCTTGGTATCAGGCGTACTAGTTGTTGTTGCAAAGGCTTTGTCCTCCGGACGTTCTCTGGTGTAAAGGCAGCAGTCGGGCAATGCGCTGTAAGCCGCATCCGGCGCAGCATAGCTCTGATTATCGTAGCCGGCAAGTGCGATATCCTTCAGCACAGCATCTAGACTCGTCTTAGTACTATCATAGGTAATAGTTGCCTGCTTTGTGTCTTTATTCCAATCAGCTTTTGAGACCTTCTTCTTGCTTGCTGCTGTTTCAATCGACTTCTCGCACATTTCACAATTTCCGCTCACCTTCACGGTTGCAGTCTTTGCATTCTTTATTTGAGCCTGGCAAGCTGATGTTGTGAATAATGCGGCCAGAGCGGTGATGATTATCTTCTTCATAAAAAAATTTAGTTTAGAGTTGTTCAATTTTAAATCCTGCTTCCTGTACCTTTTTGATCACTCCTTCCGGCGCGATACCACTTGTCTGTACCGTTAGGATTTTGTCCTTGTTACCGGTATCCACACTCCATTGGCTGATGCCTTCTGCCTCATTGAGCAGAGGAGATACTTTGGCCACACAGCCACTACAGTTGATATTGGTTTTGAATCGAAGGCTTTCTGTTGTGTTGTTCATTTTTATTCTGATTTAGATTTGCAAATTGATTGTACAAAGGTGCTTTCTGAACTGCACCGCATGCTTACATCATTGTGGAATGGTTTTACAAGATTTCAGGAACTCAGTTCCGCCATTTCAGCAGCAGGCTATTGCTGACGACACTTACGCTGCTCAATGCCATGGCTGCACCGGCAATCATAGGATTGAGTAGGAATCCATTGATGGGATATAAAATACCCGCAGCGATTGGGATACCGACAATGTTGTAGATAAAAGCCCAAAAGAGGTTCTGCTTAATTGTGCTTACAGTTGCTTTAGAAAGCCTGATCGCTTCGGGAATCTTGGCAAGATCGGAGGAGATAATGGTCATCTTAGCCACATCCATAGCAATATCGCTCCCTTTACCCATTGCAATGCTCACATTCGCCTGTGCTAATGCCGTACTGTCGTTAATGCCATCACCTACCATTGCCACCACCTTACCCTGGTCTTGGAGTGCTTTTACATAAGCAGCCTTGTCTTGTGGTAGTACTTCCGCGCGAAACTCATCAATGCCAATGCTGGCTGCAATTGCTTTTGCGGTACCGATATTATCGCCGGTGAGCATATGCACTTCCAGGCCAAGTTGTTTCACTGCTTGTACCGCAGTTTTTGAGTTTGTTTTCACCTTGTCTGCAATTGCAAGAATGGCTAGTACGCTGTGTTGATCTGCAAACCAAATCACGGTCTTTGCCTCAGCGCTCCAAGCCGCAGCTCGTACACTTACTTCCTGCTCAATTTCAATATTCTGTTCCTGAATCAGGCGCTTATTCCCTACAAAAAATAGCCGATCACCCCTCTTTGCGCGCACTCCTTTCCCGGTAATACTTTCAAAGTCATAAAGGTCTATTGTTGAATTGATATCCAAAAAACGAACTACCGCTTCAGCAAGTGGATGCTCCGACTTTTTCTCAAGGCTAAATAATATTTGCTGCAATTCCGGTGTATCTATTGTCCAATAACTATCGGTAACGGTTGGTTTGCCTTCTGTAATCGTACCGGTCTTGTCCAATACGAGCACATCCACCTTCTTGGTCAATTCTAGGCTCTCTGCATCTTTAATCAGAATTCCTTGTTCTGCACTTTTCCCAACGCCTACCATTATGGCTGTTGGCGTAGCCAGACCTAAAGCACAAGGACACGCAATGACCAATACAGTAGCTGCGGCCATTAACCCATGAACAATCCCATTATCACCGCCGAGCAATAGCCAAAGAATGAAGGTCAGCACGGCAATGCCGATCACTATCGGTACAAAAACTCCGGCAACTTTATCAACCAATTTTTGAACTGGAGCCTTGCTCCCCTGGGCATCTTGAACAAGCTTAATGATCTGTGCCAATAAAGTTTGCCCTCCCACTTTCTCGGCAACAAATCGGAAGTTCCCTTTTTGATTGATTGTCCCGGCAAAAACAGAAGCACCCACTTCTTTCAACACCGGTACCGGTTCTCCACTAAGCATGCTCTCATCAATATAGGATTCTCCCCCAACTACCCGACCGTCCACTGCGATCTTCTCACCCGGCTTAACAATAACTACGTCACCAATCGACAGTTGTTCAATAGCTACTTGGACTTCCCTTCCGTCCCTATCCTGCACCAGTACCGTCTTTGGTTGTAGGTCCATTAGTTTCTTAATAGCTGAGGAAGTGCTGCTCTTCGCTTTTTCCTCTAGGAGCTTACCGAGCAGGATAAAGGTGACCACTACCGCCGCAGCTTCAAAATAGACATGTGGATGCAGGCCTCGACGATGCCAGAAATCAGCAAACAGCATATTGAAAACACTGAACGAATAAGCAATGCCTGTGCTGAGTGCTACCAAGGTATCCATATTCGCTGATCGGTGCTTTGCTTGCTTCCAGGCATTCACAAAGAAATCCCGCCCCAACACAAATACTACCGGGGTACTTAACACGCACATGATAAGGTTGGCGTAGGGCATATCCATGAAGAACATCCCGATGATGACGACCGGCAAGGACAGTATGATTGCCAAAATTGTCTTTCTTTTTAAGGTCCTTAGCTTGGCCTCATGTAGGGCCTCCAGGCTTTCCTGCTGATTTGCTTCTTCAATAATCAAATCATAACCCACAGCCTGCACTGCTGCTTGAATTTTGTGTGCATTGGTGATATTGGGCAGGTACTCTACTTGCAATATTCCAGTGGCAAAATTTACAGAAGCAGCCAGTACTCCTGGCTCATATTTCAAGCTACTTTCCGCACTCACCGCACAAGAGGCACAACTCATGTTCAACACCGGAAAACTCTTCTTTACCGAGCTGACCTCATAGCCAAGACCTCGTATTGTTTTTACTGCCTCCGGCAACACCTCCGGATCTGTAGTTTGGATGATTGCGCGTCGATTATTCAGTTCTACTTTATGCGTTGTCACTCCCGGAATACCCGCAATACCTTTATCCACAATAAGCGCACAGTGTTCGCTTTCTACACCTTCCAAGGGAATAGCTATTTCAAGATTTTCTGTTGCCATGTCTTAATGAGTTATTTTGACAAGGCAAAAGTCCGACGGCAAGGAAGCAATCTTGTTACACGATTTTTGAAAAGCTTTACATCATTCACACCTCATCAAGCGGCTTTCTCTTCTCTGCCTTGATGTTCTTAAAATGACTGGGTGTAAGCCCTGTTGTCTTCTTAAATTGATTACTAAGGTGGGCAACACTAGAATAGTTGAGTCGAAAGGCAATTTCGCTCAGAGAAAGCTCATCATACACGAGTAGTTCCTTCACCTTTTCAATTCGTTGCGCAATAAAATAGCGCTCGATAGTCGTGCCTTCCACTTCTGAAAACAATCCGGATAGGTAGGAGTAGTCATGATGCATCTTAAGGCTGAGAAAGTCGGAAAGATTTATTTTAAGATCACTGTCCTGCCGGTGAACCAGTTCAATAATCAAGGACTTTATTTGAGCAATTAACCTACTCTTCTTATCATCTATCAATTCAAAACCAACAGCCATTAGTCGACTGTTCAATTCATTCTTTTCCTCGTCTGTCAAAGCTTTACTTAGTTCTAGCTCACCTAGTGTAACGCTCAGCGGCTGTAGCTTCATTGCCTCTAGTACTTGCTTCACGACTAGAATACAGCGGTTGCACACCATGTTTTTGAGGTATAGCTTCATACAGAATTTTTGAAAAATTTTTTTCCTAGAGCATCCGAAAACACGTCATGCCACTAGCTTTCAAAACTACAAATCCGGCAATTGCCGACTGCTTACTTTTAGAAATGATCCTATCAATTCCTCCCGATACTGGAGTTTATAATTTACTGTAGTTTGCCGGTACTTTAGGTACGTTTTACAAAACTCACAATTATGGAAGAAGCCAAGCAACTTGATCGAGACTTCTGGAATACGCGGTGGCAAAACCAAGAAACCGGCTGGGATATCGGCTATGCCTCCCCTGCACTCACCGAATTTGCCGCAAACTTTCCAAATAAAAATGCTGCTGTACTGATACCCGGCTGTGGCAATGCTTATGAAGCAGAGATGTTGCTGGAAAAGGGCTTCCGAGATATTACGCTGGTAGATATTGCCCCGATTGCTGTGGCACAGCTACAAAAAAAATTTGAAGGCAGACCAGAAATAAAAGTGATCTGTTCTGATTTTTTCCAGCACCTAGGGCATTATGACTTAATGCTGGAACAGACATTCTTTTGTGCCCTGCCGCCGAACTACCGAAAGGAGTATGTTGCAAAAGCTGCGCAACTCATTAAGCCGGGTGGCGAGCTAGTAGGCCTCCTCTTCGACATCGACTTTGCCAAAGCCGGACCACCCTTCGGTGGCCATGAAGGAGCATATCGTGAGCTGTTTGCGCCGTATTTTACCATTGCTACAATGGAACGCTGCAAGAACAGTATTCCACCTCGCGCAGGTTCAGAGTTGTTCATCCGCTTGCTCCGTAAATAACGCCTACCGCGCGTGAATCAATAATTGATCACTTGCTCTTCTATCAATTCCGGCATCGCACGGAATTCATATTGTTGCGTCCGGAGTTGTGCCGGGAATCCCGCTTCGTTAATCGCTTTCTGGATTCCCTTTGCCGTAAAGCGATGCGGAGCGCCCGCTGCACTCACTACATTTTCTTCAATCATGATAGAGCCAAAATCATTAGCACCGGCATGTAGGCAGATCTGGGCTGTCGCCTTGCCTACCGTCAGCCAGGATGCTTGAATATTCTGAACATTGGGCAACATGATTCGACTCAGGGCAATCATCCGGATATACTCCTCCGGTGTGGTCGTATTCTTAGTCCCGCGAATCCGTTGTAGCAACGTATCTACATCCTGAAAGGTCCAGGGGATGAAAGCAATGAATCCCTTTGCTCCGGCAGGTTTACGGCTTTGCACCTCTCGGATCTTTACCAAATGTTGGAAGCGCTCCATTATGGTTTCTACATGGCCAAACATCATAGTCGCAGTGGTGGTCAGTCCAATTTCATGTGCTTCGTGCATAATATCCAGCCATTCCTGTGCACCACATTTGCCTTTGGATATTAGCCGTCGTACTCGGTCATCTAGGATTTCAGCACCCGGGCCAGGCATACTATCCATTCCGGCATCCTTCAGGGCGAGCAAGGCTTCCCGATGACTCACTTTGCTCAACTTACAGATATGCGCGACTTCCGGCGGCCCCAGGGCATGTAATTTGAGATTAGGATAGAGTTGCTTCAACTCCCGAAACAAATCAGTGTAATATTCCAAGCCTAGTTCAGGGTTATGCCCTCCTTGCAACAACAGTTGTTCCCCACCGTAACGAAAAGTCTCTTCAATCTTTTCCTTGTAGGTAGCAATATCCGTCACGTAACTTTCTGGATGGCCGGGAATACGATAGAAATTGCAGAACTTACAATTGGCCACACATACGTTTGTCGTATTCATATTGCGGTCAATAATCCATGTGACCTTACCATGCGGTACCGCAATCTTCCGTCTTTCATTGGCCACATACATCAAATCGGCCAGAGGCGCATTTTCAAATAAATAAACCCCCTCCTCTGCACTTAGAAAATCACCGGCCAACGCCCGCTCATACAAAGCATTCAAATCCATTCCTAGAAATTAAGGCTGCAAAATTAAGTCCCTTTGCGGCTGTGTACCGCTTATACCCAGATTTTCCAAAACGAATTCAGGTAAGATGCGCTAAAGCCATACCTCTACGAAAATGCAATGAATGCATACGCAGCATATTTGTTGAGCTGTGAAGCAGCGTGGAAGTCGTGTTTCCTAGCAGCTGCTAAGATTGTGTAGCATTAAGGTGATATAAAATGCCAAGCAAGCCGTAGAAAGCTTGCTCCAAAAACAGCCAGCACCTTGCGGCTTTCGAATAACTCAGCCGACTTTAAAGAACTTACCTACTTTGATCGAATAATGGCAAAAACGCGAAAGAAAATATTGAAGAACCGTTAGAAAAAAATCTCTGGAAAGCGGCAGACAAGCTCCGTAAAAATAGGGATGCAGCAGAGTATAAACATGTAGTTTTAGGACTGCCTTTCCTGAAATTCATCTATGATGCTTTTGAAGAACCTTACAACATTCTGAACACATGCCCCCAAATTCAAAATATAATCCGAACAAGCATCACCGAAAATCAATTCGATTGAAAGGATATGATTATTCACAAGCAGGGTTGTATTTCATCACCATTTGTTGCAACAACAGAATTTGCCGGTTTGGATACATTGAAAATGCTGAAATGATTTTAAATGAATACGGGCAAATCGCACATGATGAATGGAAAAAAACAACCGAAATACGCACCAATGTTGAATTGGGTGAATTTATCATAATGCCTAACCATATGCATGGTATTATCCAGATATTGGGCAGTCGGGGCGAAACGAATTCGCCCTTTGGTATGGGCGAAACGAATTCGCCCTTTGGTATGGGCGAAACGAATTCGCCCTTTGGTATGGGCGAATTGCATTCGCCCAATAAAGGGGGCGTTTGCAAAACGCCCCAACAAACGCCCCAACAAACGCCCCAACAAACGCCCCTACGGTCGCCATCACAAACGGTGGGAGCCATGGTACGGGGTTACAAATCATCGGTTACAAAACAATTGGGATTATTGGGTTTTGACGAAAAATTATGGCAACGCAATTATTACGAACACATCATACGAAACGAACAATCCTACCACCGCATTTCGGAATACATCTTCAACAACCCGAAAAAATGGATGGGCGATAAATTTAATAAATTATGAGTAATTAGAAGAAATGCTGAATTCAGCAATCACAACTATTGACTGGACATTTAGAGAAAATGAAAGACAAAACTAATAGTGTTTGTAAGGCGGATACTGAACAAATATGGCTATCCACCAAACAAACATCAAAAGGCTATTGACACGGTATTGAAACAAGTAGAACCATTAGCAGACAATTTAACAGCATGAGAACAAGCCGAAGCTCAGGTGTAGATTGGATTTTAAATGTTCACCCACAATCTCCGATTATTTTTTACCTTTCGCAAATGTTAAAGCTACTTTCTTTCTGCTCGTTTTTGCTCCTCTTTGCCGGTGCTGCATTTGCTCAGAAAAAGAGCAAAAAGCCAAAATTGATTCACTATCAACTCGGCATGACCCACCAAGAAGTGTTACAAGAAGAACCCGGTCGAAGTGAAGTACTCTTAGCAGAAATGAAAAAACCCCAGGGGAAACTGGAGGTCTATCGCTACAATCTGGTAGGGAAACCTGAAGCGAAACAAGATCCCTATTATCTCTATTACATGAATGACACCCTTATCCGGAAGAGTGAGCCGGAGGATATGATTTCGGGAGCAGAAATTGCCATTAAAGAGTATTATGTGCCCTTATACACTCCAAAAGATGCCCCAAAGACAGATCAAAAAATTGAACGGAAAGAACGAAAAGAACGAAAACAAAAGGATAGAAGCGGGCGGTGGAAAACCCGAAGAGACTAGCCAATTGTTCCTTTTCAATTTGTTGCCACTAACCCTGTATTAGTCCCATCAATTCATCAAGTTTGGGTGCTAGAATGATTTCCGTGCGGCGATTCTGAGCACGTCCTTCTGGCGTTGCATTGTCGGCCACTGGCTCATACTGGCTCCGTCCACTGGCGGTGATTCGCTGTGGTGCCACTTTATACTCTTCCGTCAACACCCGTGTAATAGCCGTACTTCTTGCCACACTAAGCGCCCAATTATCCGGATACTTTGCTGTATGAATGGCCATGCTGTCCGTGTGCCCTTCAACAATAATATTGATATCCGGATTCTGATTGAGAGCTCCCGCTAAGGTGCCCAATGCCTCCTTTCCTTTGGGATTCACAGTTGCACTTGCACTGGGAAACAATAGGCTTTCCTGCATGCTGACATATACTTTCCCATTCTTTGAAAACACGCGCAATTGATCATTACTAAAACCCTTCATTGCATCCGCAATCTTTGCTCGTAATGCTTCAGTAGCTGCCTTCTGACGATCTATCAATTGTTGCAACTGCTCCATTTTTTCCTGCTGCTCTCTAAGTTTTTGTTGTTGCTTAGCTATTTCATCCTGACTCTGGTTGAGCTGTGAATTGGTAAAATCCGAACTGGCTTTCATTTGGTCAATCTTGCTGGAAAGCTGCCCCAGGCGCGCATCGCGTTCCGCAAGTTCCGCCGCTAAACTCAAACTATCTCGGCTCGCCTGGGACTTCGCCGCCAGATACTTCTTGTTGGAAACGCAAGAGGAAAGTCCACAAATCATAGTAGCCAGTAGCGCTACTGCATAAACCTTGTATGTCATACTCAATTCGATAAAAACCTCGAGCAAAGCTAGGCCTGTCCCAGCTATTGCAAAATGTATGCCCCATCTGTTGCCACATAATGAAGCTGGGTGCTTATTTGGGAGCAGGCTTGCCGCCAACTATTCAATTGATAGGCAGACAGGCGTTGGGTGAGCACAAGGGTCTTAGGGCGCAAGGATTGGAGGAGGGCAAGCTTATCAAGCTTGGTAGAAGTTCTGGCAAAAAGGACAATATCTGTGGATAATGAACCGCTGAACTGATATTTACTACTGTCTTTTAGAATCAATATCCGCTTACCGGCAAATTCAAAATAGGGCGCAAAGTCGGACAACTGCCTAGCTCGTTTCCAAGAATAAAATCCGGTGTGCGCCGCATGAATAACGTAATTATCTCCGGGATCATTTGTCAGGCTTTGAAAATAACCTCCGTACTGTAACTCGACATAGGGCTGCTTTCCCATGTTATAGGCGATTAACCTCGGCTGCCGCCAGGCAATTACTTTATTGATCGTAATGCTGGAGAGCAGTAATACCATGGTAAACATGCCAAAAATCAAGGCCTTCGGACGACGATGAATTAACCAAAGGGCTGTGGCAATAAGCAAGGCATATAGCAATAGCATTTCAAAAAATGTCAGTTGCAAGTGGTTAAATGCGCCCGGGCTCCAACCCTGAAGTAGCACAATCAGTTGATTAAACCCGGCCACAAGAGCACCAATAATTTCACCAAGCAACTGAGCAATAAAAGGAATCCAACAGAGTATTAAGATAGCGACACCGCGAAACAAAGCGAAAACACCTAAGACAAGCGTGGCCACTAGATTAGCCACTAGAAATAACAGTGGAAAACTGTGAAAATAATAAATGACTAATGGTGCGATTAAAATTTCAGCCGCAAACGAAACACAGATGCCCTGCCATAACCAACGCGAGACCAGATGACCCTGTGGCCATAGACGAAGCAAGGGCTTATAAAATAGCATAATACTAAGTACCGCAAGAAAAGACAACTGAAAACCGATTGCAAACAACCATTGTGGTTGCCCAATTAGCAAAACAAAGGCAGCTGCAAATAGTGTATTGAGCGCTTGTCCCTCCCTACCCGAAATGACCCCAAACGCAACAAAGGAAAACATAAGCGCACTACGTACCGCTGAGGGCGGAGCTCCGGCAACCAACACATATAGCCAAACAACAGCAAGCCCTAGGAGGTATTTTATCCAATTTGCCTGTCGCCCTTTGAGCCAAAATAAAAGTCCACTTACCAACACAAACATCATCGCCACATGGGAACCGGAAATGGAGACAATATGGATAATGCCAGTCTGTGCATAGGCTTGTCGCAACCCAAGATCAAAATCCGCTTCATCACCCAACAACATAGCCTTCAATAAACCGAAAGCCGCAGAACTCTGAATATATCGCCGGAGTTGCTCCTCAGAAAATTGATGAATACGGGCAATAAAGCCCCGCTGTTGCTCCCCCATCTTACCCACCCGAACAAGGGCTTTCGTTTGCACAAATTGCTGCCAATTAATATTGTTCCTTCTCTGGTACTCTTTGTTGGAAAATGCGAATGGATTACCACCATTGGTGATAGCCACCCAATGTGAAGGGACAATCAACGTATCGCCAACTGTAAATGCTGTATCGCCTTGCTTCCGATACACATAGAGCAATGCCCGACCACTTGCCCTTTTTAACTCAGGATAGTAGTTGCCAATAATTTCCAGTTCATATCGTTGGGTAGCAGAAGTTGTCCGTTCGGACCTAACAACGGCAAGCTGTGCTTTCGCGTTCGCTAATTGATTCCCGAAATAATCCGGCTTTCGCGTAGCATCGCTTGCGGCATACAGGAGCCAACCGGCACATCCAAAAAAGACAATCACTGCTAGAGGATGCAATACGCTCGTTAGCCTCGTTTGAATCCTCAACAACCCGGTGACAACCAACAACACTGCCACCAAAAAGAACACCCCCAATACTTTGGGGACAGAGACCCCGCCCAATAATTGCACATCATATAGCCAGATACCACCGATTAACGGTAGAAGCAGCCTGAAGAATGGAGCTTCTTCCCAGAAATATGCTTTGTTTTTTGGCCAGTGGGGCATAGGCGGCAAATGGTTTCAAAACCGAAAAGTAGCTCACTATTCCTGCTCAAATGTCTTGCCAAGTGAATTCTATTGAGATAGCAATAGAATATCGCAACAACATAAATCACCGCAAAAAACACACAGCCCACCGAAGATAATTTCCACACTCTTTAATACACTACCCAAAGTGAACGTACTAATCAGGCTTTTTGTATCCGATTTTCCGCTTCAATGCGTCAATTTCGTCTTGCTGTTGTAATAGATACAGAGTCAGCTCCCCCAGCTTCTGTAGAAGTTTGCTTTGAGCTTCCGGTACATCCAAGCCTTGCTTTACCACCTCCTTTGCACTTTGTATCCCCAGCAGATGATGATGTACTTCGATGTATCCTTTCAATTGACTCAATGGCATCAATCTGTACGATTGATCAAAGACTTGATCTTGCCAGTCCTAAGTGAAACGTTTTGCAAATTAACGAGGGAACCGACTTTTAGCACAAATGTTGAAAAAAATTACTGCGCTCCAACCTTGTACAATAGCTCAATCAAAGTACATCAGCGGGCTCTATAGCCAATTTGATTGTTGGTGGCAGTCTTCTAATTCAATCTGTTTTTCAAGTCCATTCGCTCGTGTAAAATCCTTGTTATCTCAATTGGTTTATCGCTTAACTTCCGATAGAAAATAATGTGTCGGTTAGCTTTTAATCCAAAAAGCTCATTTCTGATTCCTTTGTAATTCCTTCCTATGTTTGGGTCATCCGCAATGTGTTGGCAATTTTCAAGTAGCATTTGGTAATATTTGTCAGCTTGTTTTTCAGACCACTTATCAAACGTATAATCCCAAATTTTAGTCAAATCTTCAACGGCTTCATTGGTCAAATCATACTTTGCCATTATTCCGTTTTTTTGCTTTTAAGTCTTGAAGATGTTTCTCAGGGTCAAAATCGTATGCAATTCCACTGTCAATACCTTTTTGAATTGCATTCCTCAAAACAATAACTTTACTTTCTTCGTCCTCTAAAAGCCTAAGCCCAGCACGAACAACTTCACTTACATTTTTATATCGGCCTGCAGAAACTTGACTACTTACAAATTGGTCAAAATAATCTCCAAGAGAGATTGATGTATTTTTCATTTTTTCCAAGCTTTTTGCAAAGTTACCCAAATTTGGTAATTATACAAACCTAAATTGAACACAAAAAAGACTATTAGGGTTTAATTGAGTTAGACTCTGGAAGATATTTTGAAGTTCCAAAGCTCATAAACCCTCTGCCTATCTTACGAGCTCCAGGTTGTCATTGTCCAATTAATTTGTAAGATTTTCATTGCCTCAAATTATATACTAATTCTCAATCACAACTCACTACTGTAGCACTTTCTATTCACATTCTTTATATTGGCCGCCATTAGAAAATTTGCCTAAAGACCATTTTGGGTTTAATACACTACCTCGAGCCTTTAAAATACAACTATTTCTGATAATAGTACTTTACTGCCGGGAACACTTTCCAATAATTCAGCAATTGCGCATTATACCGACTTTCATGATAATCAGTTATCTTTTGCCAAGACATTACTGTACAAGGTGAAAGGAGCAGCACTATACTATCTGGCGATGCGGCTATCGTCTCCAAAGCTGTTCGTTCACATTGGCTATGGTCTGGATATAACCGATCTACCTTCATAAAGGACCAAGACAACCACAAAAAAACTCCAGAGAAAAGTATGCGCTTTATCCCGCGCCACTCCCACAAAATATAGAGCGCCACTATCCCGTATAATATAAATATGCCAATAATGACGGGTTGCATGGTGTCTTTTCTAAGAATATCCGGACGATATTCCCTAAAACCGCCCAAAGGCAATAATAGTACATAAACTATCGAGAACAAGCCCAACCAAATTGCTAATCGGTTGATGCGTTTTGTCGCCGACTTTGAGCCTATATTGACCGCAATTAGCGCGATCACCACAACAGCCAAAAGATAGCGCATCGATGGTGTACTAAAAAATAAATAGATGCCTCTGGGCAGCCGCGAATAACGATCTATGAGTGGAATTGACTTGATAACCCCTTCGACGTTGAAACGACCAGCCAAAAATGATAAACTGGCAAAAAAACTTCCTACAACGAGCCCCCAAAGCAGCAGCCTCGGAGTTCTAGAAAATGGCAATGACGTTTCCTTTTGACCCAACCATCCGTTTGCTCCTTTTATTATAATATAAAGCGCCACAAAACCGCAGACCAAGAGCATTATTGCAGGATTGAGCGGCCCATTGAATGCGACCAGCCAAGCCAAGGGCAACATGAAGAGCAGTAATAATTTACCGGAACGCAAAGCCTGTGCATGAAAAAAATACAGAAAGAAGGTAAGAAAAAATAACAGTAACCAAATGGAAGCAAAGCCATAGAAAAAGCTATAGGTAAGTGATGGGTCAATTAAGCCCATTTCATCATTATACCCAAATGTTTGGAATAGAGGCAAGACAAGAATTGCTGCAAATAAAAACTTTAAGTTGAATATTTTTCCGGTTCCACTAATATAAAAGCTAATCATGTAGAGCAATCCAGCCTGAATCATCACTTTCGCCAGTGCACCGGACCAATAAATACTGTCAATTGGGGACATAAAATATTGGAGCCAGAACGGCACAGTATGATAAAAAGAATACATGCTCCAATGCGGTACAAATCGGCCAGCTCCTGCATAAACATTCCCTTTTATCAAGGCGTCCCAGCCGAAAGGATCATGTAAAACCTGTGCCCAAGGCGGTGACGGGAGTATGATTAAGGCCATATCTCCATCCAGCGTTGCTTGGTAAAATTGCAGACCGGAATAGGCCAAATCAACTATTACAAGCGCAAGCAGAAGAAATATTATCCGTCGTTCAAGGCTTTTGTTCATGGTGCTTTTGTGTAAAGTTATGCCTACACTCAAAATAATGCAGAATAATAAGTTGGGACTACTTCACAACAATCAATTTATGAACTGTTTTGGATTGAGCGCAATAAACGACCACGGAATAAACACCGGCAGTCAAAACACCTTTTAGGTCATAGAATTTATTATAGGTGTCCGTTTGATTCCCACTGAAAACCATTTGTCCAAAACTGTTAAAAATTTCAATTCTATACTTTTCGTCTGAGTTTTTTTGAACGTAAAACGATCCATTTGACGGATTTGGAAATACCGAAAAATTCAAAGCTTGCGCCTGCTGCATCCGTGTTTGGTTGTTCCCAGCATTGCGAAAGGTAACCAAAGGCTGGATGGCTGCTATTGCTGTACTATCTCCGGCAGCATATACAAGCGCTATCAAACTATCCATATAGGCATACTCCTGCTCCTCGGTGAGTCCGGCAGAAGAATCATAGTTGTTAAACAGCCGATTTGAATCCTGTTCAATATGCATTGGCACCCCATCCGGCGGGAAATCTAAGGGTATATAATTCGAGTCTTCGGCACCAACTGTACTGTCGGATCCCGGTGCACTATAGCCTGAAGGTTGTTCGTTTACTAACGCATAAACATATCCTTCTGTCTGGCAGGAATAATCCCGAACCATTGCATCAAATACACCACCGGACAATGTCTCAAACCCGGGCTTCAAGTCAACCACTTTGGCACATCGTACCTTAAGATATCCTCCGGGGTTGATCTTATTAATCATACTCAAATACTCAAGGAAATTCAATTTAAGCTTCCGAGTATTGGTACCAAGTGTTGATCCACTAAATGGATAATAAAACGGAAAGCTAACAGCAAAATTTTCCTTGTAATACGGGTTAAACATACTACTAATCGCCCGCTTTCCATCAATTATCGCATTCAAATTCCACAAAACCATATAATCCAAATTGTTGAAGTCACTATTGTCATCTTCGCCTCGCTTGCTGAAATCCTGAAGCCGATTGCCGCAGGACCACTGCCATCCGTTTTGACCTACATAATCTTCGTCCATTCCAATATCCTTACTTGGATTAGTATGGCGGAACCAAGGGGAATATGCTGCGTAGGAATGACTCCCACAAAATGGTGAATAGTCAAACAATTCCGAATACCAAGCTTGGTGGCCATATTTGGCATCTTTTGGATCGAACCATACCGTGCTTCCCGGCCCCCTTCCATTAACCAACTGCCAGATCAAGGGCAATTGCGGCCATGCCCAACTATTTGATGTAGCATGATTTGCAATTTTATCCTTTGTTGTGTTGAGCAATTTTATAGTTATAGACCAGGACCCCATCACAATCTTGATCCCAACTTTCCAATCATCTGCAAACGCCGCATAGGTATTGCTATAAAACAAATCATCAGACCGAAACAAACTTGTAGGTTTCAACGATTGTTGGCCCTGATATAGCCAATCCCAATTATGAGTATTGGCTTGATTATAGAGTTGACCATAGGTATGGGGCATTGTTAGAGGCAAGCCAATATGAGTTAGCCCATTAACCGCGCCGATACTGTTAAAATATATTTGGCCGCCTCCTGCATTGCAGGGGTTGGAGACGGTGGGATCGCCAACACAACGATTGGTCACCGGGTTGCAAATGCCGAAGGGTAGCACGACATAAGTGCCAAATCCCGCCCAATCAAATATCTGATACAACTGTTCTCGCGCCTTTTCCCTTAGATTCCAACCGTTTGAAAATACACACTGGGGCCCAGTAAAAAACCAGCCATGCCCATTCCTGCATACAACATCACCGCCTGATCCTGAGATTCCTCCCGAGGGCCGCGCGCATAGCCACTTGATGCGTAAGGATGCCCTGGCACATTTACACTGGTGCCATAGTCCGACTCCACGACTACCCCAGGAGTATTGTAGGAAAAACCTGCCCGATGGAAATGTGCTTGATTCATGGTGACGAAATTGTCAAAACCCCGAGGAACCCCAGGCCCCACGGGAAACTGAAGCTGCGGCACATCATCTCGGATAAAGAATCCATTAATATCACTTCCAGTTCCGGCTATTTCCGGTGGAAAATCTGTAAACCCGCAATAGGGATACACGTTGTCATAAGCTCGCCAAGAGGGTTCCGCCTTCCTATCCAAACGTTCAAAGGCATACAAGGCGTAGTACAATTCTTCTTCTGTCCGCCGAGTATCCAGTCCATTATCGTGCAATATCCGCCACTCGCCGGCCAATGCATTAATATAATTGCCCAAATGCTGAGTAGCATCCGCCCAGTGAGCTGTGTTCATACAAGTGTCGGGGTAATTGCTACCGCAATTAAAATCCCACTTTTCCATTGGGATACTTTCCCCGCAAGCAGTTCCGATCTTCATGAAATCATTCACCAGCCGATACCGATACCACCAATACTTCTCCAGGTTCCGGTACATGGATGGCGTATAATAGGTTACCCGCTGTGCGTAAAGGCCCGCACTTATCAACAACCCAACTAATAAAAGATTGACCTGCTTCATGGCTTCCTTACAATATTGTGCCGCAATAGATACCAAGTGTGCTTATACTTGGTACAATATGAACTAAGATATATGAGCCCTTCATTATAATTTATAGCAGCAGTTAAATAAACGCCTAATGGGTTGTTCCCAAAAATGAAAACCGTACTATTAAAATATACATTCTGATACTGTTTTCCGTTGCTTACAAATGTAAAATCGGAAAAATTCTTCGGACAGGGGAAAAAATTATTGAAGCGAAAAACTGAATCCCAACCAGCGTCATACCTATAGCACAAATCTCCATACTGAACTCCTCTTGTAGGGTTCATATACACAAACCAATTAGTTGCCTCATTGGGAATAGCTACGTTCACCTCCTTAAATGCAACAGTCACACATTCATAAATATAATCCATATAACCATCATCTTCAAACTGATTATAATAATACACATAAAAACTATCAATTTGGCCGGTAGCCGAGTCTTGCATTACCCAGTAGGAGCCTTCGTGCCAGTCAAAGGTCGCCTTCACTAAGGGATCGAGCGGTACATGGCGTACTTCATTTTTTTTGCAGCTAAAAAGCAAGAGAAGGAATACCGGAAGGAGGAATAAGTTTTTCATACTCGGAGTTTAGTCTTTATGGTGAACGTACTATTTTACCCTTAGGTACTGAATTGGGGCTTTAAGCGAGAACAAATAATACAAGATAGTTGCAAAAACGTGATAAAAGCATAATAAATTGAGCTTTTTTGGCAGTTGAAGGAGAAATATTGAAGAATCTCATCGTAGCAAATGGCTTATTGTAGAATCTGGGTTTAATTTATTGCAAACTGACCAAAAACGCAACTAAGACAAGATTGACCTGCTTCATGGCTTCCTTACAATAGTGTGTCGCAATAAATACCAAGTGTGGCGATAAATAGAACCTTTACAAGCTAAAAATAAAATTCCACGCTCCAAATTCACTGCCAAAGAGAGATTATTCTTCGGAACTACCGGATAATGTCCAAAATCAGTGCTATTCAAATAAACATGTTCAAATTTCTCTCCGTTAATCGTATAAGAAACATCAGAATATTCTTTTGGGCAGGGAAAAAAGCCGTTAATTCCGAAGGTTGAATCAGACAAATCTGAACTTTTACCTAAATTGAACTCTATTGTACTTCGATTATAATCACTAGCTAAACCTATCTGCATTTCTAAGCTATCAGAAATATCAGAAGTATTTACTACATTAATTGCGACAGTAAGAAATTCAAAATTCTTGTCTTCGGAGCTGAGTGAGTACCAATTTCTATAATACCAAACATAAAAACTATCAATTTGGCCGGTAGCGGAGTCTTGCATGACCCAGTAGGAGCCTTCGTGCCAGTCAAAGGTCGCCTTTACTAAAGGATCTAGCGGTACATGGCGTACTTCATTTTTTTTGCAGCTAAAAAGCAAGAGAAGGAATACCGGAAGGAGGAATAAGTTTTTCATACTCGGAGTTTAGTTCTAAATGTGAACGGACTATTCAGGTTTTTTGTATCCGATTTTCCGTTTCAAAGCCTCAATTTCGTCTTGCTGTTGTAATAAATAATCTTGCTGTTGTAATAAATAAAGGGTCAGCTCCTCCAGCTTCTGAAGAAGTTTACTTTGACCCTCTGCCACATCCAAGCCTTGCGTTACCACTTCCTGTGCACTAGGTATCCCAGGCAGATGATGATGTACGCCAATGTATCGCTTCAATTGACCCAATGGCATCAATCTATACGATGGCTCAAATACTTGATCTTGCCAGTCCGAAGTGGAGCGAATGGCTACCCGCAAATGTTCTGTTAGTATGCCTCCTTCGACATAAAGTTTGTAAGACCCAGGTGTTGAGATATTATAGTCTTGCGCCGGATTGCCAATCACCACTTTTCCATTTGCCTTCACCGACATAAACGCCGAATTTTTAATGAAATTGTCTGAGGAGCTTCCGGACGTGCCGTTGTTGGAGGCTTTTGTAGAAAAATATAAATTTCCGCCTACATCGCTCCAAACCAAGGCCGCTCCATTATTTGCCCCGTCACCGGTATATGTCCATTCATTGCCGGGTGTCCCACCATTTCGCGCCCAGTTAAATCCTAAGTATCCTTGAAGAAAATTCATGGAATTGTAGCCATCGCCAAGGGTGATCCGAGCAATATTATTGGGATACAGTCCGATCTCCCCGTTTCTGTTAAGGGTACCGACTATGGTACTACTCCCAATCCACTGTTGGGCCACCGAAGGGAAGCCCGCCAGCATAGACCCGCAAATCAAACCAATTCGGAAATACCAAAGCTTCCGGAAAAAACAAATGAATATATATTACTCTTGCGTAGTATCATAAATTATCTGTTTTCCTCATAGTCTAATGTTCCCACCAAATATTCCCAGGGTATTGTCCAAAGCCGAGCTTAGTGATTCCTCAGTTTGATCACCGTCCGTCGATTTTGAGCCCGCCCTGCAGCAGTATCATTGCTTGCTACAGGCTGTGCATCTCCATAGCCTTTCGCGCTAAGCCTATCAGCACTAATGCCTTTGTTTACA
>JAFDYA010000012.1 GCA_018267675.1 Bacteroidota bacterium
AACCACTAAATTTTTAGTTAAGCCATGAAGCGTTGTTACCTAATTACGGTTACTATAGCCTGCTTTCTGTTGCACTTTTCTGTAATAAAAGCACAGCAAAGCAATCTTAGCTGTAGTATGACCAATGTGTTCTTTATCAATTCAAGCACTCCATCTTTCACGGTTACCGGTACACCAAGTGCTAGCGGTTTAAGTTTTTGGAGTAATGCTGGGAGAGTTGTTGACGGTAGTACCAGCAACTTTGCTACTGGTACCATTGCCATTACTGGCGGACTTACTTACAGAGTTTCCGATGCATCCAATACTTATGCAGCGGGCAATTATGTAGGATTTGTGATCAAGAGCGGCCTTTTGAGCCTTTCGGCTTTAGGGTCTATCACGATTAGTACCTACAACGGTAGCAGTCTTCAGGAGACTTTCTCATCATCAAGCTTAATAGCGGTTAATTCGGCCATTACCGGAGCTTATGACATCGGCTTTTATACCAATAAGCCATTTACGAGTATTCAGCTCAATATTAGCAATGCTCTTGGTTTATCTAGCTATGATGTTTATTATGCCTTTATACGGGGTACAGGTTCTTGTACTAGCCCTGCTTTGATTTGTAATAATTACAGTAATATCTATTTTCCAAGGTTTGCTTCCGTAATTGATCCTACTAAAACCGGAACCTCCGGTATTTCCCTTACAGCGTTGACCAATGAAGATCGTGTTGTGGATAATGATACAAACAACTTTGCATCAATTACTACATTGGCAAGTGCAGTTGGCCAAGTCTTTCTCGCAGTGAAAGATGTAACTACTGATTATCCAGCAGGGACGTTTGCAGGATTTGATATGGAGAACAATACCCTGCTTTCTACCGGTGTATTTAATAATGTTAGCATTAAGACCTACAGAGATAATGTTCTGATGCAGTCTTTCAGCGGAAGTAATTTGTTGCTTGGTGCCAATCTGTTTTCTGGTTCTGCACGACAAAGAGTAGGGTTCGTGGTAGATAGTAGTTTTGACGAGGTTCAACTAGTGATTAATCAGCCATTAGCTGTTAGCTTAGGAACAACAAAGGTGTATAATGCTGTATTTAAGAAGTTTTGTGCCGGAGCCCCTTTAGCGTGTAACACCCCAACTAATATTGCGGATTCACTGCAACCAGTGTACATAAATGGGGCAGCGACCAATATTACCGGTGCTTTTTGTGGATCTTGTGCGATCACTCAGACTGGTAATGTAATTGATGGAAGCGATGCAACCCATGCGAATATTAATTTGTCAGCAGGGGTGTTAGTTACTGCAAGCCTTTCTGTAAAAAATGCAATTGCAACTTATCCGGCAGGAACTTTTGCAGGGTTTGATATTAAGAGTAGTTCTCTTTTAGATCTTAGTTTGCTCAACAATTTTGCAATTAAGACTTATCGGAATGATACGCTTCAGGAGAATATCAGTGGAAACAGTCTTTTTGTTGGTGCTTCAAGTAGTTTAATCGGAGGAAACTCCAGAATGGTATTAGGAATAGCGGCTACTAAGGCTTTTGACGAAATGAGGCTCGTAGTCAACCAACCGGTGAGTGTTAGCTTGGGAACTATCGAAGTGTACAATGCAATCCTAACAAACTTCTGTGATAACCCACTTGGCTGTCGGACGACTAATGTGTTGAATAACCCGGACTTTCCTGTCTATATAGATCAACAAAAATCTGGTTTATCTGGCCTTGCTTGTTTGGGTTGCTCAGTGGATAATGCAAATAGAGTGATCACAGCAGACTCAAGTGATTTTGCCACCATAACTATGGTTGCAGGAGGTGGTTCCACAGGTTCTATAGCAGTTAAAACTGCAGGTTCAGTTTTTCCTGCGAAAAGTTTTGCAGGATTTACATTAAGAGAAATGAACGGTCTTTTGAAATTGAATTTTCTTAAGTCTATTCAAATTACCACATACAAAGGTGGTGCGTTCCGCGAGTCACGAACTGCCGGTTCTTTGTTGGATTTAACCTTACTATTCCCAATTTTAGGGGGTAGCCAAGGGAAAACCGTGCTAGGATTTGCAACAACTAAAGACTATGACGAAGTTCAAATTTCTGTTACTTCACTAATTGGTGTTGCTCCAATAGTAAGAGTGTATAATGCCTTTATTGGTACACACAATGTTGATTCAATAACTTCTTCAATTTTGTGTCCTAAATCACCAAATGCAGAACCGGATCATTTATCTGTGAATGAAAATAGTCCATTGCATAGTACTGTTAGTACAAATGATAAGGACCCTAATTCAAGTGTGTTGAAGTACAATCCGACTTTGCCGGTTGGCACTACTCATGGCACGGTGGTAATGGATACAAATGGTAACTTTTCCTACACGCCAGATAGTAATTTTATAGGTGTCGATAGCTTTAAATATTCTGTATGTAACGCAGCTTCACTTTGTACCACAGAATGGGCTTATGTATCAGTAGTACCGAATCCGGGCACCACGAATCATGCACCAATAGCTCAGACGGATAATGGACAGACCTTGACCAATAGTCCTTTGAAGGGCAACTTATCCAGCAATGACGTAGATCCTGATGGAGACAGTCTAAGCTATACCAATGTGAGCAATGTGAAACACGGGACCTTGACCGTGAATACAGATGGCAGCTATACCTACGTACCGGACAGTTCCTTTGTAGGCACAGACACAGCCATCAATCAAGTATGCGATAATGGAACACCATCAATTTGTGTCAATTCATTGTTGATCATCCAAGTGAATCCGATGTTGGATAGCCCAAGTGCTAACCATCCACCCTATGCACAAGACGATGTAGCGAGCACCCAAGCCAATCATCCTTTGACAGGTAATGTATTGAACAATGACAGTGATCCTGATGGAGACAGCTTGAACACCACATTCTTAGATACCGTACCACCGGCAATAGGGACCTTCACGCCAAGTGCAACCGGAGGATACACCTTTGTACCGGCACCGAACTATACCGGCACAGTAGCGGTACGCTATGCAGCCTGCGACGGAGGTACCCCAGCGAAGTGTGATACAGCGACCTTGAGCATTACGGTAACAGCCGAGAAGCCCAAGGCACCGATAGCAGAACCTGACCACTTGTCTGTAAATGAGAATCATCCGATCAGCAGTACCGTACGTACGAACGATCTGGATCCGAACACAGGAGTATTGAACTACGATACCACGCTAGCAACAGGTCCTAGCCATGGTTCAGTAGGTATGAATACGAATGGAACATTTACCTACACACCAGATAGCAACTTCAATGGCGTGGATAGCTTTAAATATACCGTATGTAATGCAGTGCCATTGTGTACCACAGCATGGGCTTATGTATCAGTAGTACCGAATCCGGGCACCACGAATCATGCACCAATAGCTCAGACGGA
>JAFDYA010000130.1 GCA_018267675.1 Bacteroidota bacterium
CTACGGGAAGCAATTCCGTTACCGGAAATTTTCTCTCTTCAAGGATTTGGAGCATCGTACTCCCCACCAATCCGGTGGCACCGACAAGCGCAACACGCATAACGTTCAAATGTTTTTTGGGTTGGCAAATTTATGGGAAGGCTGCGGGTAGTCTTAACTTCACCCATCTTTTCTAACAATATTCTATGTCCCATTCCACAATTGCTTTGGCGCTGCATGGCGGTGCAGGCACTATCCTTCGCGAAACGATGACGCCAGAATTGCAGGCACAGTATCAGCTTGGCTTGCAAACGGCACTAGATGCAGGATATGCCATCTTAGAAGCTGGAGGATCGGCTATTGATGCGGTAGCAGCTACGGTAAGCAGTCTAGAAGATTGTCCCTTGTTTAATGCCGGACGGGGTTCGGTGTTTAATCATATTGGTGAGCATGAAATGGATGCGGCGATCATGGCAGGAAATAATTTGGCTTGTGGTGCTGTAGCCGGTATTCAAGGTGTGCGCAATCCGGTGCAGCTTGCTCGTGCTGTGATGGAAGAGACGGAGCATGTGCTGTTGATAGGGCAAGGGGCACAGACCTTTGCGCAGACACAAGATTTTCCCCTGCAGCCGGCTAGTTATTTCTTTACACAACAACGCTTTGATCAATGGCAGCAAGCATTACAGGAAGGGCGGGTGCAATTGGATCATACTGAGAAGAAGTTTGGAACAGTTGGTGCAGTAGCATTAGATATTCGGGGCGATCTGGCAGCGGCAACTTCCACCGGGGGCATGACCAATAAGCAATTTGGCCGGGTGGGCGACTCCCCGATTATTGGTGCCGGTACTTGGGCCGCAAATGATACTTGTGCTATCTCTTGTACCGGTCATGGCGAATTGTTTATTAAAGCTGCGGTAGCACATGATATTCACTGCTTAATGAGCTATAAAGGCCTATCCTTGCAGGAGGCCTCAGACTTGGTGGTGCTAGAGAAATTAGTAAAGATTGGTGGCGAAGGTGGCTTAGTTGCGGTGGATGCACAAGGTAATATTTCCATGCCGTTTAACAGTGATGGCATGTACCGTGCTTGTAAATCCAGCGGAAGGGAAGCACAAGTTTTGATTTATAAGTAAGCCCAAATTCTTAACAATACCTCCATCTAAAATGGCCTTGTATTTCGAATCAGATTTTTTTCAGCAAATTAGTAATTGCACCCTCTCGGTTGAATATGGAAACGGGTTCTGCTATTCCGCCACATAATACTTGCCCCTAACTTCGCTCCTGTGGGATTTTTGTTTCCTCTATTCCTATTAGCCTCGGCGGTGATTGCCATCCCGCTGCTTATTCACCTGTTCAATCTCAGGCGGTATAAGACGGTACTATTTCCGCATACCCGCTTTCTTAGGAATGTCCAACTGCGTTCTCGCCGATCAAGCGAAATTCGCTACAAGTTGCTTCTAGCCTTGCGTATTCTGTTTTTATTGGCTTTGGTGGCCGCCTTTGCTCAACCATTTTTTACGACAAAGTCCGGGAAGCAGCTAAGTTCAAGGCTACAAGTAATTTACCTGGACAACAATCCGGCAATGAGCTTGAAGACCGGTGTAAGAAGTGGTTTGGATCTTACTAAAGAAGCTATTTTAAAGCAATTGAACAGCGCAGCACCTACTGACCAATTTGTGCTCCTTAGCAATGATAAGGCATATAGCTACGAGCCACAGCCTGCGGAAAAACTGAAGGCTATTCTATCCAACATTGAGATATCAGCGGTAAAGAAAGATGCAAGCCAAATTTTTGCAACGGTTCAGACTTTGCTCCAAAGTGAGCATGTGCCGGCGGTAGATCTTTTCTATTATTCCAATTTTCCAAAAGCGCAGTTTAGTACCGGCCTAAGCGAAACACTACGGCGGAATATCTTGCTACATGCGATTGTCATTCAGGCACCGCAGCGTCACAATATTTTTATCGATACGGCATACTTGAACACGCCGGTATTGCAAGCGGGGCAGGGTAATGCGTTGATAGTACAGTCCCGACGAGTCGGTGAGCTACAAAATAGTATAGCGCCTATTGTTCAGCTCTCGGTAGCTGGCCAGGTGAAGAGTGCCGCGTCCTTACATTTTAATGAGCAAGGAAGGAGTAGTGATACCTTAGCATTTTCGTTGAATGATGCCGGCTGGCAAAGAATGCAACTCAGCCTTTCCGATGCTGCGATGCCGTTTGATGATACGTTTCGAATTGCAGTGAGAAGTGCTCCGGGGCTTTCTGTACTAGTTTTGAATGAAGGACCCCCAAGTCCCTATTTTCAAGCTGCCTTCCGCTCTTATAATGGGTTTCAGGTTCAGGAATTTGATTTGAATCGCGCACCAAAAAGTTGGAAGGATTTTAATCTTGTTATCCTTAATGGGATAACCACACTACCGGCATCTATTGGTCAACAGCTTAAGGATGCATTGGCAAGTGGACAGAGCGTTGCACTTTTTCCGGGAAAGACTCGGCAGCTTTCGGGCTTGAATGATGCCCTGCAGTACGCTGGGGATATTCGGGTAGCGGCTTTAGACTCCGTCAGTACCCAATTGAGCCGGATGCAGTCTGGAGCCGTGTTGATCAGAGATATTTTTGAAAGTATTCCGGACAATGTACAATTGCCTACCGTTGTTTGGCATTATCAAATACAGTCTGGCTTGACAGCCGGAGGACAGGCGGCACTAAGTTTCCGTAATGGCGATCCTTTTTTTATCCGTTATTCTAGTGGGCGGGGCAATTTTTATCTCTGTGCCACAACAGCAGATCTGTCCGGGGGCAATTTTCCGACTTCCTATTTTTTCGTACCCTTTCTCTATCAAATGGCTGCACAGAGCCAGGGTGCGAATGTGTATGCCCTTACCGCAGGGAAGCAACAGGCTGCTTATGTACCGCTATATAATGTAGGTGAGCGAAATATGGTGCACCTTGTCGCTCCTGGTCTTGATGCCATACCGCCTCAAAACATTGTTGGGGGAGGGGTAGAAGTATTTGTGGATGTGGTACAACAGCATCCGGGATTTTATACCCTACGCGCGGCTACCGGTGATAGTGTCGTCTTGGGCTTGAATGGCACGAGAGCTTATTCGGATTTGTCCCTTTGGGATATGAAGGTGCTCCAGAAAGAATGGCCTGATAAGGCGGCTACTTGGCAGACTGCCGAAACTGCCACTGGCAAGGGGTCTGGAGGGAACGGTGCCGGCCTACCCCTTTGGAAAGTTTGTGCTATTTTAGCCCTCATTTTGGCATTTGCTGAAAGCTATTTGCTCCTCGCAAAACGGAATTCATCTATCAATACTGCAACTACTTAATTCTTTATTATGTCCTGCTTGCTCCGAAAGGTTATTGTGCTGGATCATGACTCCTCCTATCATGAAAAGAAAGTGGATGTCTTAATAGGTGGGGGGAAGATCCAAATTGGCCAAGATCTTGATGATGCTGGATGTGAGCGGATTTGGGACGGAACTAACGATGACTTGTATCTTACTCCAGGCTTTGTTGATGTATTTGCCGACTATCGCGAACCGGGCTTTGAGCAAAAAGAAACGATCAAGACTGGCTCCGCGACTGCTGCGAAGGGTGGGTTTACCGATGTCTTTCTGCTTCCTAATACAAAGCCGACTGTCGATACACGAGCCGGAATAGATTATGTGCGTCAGAAGAGTGGATATTTCGGCGTACGGCTTCATCCGCTTGGTGCTGTGAGTCAGCAATTGGAAGGAAAGGCTTTGGCAGAGATGATGGATATGTATCAGGGCGGTGCCGTTGCTTTTTCTGATGGTTGGAAGCCAATTCAGAATAGTGGCCTGATGCTAAAAGCGCTTGAATATGTGAAGGCTTTTGATGGTGTCGTGATTCAGCTACCAATGGATGCTGCTTTGGCTTCGGGAGGCTTGATGCATGAAGGTGTGCATTCCACCCGTTTGGGCATGGCCGGTATTCCGGCAATTGCGGAGGCCTTGTTGGTGCATCGGGATATTGAATTGTGTCGCTATACCGATTCAAGGATTCATTTTACCGGGATAAGTTGCAAAGAAAGCTTGGACTTGATTCGAAGGGCAAAGTCAGAACAATTGAAGGTTACTTGTTCGGTCACGCCCTACCACTTGCTCCTTACGGACGAGGCCTTGCAAGGCTACGATAGCCAGTACAAGGTAACACCACCACTTCGAACTGAAGAAGATCGGCAAGCGCTCATTACCGGACTAGCAGAGGGTACAATTGATTGCATCAGCTCTCATCATCGTCCGCAGGATTGGGATGCAAAGGCCAAAGAGTTTGAGTATGCCGGGGAAGGGATGGCTGTTCAGGAATTGGTGCTCCCTATAGTGTTGACTGCGACTGCCGGGAAGGTGTCCTTGCAACGGATTGTGGATGCCTTGAATCGTAGGCCTAGACAGATATTTGGCCTTGGAACAACACCCTTTAACGGTACCGAAAAGAAAGGGAGGTACACATTATTTTCTACCAAGAAAGAGACGGTATTTTCCCATTCAGATAGCCCCTCTTTGGCCCGCAACAACCCATTTGAGGGCATTCGCCTAAAAGGTAGCGTGGAAGCTATTTTTACCAATTAATCCTTAGTTTTTATGACCAACTCCAATATCAATCTGAATATGCCAGCAACAGAATTTAAACGATGGGATATCCCAGTGAAAATGGGCTTGATTATCGGCTTAGTATCCGTGATTCTTTCGGTAATCAACTACATGTTTGCCCTACCAAAGAGTTATATCGCTTTTATGGTGTTGGGTGGCGTCACTTTTGTAGCCCTAATAGTACTTTATGGCATCACAGGTGCCCGCCAACGTAAAGCAATGGGGGGCTATATCACCATAAAAGATGCCTTTGCTGCCATCTTTGTAGCGATATTGGTTTCTTCAATTATCTCAACAATTTGGGGCATTGTATATGCTAAGTTGATAGATCCGAGTGTGGCGGAAAAGGTGAAGGCGGGTACACTGGAATTTATGCAAAGAATGCATGCGCCACAAGAAAAATTGGATGAAACTGCCGCAGAAATGGACAAGCAGCTTGCTAATAGCCTTTCTCCCGGAGTTTTGCTTTATAGCTACGCAAAAAGCTTAATCACGCTAAGCTTTTTCGGTTTTATTGCAGCATTCATTGTGCGACGTAAGCCCAAGCAGGAACTTGCATAATTTGATTTTTTAAAGAATTTTTCATGGCCCTTGATATATCTATTGTCGTTCCGCTTTTTAATGAAGAAGAAAGCCTACCGGAGTTGTTGGCGTGGATTGCCCGTGTGTGTGTGGCGAATCAATATAGCTATGAAGTGATTTTAGTAGATGATGGTAGCACGGATGACAGCTGGAAAGTAGTCACTGCATTGGCGGAAAAGTATGAGACTGTTCGGGGGATTCGTTTTCAACGGAATTATGGCAAGAGTGCAGCACTTAATGAAGGATTTAAGGCGACTCAGGGCGATGTAGTGATCACAATGGATGCTGATTTGCAAGATTCACCGGATGAAATTCCCGGCTTGTACAAAATGATTGTGGAGGGGGATTATGACTTAGTGAGTGGCTGGAAAAAAGTACGCCACGACAATACCTTCACGAAGAACCTACCTTCAAAACTGTACAATGCTGTGAATAGGCGGATGAGTGGCCTGAAGCTTCACGATATGAACTGTGGCTTGAAAGCCTATAAGCGAAAGGTGGTGAAAAGCATTGAAGTGTATGGGGAGATGCATCGCTACATCCCAATCTTGGCCAAATGGGCAGGATTTAGAAAGATCGGTGAGAAAGTGGTGGTGCACCAAGCCCGTAAGTATGGCGTTAGCAAGTTCGGCTGGGAGCGGTTTGTGAATGGTTTTTTGGATCTGCTCAGCATACAGTTCATCTCTCGTTTTGGTAAAAAGCCGATGCACTTTTTTGGTTTTATCGGGATGATCATGTTCTTGATAGGGTTTGGCGCAGCGCTATGGCTCATCATTGAGCGCATTTATGCGGGCTCCAATTATGGACTCACCAATCGGCCTTGGTTTTACATTGCGCTCACGACAATGGTCATGGGCACACTCTTTTTTCTATCAGGTTATATCGGTGAGTTGATAGCAAGAAACTCTGCTGATCGGAACAATTACTTGATTGAAACCCGCCTTAAGCTCTAGTGCTTTTTGGGGTTTTTATTGCGGTAGTTGTAGAGTACCACAAATTCTACTCGCCTATTTTTTGTACGCCCCTCATCGGTAGCATTGCTGGCAATGGGCATTCTTTCTCCTAGTCCCCAAGAGTTGAGCCTCTTTTCCTGAATTCCTTTTTCCCTCAAGACAGTTTCGGTATTATTGGCTCTACGCGTGCTAAGTAAAATATTATCCGCGTCGCTACCGATGGAGTCGGTATGGCCAATTATCAAGACCCCGGTTTTTGGATATTCATTGAGTACAGTAACAAAGCGATCCAGCACCGGACTGAATTTGGGCAATACCGCAGCCATACCAAAATCAAAAATCACATTGTCCGGAAACATTACCTTAATACTATCGTTGACCAGCAAAACGTTTGCACTACTTAGGCCATTTTTTAGTTCAGTATAGGCATCATTCATGTACTGATGTTTCCTTTGCAACTTGCGCTGGCTACAGCTAGCGAACAAGAAAACAAATAGAAAGAATGAACTGATAGTTAAAGCATTCCGCATCATCTCACTGACTTTTGAAAATGGAGCCAAATATATTGAAAAATCAGCTAGCGCGGATAAAAAGTGTTTTCAAGGTGTAGTTTAAACGACTGCGGCTTCGTTGATGAATTTAAAGCCTATCCCATGTAGTGTTTGTAGCTCAAGCCCCGGCTGCCCTTTGATATGTTTTCTGATTTTTGTGACGAACACATCCATTGAACGACCCAAAAAATAATCCTCTTTACCCCAGACCTGCAGGAGGATATCTTCCCGTTTCAATATTTTATTGGGATTGGTAGCAAAGAAGAAAAGTAAGTCAGCTTCTCTTTGTGTCAATTGTTTCTTTTCGCTTAGACTAGTCAAAGTCAAGTTGGCATAATCAAAATCGTAGTTTCCCAAGCGGATCACTTCAGGTTCGGCAATATTTTTCCGCTTAGTCCGCCGTAGAAATACTTCAATACGTAGCAACAACTCCTGGATGTTGAAGGGCTTGGTGATATAGTCATCGGCACCGCTTTTAAAGCCTTCAATTTTGTCGTCGTCTAATGTTTTAGAAGTTAAAAGGAGGATGGGGATATGATCGTTTTTCTTACGGATTTGATCAGCAAGCCATAGGCCACCTTTGTTGGGGAGGAGTACATCCAACATGCAAAGGTCAAAGTTATTTTTCATGAAAAGATTCCAAGCATTGTCACCATCAACCGTGTGGGTCACCTCATAGCCTTGTTGTTCCAGCTTGCTTTTCACAACAAATGCCAGAGTAGGATCATCTTCTACAAATAATATCTTAGCCTTCGAAACCGCCATTTTTCCCGTTTGAAAATTTTGCGTGCAATAGTAAAGTTACTTTTTTAGTTTCGATTACTTTTTTTCGTTTTACCCAATATTATTCCGACTTTTTCTGGCAAGCGGCTGAACATTCAATGTTGTACTCCATATTAAAGCCAATTATGAAGCTAGGGTTTCGGCTCTGGTTTCGCCGTATTACCTGCTGTGGCATGGAGCAAATTGACAATGGTGGCGCTACAATCATACTGGCCAATCATACGGCATCTTTTATGGATGCTATGCTGGTGGCTTGTTTTGTACGAAGGAAGGTTCATTTTTTTACGCGTGGTGATGTATTCGGCAATCCGTACGCCAATAGATTGATGCGCCATTTAGGCATGCTGCCGATTTACCGAATGGTGGATGGCAAAGACATGCTACAACACAACGAAAGCAGTAATAGCGAAGCCGCAGCTATTCTGAAAGGCGGCGGTGCTGTACTTATTTTTTGCGAGGGGATCAGTGATGTCGCCCCGGTACTAAAGCCCTTAAAAAAGGGGCCTTTTCGTTTGGCAGCTTCACTAATTGCTGAGCAGGATATGGCTATTGCACTCATCCCGCTTGGCATCAACTATATCGATCCGGAACATCCTTATGAAGATGTGTTTCTGGAAGCTGGAAGGGCTATTGATTTATCAAAAGAAGGATCTAGTTTGCCACACTTAGCTACACGGGCGATGCGCAGGGCGGAGCTGGACCTTGCACCTTTGGTATGGAATGTACCGGAGCAAGCGAAGTGGCCACTGGTCGGTATTGGGCTAAAATCGTTTAAACAAATTGTAGCTCGTGTCCGTTTTTCTGAATGCCAGAATTTTCTCGCTCAAGTAAACAGCGAAGCCTGGGATACAAGCAGACTATTGCAAAGCTATAATCGGATAAGAGACCAGGAAAAAGTACTACTAGAAATTCCGACCAAAGGTAAAAAGCGTCAGATGCACCAATTGATCGTGTTGTTGGGATTGCCTATCGGCTTTTTGGGTGTGGTGCTAAGTGGACTACCGTTATACCTAGCCAAGACAATTGCAGATCAAAGAGTATCCAGTCCGGACTTTAGGGCACCGGTACAATTGAGCCTAGCTGTATTGCTGAGCCTCTGCTGGTATTTACTAGTAATTTTCGGCTTACTTACCATTCTGCCGCTAATGGCAGTCGTATTCACGGTGCTTGTTGGCGGATGGCTTGCTTGGTTCTGGTTAAAGATTTATCTCCCGGAATGGATTCTTTTCTGGAAGCATCACAAAGCGGGAACGGCAAATCTACCTGTGGAGCTTAAGGACTTTCATGCCGAACTACAGGCCAGTCTAGAAAAAGCACTGGAAAGAAACTAGCAGGAGTCTTTGCTATTTCATGAACACATATTGCTCCACATCACTCTTGCTGATATTGCTGCCACCCAGTATGACCAAGCGTTCTACTGCATTGCGTAATTCTCGGATATTCCCCGTCCAATTGTGGCTTTCCAAAGCTTTTAGTGCAGCAGTGTGAATGCTTTTTTCTGCTTGATTATATTCTTCGCTGATGTCTTTAAGGAAATGTTGGACCAAGAGGCTGATGTCGCTCCGTCGGTCATTGAGTGCCGGCACATGGATGAGGATGACGCTAAGCCGATGATACAAATCCATCCGAAAACGCTTGGCAGTCACTTCTTCCATTAGGTCTTTGTTGGTTGCCGCAATGACGCGCACATTTATCTTTATTTCCTTGTCACCACCCACTCGGGTGATTTTGTTTTCCTGCAAAGCACGGAGCATTTTTGCCTGAGCATCCAGGCTCATGTCACCAATTTCATCCAAGAACAAGGTGCCGCCCTGTGCGCTTTCAAACTTGCCTATTCTTTGCTTTATTGCTGAGGTAAAGGCACCTTTTTCATGACCAAAAAGTTCACTTTCTATCAGTTCAGGGGGAATAGCCGCACAATTCACTTCTACCATAGGTCCCGTGCTGCGACTACTATGTTGGTGGAGGCTTCGTGCTACTAGTTCTTTACCCACGCCATTGTCTCCGGTTATCAATACACGGGCATCTGTCGGGCCTACTTTTTCAATTGTTGCCCGCACGGCTTTTATCCCTTCACTTTCCCCAATCATTTCCGCTCCGGATTTCTTGGCCACTTTACTTCGTAATACTTTGGCTTCTGTTACCAGACAGCCTTTTTCCATGGCGTTTCGGATGGTAATGAGCATTCGGTTGAGATCCGGGGGTTTGGAGATAAAGTCGTAAGCTCCATTTTTCACAGCAGTCACCGCAGTTTCAATAGTGCCATGACCGGAAATGAGGATAAAGGGAATGTCCGGTTTTAGTTCTTTTGCTGCCGCTAAAACTTCCAGCCCGTCCATCTTGGGCATTTTTATGTCGCAGAGGACACAATCAAAATCAGTTTCCTTCAGCTTTTTTAGACCTTCTGCCCCGTCGGCAGCCTCATCTAGTTCATAGCCTTCAAAGCCAAGTATTTCTTTAAGAGCCTTCCGGATGGCAGGTTCGTCATCTATTATTAGTATTGATTGCGCCATGAGTGTGCAGATTAAGGAGCTTAGTTGCTGGCCTATTCTTTTGGTTTTCCGTTTTTAAATGTTAGGCTGGGTAAGGCTTTTCCGTGTTCGTTGAATTGTTTCCAGATGCCTTCTTTTTCGCCATTTTTATAATTGCCCTGTTGCTTTAGTGTTCCATTGTCGTAGTATTCTTTCCAGATGCCAGACTGATCATCATTTTGATAGGATCCAAACTCTTTGACCCGTCCATTTTCAAAGTAAATAGTGGCATCGCCTTCGAGTTTTCCTCGGTTATAATTGTACTCCGCTATTTTAGTTCCATCTTCCATGTAGTAGGAGCAAAGGCCATCCCGTACATTATTGTTGAAGTTAGTTTGCTCTTGCTTTTGTCCGTTTTCATACCATTTGGTAAAGGAGCCGCTTCGTATCCCATCGGAATAATAGCCTTCTTCGGCAATACCCCGCCCAATGTAAAACCTTCTGGACGGGCCATCTAGCTGGTCATTGTGGTAATTATTCATTTGCTCGACATTGCCTGTGCGCCGGATGTCAATGAAAGGACCGTTCTTTTTGCCCTGGTGGTAGGTAGTAAGATAATGAGGCAGTTTATTCTCCCAGTATTCAGTCCAAATGCCTTCTTTGAGCCCATTGTGTATGTTGCCTTCTGAAAAAAGTTGGTTATTCCTTAGTATTTGGAGAAATTCATCCCCGTTGGCTCCTGCTTTTCGGAGTGTATCCAAGGCTTGTGCGAAAACGGTGCTGCTTAAAAAGAGAAAAGCAAAAGATAGGAAACTAAATCGGCGTGCCATTGGTAGCGTGTATCGGGGCAAATTAATGAATTCTGAAAGGAACCGTTTTATATGAACAGGAGTAATGCGATCGTTCATCTGGAGGAACCAAGAATTTAGTGGCATGTGGGTGTTGATTTATATTGTTTGGGTTGGAAAGACCGACCGAAACTATTTTGTTGCCGGATTAGGATTGTTAAAAAAAACAGCTTCCGAAAATTGCGAAAGCTGTTTTTGAACGGTACTGATTTGCCAATAAGCTTAAAGTACTCCCCCGGCTTCGTCCTCCGCTTTTTTATACGCTTTCACCTGTTCCAATGCATCCGGAATCACATCGCTTGTGATCACGATGAATGAATCTTTTTGTGCGTTTTGGAGTGCGTAATCGATGGCTTCTTTTTCGCTGTGTATTGTAATGATTTTTTTGAGCGGTTGCACCCGTTCTGCTCCTTTTGTAATCCAGCCAATTATTTCGTCCGGAGTACGACCGCGCGTATTTTTATCCTGACGAATAATGATCTCGTCAAACACCTTTGCGCTTTCTTCGCCAAGGTTCATCAAGTCCTCATCTCGGCGGTCGCCCACGCCGGCAATTATTCCCACTTTGTGTGGTGATGCTACATGATTGACCATTTTGCCAAGGGCCTGTATGCCGTGCGTGTTATGTGCATAGTCCACAATTACCGTGAAGTTCTTGAAGTGGAACACATTCATTCGGCCTGGGGTCAATGCAGCTCCGGGGACAAATGTTTGTAATGCCTGTTTAATGTCTTCAATTTTGAAATCGTTGACATAAGCAGCTAGAGTAGCCGCCATGGCATTTGCGATATTGAACTCGGCAAGCCCGTTGAACGTGATGGGGACATTCTCCACCTTTTCTACTCTGATCTTCCAGCCACCTTTAATGATGGTGATATAATGGTTTTCATAAACTGCCGCAAGACCACCTTTTTTCGTATGCTCCAGGATGCGCTTGTTGTTAGGGTCTAGTGCATACAGGGCTATTTTGCATTTCAGTTCTTTTCGCATTTCATATACCAAATTGTCTTCGGCATTTAAGATGGCGTATCCATCCGGGCGAACAGTGTTTGGCACCGTACTTTTCAAGCGGGCTAATTTTTCAATAGTATCTATTCCTCCCAATCCTAAATGGTCTTCAGCAACATTGGTCACCACGGCAACATCGCAAGTGTGGAAGCCAAGCCCAGCACGCAACATACCGCCCCGAGCCGTTTCTAAAACGGCAAAATTCACCGTAGGGTCTTTCAAGACAAACTCTGCTGATACAGGTCCGGTACAATCACCGCGTACCATCATTTGGTTTTGGATATACACCCCATCGGTGGTCGTGAAGCCAACTTTGTACCCCATTTGTTTCACGATATGGGCAATTAGCCTGGTGGTGGTAGTTTTCCCATTGGTGCCGGTGATGGCAACAATCGGGATTCTTGCCGAAGAACCCGGAGGGTAGAGCATATCGATCACTGGCTCTGCCACATTCCTTGCCAAGCCATTTGTTGGCTCTAGGTGCATCCGAAAGCCGGGAGCAGCATTCACTTCAAGGATTGCCCCGCCGTTTTCGGTGATCGGCACAGAAAGATCTGGTGCCATGATATCAACCCCGCAGATATCAAGCCCAATAATGCGGGCGATTCGTTCGCAAAGGAAAACATTGGACGGGTGAACAATGTCGGTCACATCTGTGGCTGTGCCCCCAGTAGAAAGATTAGCAGTAGGCTTCAGCCATAGTTCTTCGCCTTTGGGGAGGACACTTTCTAATGTCAGTTCTTTTTTCTTCAGTATAGCTTCTGTGTAATGATCCACTTTGATAGAGGTCAGTACTTTTTCATGGCCAAAGCCTCGTCTGGGATCGAGGTTCACTTGGTCAATTAATGCTTGGATGCTACTCTTCCCATCACCTACTACCGCTGCCGGTGTCCGAAGTGCTGCTGCTACAAATTTGTAGTTGATCACCAAACAACGATAATCAAACCCGGTAATGAATTTCTCACAGATCACCGAACGGCCATGTTCCTGTGCTTTTTCTAGTGCAATGACAGCGTCTTCCCAGTTTTTAATGTTGGTCGTAGCGCCCCGTCCATGATTGCCATTCACCGGCTTTAGCACAATTGGGTAGCCAATTCGGTCTATTGCATCCTGCAAGCCTTCTTGGCTTCTAATAATGCGTCCTTTTGGTACTGGGATTTCAGCTGCTTCAAGCAAAGCTTTGGTGTCTTCTTTGTCGCAGGCCAATTCGACGGCAATGGAGGAGGTAGTACTGGCGATTGTTGCACGGATTCGTTTCTGATTGATACCATAGCCCAATTGTACAAGTGATGAGTTATTGAGTCGGATGTAAGGGATTTTTCTTCGTACCGCTTCCTCGACTATGGCTCCTGTTGATGGGCCGAGCCGCTCGTCTTCTCTGATTTCCCTAAGGTTTTGAATATCCTCTTCCAGGTCATATTCTTCCCCATCTACCAATGCCTGTGCAATTCGTACGGCTGCCCGAGCGGTGTATTGGCCGGCTTTGGCTTCGATATAAGAAAACACAACATGATATACACCTGGTTTTTGTCCGCCTGCTTCACGCGTGCGCCCAAAGCCGGTATCCATACCCGCTAGGGTCTGCAATTCTAAAGCGATGTGTTCAATGACATGTCCCATCCAGGTTCCTTCCTGCACGCGCATAAAGAACCCACCGGCAACTCCTTCGCTGCAATGGTGTTCATAAAGACTGGGCATTAGGGCCTTTAGTCGTTCATAGAATCCTGGGATAGAGTTGGTTGGTCTTTCTTCCAGATCTTCCAAATCGAGAAGCATAACGATTAGTTTGTGCCGGGTGATGGACCAGTAGTTTGGACCGATAGTTGTTCGGATGTCCAATATTTTCATAAGCGACAATTGAGGTGGTAAGCTACAAGGAATTTTTTTTTCTCAATAATCTTCTTTGAACAGATTTTTTCACGACAGGCAATATTCCCGCCCCGCAGGGCACTTTTTAACCCCGGATGATGCCGGGGACTTTTCAGAATTTCTATGTTGGATCGGGTGCAAAGGGCAAGTGTTTTCTTATTGTCTTTAGTTTTGTTTTTTATGCCGCTACAAATCGCCTCTCTTAATTCCGGGTCTAATGGAAACAGCTATTACATAGGTTATGAGCCAGAAGCTGTGTTGCTTGGTGCCGGTTTGTCTTGTAGGGAGACAGAAAGGCGAATGGCGGGC
>JAFDYA010000131.1 GCA_018267675.1 Bacteroidota bacterium
CGGGTGGTATTGAATATGCACCCGAGAAAATGCATGAATATAAGCGTGCGGCATTAGCATTACTTCAAAAATATCCGGAAACACCGGCACGCTTAGCCATGGAAGAAATGGTGACTTATTCCATTGAGCGAAAATATTGATGCGAAATTTTGAAAATATTTTTAGCTGGTGCTTTCAGAGTTGAAATTTTCAAGGGTCGTTTTTGCCAAATCATTTTTCAGGCTCGGATCGAAATTAAAGAGGCTGTCTCGTATTTTGAGGCAGCCTCTTTTGCTCTGGATAAAAGCGGAACCTGATTCTATGACTTCCTAGTTTGTTCCTTTTAGTTTTTGCTCCCAGGCCCACGCTGTTGCCATCATTTCATCCACGCTGGTTTTTGGTTCCCAACCAATGATTTCTTTTGCTTTGTCATTATTTGCATAGACCGCTTCGACGTCGCCGGCTCGGCGAGCGCCAATGTTGTAAGGCAACTTTTGGCCACTCACCTTTTCAAATGTCTGAATTAATTCCAGTACGGTAATTCCGTTGCCGGTGCCCAAATTGAGTGTAAGACAATTGTCTTCATCATCGGCTTCCAGCATGTATTCCAGCGTTTTGGTATGGGCATCGGCAATGTCCATCACGTGGATATAGTCCCGTACACAGGATCCATCGCGGGTGTTCCAGTCTTGGCCATAGACCGTCATGGAGGGGATCTTTCCAATTGCTGTCTTCGTGATCACAGGAACCAGATTTTCGGGCTTGTCTTGTAGTTCACCAATCAGCGCGGAACTGTGCGCACCAACAGGATTGAAATAACGCAGCAGTGCCACATTTCCTTCAGGCCATGTTTTTGCAAAGTCTCTACAGATTTGTTCTCCCATTTGTTTTGTATTTCCATAGGGTGATTGTGCGGTGCTGAGTGGCGTGGTTTCTTTCACCGGTAGCTCTTGAGCATTGCCATACACAGCGCAAGACGAGGAAAAGACAAAATGAAACACACCGAAACGTTGTGCACATTGTAGCAAATTGATTAGGGAGCGAAGGTTGTTTTCGTAGTAGGCCAATGGCTGGTGCACCGATTCTCCGACTGACTTGTAGGATGCAAAATGAATAACGCCGATTATGTCCGGATTTTCCATAAAAATGGCTTCTGTATAGTCCATCTTTTGGAGGTCCACGTTATAGTTTTTTACCCGTATTCCAGTGATGGCCTCTACGCCGTCCAAAAGGCTGAGATGTCCTCTACTTAGGTTGTCCACAGAAATGACCTCAAATCCTGCTGCTAATAAACTCACAATCGTGTGCGAGCCAATATAGCCGCAGCCTCCTGTAACCAATATCTTTTTGTTGTCCATCATTTTTCCGTTTAATTAAGTACCTGCTAAAAGTACGAAGTAGGCACCGTTCAGTTGTTTGTAATTACCGCGTTATTTTACCGCTTGCATGGCCACAAGATTGTGATAGATTCCCTCGGCGGCTAAAAGGCTAGTATGGGTGCCTCGTTCCATAATTTTTCCTTGTTGTAGTACGATAATTTCATCGGCATTTTTTACCGTCGACAATCGATGGGCAATAACAATACTAGTCCGGTCTTTCATCAAGTTGAGAATTGCCTCTTGAACAATTCGTTCACTCTCTGTATCCAGGGAGGAGGTGGCTTCATCAAGGATGAGTATTGGTGGATTTTTCAAAACGGCCCGGGCAATAGTGATACGTTGCCGTTCTCCGCCTGAAAGCCGCGCCCCACGGTCGCCGGCCATGCTCTGATACCCTGATGCTTTGTTGGCAATGAATCCTGCTGCATGGGCAATTTTTGCCGCTTCTATCACTTGGTTTTCGGATGCGCCGCCTGTACCAAGGGTGATGTTATTATACAGCGTATCGTTGAAGAGAATAGGGTCTTGATTCACCACACCAATTAGTCGACGAACGTCTTCTAGTTTCAAGTCTTTAATATTTTCTCCATCAATCAATATTGCACCGGAACTTACATCATGAAAGCGGGGGATAAGGTCGGCCAGTGTACTTTTTCCGGCACCAGAGGCGCCTACTAGCGCAATTGTCTTTCCTTTCTCAATGCTCAGATTGATGTCCTGTAGGATTTGTTTGTCGCCGTAGGAAAAGGAGACGTTTTTAAATTCAATCTTACTGTTGAAACTAGTTTTTGGAAGGGCATTTGGTGCATCTACAATCAAGTTTTCTGCGTGGAGTACTTCCTCCATTCGGGCTATGGCCGCACTCCCTTTTTGCACCTGATTTAAGGCGCTGGAAAGGTTTTTTACCGGGTTGATGATTTGCGTAAATAGGGCAATATAGGTGATGAACATGCCGGGTTCGAGACTGTGTTCTTTCAGTACCAGCCGCCCACCAAACCAAAGGATGATGGCGACAACAATCACACCCATAGTTTCACTGAGTGGCGATGCCAGTTCTTGGCGGGATGCTGATTTGTTCCGCAACCGATAGTTTTCATTGTTTAGCTTAAGGAAGCGAAGGTTTTGCCATTTTTCTGCATTGAATGCTTTGACAACACGGATGCCGCTTAGTGTTTCATCCAACACACTGTTGATATCACTCATTTGCTCCGAGAGCGTGCGGGCATACCGCCTAAGTGAACTGCCGATTTTACCAATTGCCAGGCCGGAGATAGGGAGAAAAAGCAGTAGGAACAAGGAGAGTTGCGGGCTGATCAACACCATTGAGCTTAGGTAGAAAATTATCAAGACCGGTTCCCGCATCACTACTTCCATCACACTCATCACGGAGGTCTGTACTTCATTCACATCATAGGTCATTCTACTCATGAGATCCCCCTTCTTTTCTTCAGTGAAATAGCCGATGGGTAGGGCAAGGAGTTTTTCAAACATATCATTTCTCATCTTCCGGATTATAGCGTGGCGCACCGGCAGAAGGATTGAAATGGCCAAATAGGAAAACAGATTTTTGAGAATGGTAAAGAGGACAATCACACAACAGATCACACCGAGGATGCTCAAGGTATCCTTGGACTGCGCTAGGTATTGCGCGGCTTCCAGTAGCTTGTCGTTAAAGGTGTTGCCGGAACCACCATTCTGTGGTAGGAACAAGACATTGAGGATCGGCAATAGCAAACCAATAGACATCACTGCCGAGGCTGCCGACAGGACGCTAAACAAGAAATAGAGTATTAGTGAAGCCTTATAGGCAGCTAGATAGCGAAGGATTCGTTGAAGGTTTTTCATGCAACACTTTATTGGAGGGTGTAGCTTACGCTCCCGTCTTTTTCATCTTTCAAAAGAATTCCATCCTGTGCTAACTTATCTCTTATTGCGTCAGAGGTGGCAAAATCTTTCCGTTTCCGGGCATCACGGCGAATGTCGCCCAGGATAGCAATTACCTTATCAAGTTTGGATGAGTCGGTGTTTTGTTGCATTCCTTGCAGGCCAAGGATATCCTCAAGATAGCGCGTAAAGCTTTCTTTCATTTGCGCAAGGCTTGCTGCGCTAATAGCGTCCTTGGGTAGCTGGCCATTCTTTAGCGCATTGATTACCGGAACCATTTCAAAAAAATTGGCGAGAACCTGGGCAGTATTGAAATCATCTGCCATAAAGCCTTCCAACTCTCCAAGCAGTTTTACTACCTTTTGTTCCGCATCTGAAGTACTGTTGTCGGTTACAGGACTTTCGTTGGTCAACTTTTGCAACTCTTCCTTTGCTTCCCAAAGCCGTTTGAGTGCCTTTTCACTGGCTTGTAAAGCTTCATTGGAAAAGTCGAGCGTGCTTCGGTAGTGCGTTTGGAGAATGTAAAAACGAACGACCATGGGGTGGTAGGCTTGTTCCAGCATGGGGTGATTGCCACTAAACAGTTCGCTTAGTTTAATCACATTATTATAACTCTTCCCCATCTTCTTGCCATTGATGGTGATCATATTGTTGTGCATCCAATAACGAGCCGGTGCACAACCATGCGCAATGGTGCTTTGTGCAATTTCACTTTCGTGATGTGGAAATTGTAAATCCATCCCCCCACCATGAATATCAAACTGTGTACCTAGGTATTTCGCACTCATCGCGGAGCATTCGATATGCCAGCCGGGGAAACCCTCACCCCACGGGCTTTTCCAGCGCATGATATGTTGGGGAGGCGCGGCCTTCCAGAGTGCAAAATCTACTTTATTTCGTTTCTCGTCTTGTCCTTCAAGCTCACGGGTTGTCTCGAGGAGGTCTTCCATTACCCGTCCGCTCAACTCGCCATAATTGTGCCCCTCTGCATATTTCTTTACATCAAAATATACCGAGCCGTTCACTTCATAAGCATATCCTTTTGCGATAAGACCTTCTATCATCGTGATTTGCTCGATGATATGGCCGGTAGCTGTGGGCTCAATGGAAGGCTCTAGCGTGTTGAACAGATGCATGCCTTTATGGAAAAGGCTGGTGTATTTATGCACCAGTTCCATAGGTTCTAATTGTTCCAATTTTGCTTTCTCTGCAACTTTGTCTTCTGCCTCCCGCCCTTCTTCTTCAAAATGACCGGCATCGGTAATATTGCGGACGTAACGCACTCTATAGCCCAAGTGTTGTAAATACCGATTCACGACATCGAATGTGATATAGGGACGTGCATGCCCCAGGTGGCTTTCACCACTCACCGTGGGACCACATACATACAAGCCAACATGGCCCGGTGTTATTGGTTCGAATGCTTCTTTTTTTCTGTGGAGCGAATTATAAAGGTGCAGTACAGGCATAAAGGTGCAAAAATAGGGCAATGCTACTGCGACAGCTTACAAAGTCTCAGGGAATTTGTTTAACCCAGAATTCCGCAATAGACTCGTTGGGAAAATGAAATATTGCCTGCTAAAGGCTCTAGCTATTCAAAACCCGTAGCTTCACTAAGTTTTTACTATAAGCTTGTACTTATTTTGGATGATATTCATTCACCTTGTTTTCAACTGAACTATCATCTAGGGTTCAAGCGTATTTGATTGGCTGTATCAATGCCTGCTATTTGTTGGGAATAGTGCTTGGTGTCGGCTGTAGCTCGAAAGTAGCAAGCACCGGATTGTGGTCGCTAAGCGATGTGGAGGGTGTGCGAAAGCCCAGTATTTTGAATGCATCCGGACTGTAGAAGATATAGTCGATCCGCATTGTCGGGAAGAAGCGATTATAGGTTCTGCCAAAGCCCGTTCCTTTTTGTACAAAGGCATCTTCCAAATTGCCTTTCATTTTCATGTAGGTATAGGAGCCCGGAAGGTCATTGAAATCGCCACAAAGCAACATGGGATAGGGGCTTTGTGCCATTATCGCCGCTGCTGTATCCGTTTGAATTGCCCGTTTTACGTAGGCCTCACTAAATCTACGGACGTAAGTCTTTGAGTCTTTTATGACCGCTTCTCTATTGCGCATTTTCACTTCTTCCAGATAGGTCTTCTCTCCGTCGCTGAGCAGGAAGCTTTGTAGGTGGGTGAAGAATACTCGGACAATCTTCTTGTCGGTGACTTGTAGGTCACATTGGAGCAATTGTACATCAACCTGGCCATCTTGGCGGGTGTGTAGCGGGAAGGATTGGAATTTGACTATTGGGAATTTGGAAAAGATGGCTGTCCCGAGAAAGATTTTTGTGCCTAGTGTATTGTCGGCTTTAAAGCGGAATTCTTTATAGCCACAAGCGTTCATGATTGCTGTAGAGTAGGGTTTCAGTGCATTATTATAAAGCGAATAAAATTCGGACAAACAAAGGATATCCGGTGCTTCCGTCTTGATTACTTGGATGATTTTATCATCAGTAGTACGATTGGCAGGCCGATCAAAGATGCCCATACCATGCACATTCCAACTCATTACTTTTAGTCGATCATCACCACCAAAGAGTTCCTGTCGCTCAAAATAGTGCCAACCAAAAATACTGGGTGCAATGAGGTAGGAAAATCCTAGTGCAAGCAGGGGTACGATAATGCGCCATTTCCTCCGGGCAAATACAAGCCAAAATAGGAATACAACAACATTGGCGACCAATGCAAAGGGTGTAGTGAGGCTAAATAGGGCAATGTATTTGGCGTGGAGCGGAGAGATAAATGCAGCTGAAATACAACCTATGAGCCAAAATGCAATTAGCAAGGAGCCGAGAAGCGCAATACTGCCCGTAAATTGGCGAAAGAATGAAGTTTTCAAAGCAGGTTGGGGTGGTGCAGCTAAGATAAAATACTTTCTTCGTCAGGGATGCTTGGTGTGTGTTTATTATTTGAATTCGGTTGCGTCTGTCGCCGGCTCAACCTTTGGTTTCCTGGCTGGCTTTTACCAATATTTCCCGCTCCCGATTGCTCAATGAATTGTACCCTTTTTGGTTGATTTTGTCTAGAATTTCATCCACGGTTGGGCTGTCATCCTTTTGGGATTCTTTTCTAGCAATACTCTGATGGCTGCTCGGATTGGAGGCTTGGTGTTTCCGCTCAGCAAGAGGAGTGACCGAGCTATCCAACGCACCACTGATTCCATAGATCCAACCTCCGGGTTGATATCCTTTTTTTACCAATTTCATCATGCCCCAGCCACACACTAAGCCTCCGATACAAAGTGCAATCATCGGGATCTGATTAGTAAAGGGGAGCAGTTTAATAATGAGAAAAATTGCGACAACCACTAAGAGCGGAATGCTGAAATTTTCACCCAAGTAGAAGCGATACTTCGGCGCTAGTGTCACACAGGCTGCTGCCAAGGCCATGATCCCGCCCAGCGAAGTCATTACCGGATTAATAGTGGGCAAGCCTGGTATCAATTGTGCCAAAAGACAAAAGGCCCCACCGGCAATTGCACCATATAGAAATGTAGGAATAACCTGCTTGTAACCGACAAGATTTTGTACCACATTTCCAAATACAAACAACCAAATAGCATTGCTCACCCATTCCATAAAGCCATTATGAAAGAACCCATAGCTTAAGATCGTCCAAAAATGATGAAGAAAACTGTTGGTAGCGGGTAGCGCCACAAGTGGCAGGATCATGTTTTGTGCCGTAGCCGGATTCTGCCCATATACAATCATAGTCACCCGCACCGCCTGAAACAAGCAGTAGCAAATGCCGGTGATAATGATAAGCTGTAAAACCGCATTCTGACTATAACGGTTCACATTAAATGTGCTGGAGCGGCGGTAGGACGAGGAGTTCATCAGGCTTTACTTTGTAGTCTAAAGTTAATTTAAAATCGGGTGTCACCAAACCTATAATGCCATAATCTGAGCAACAAGAAGGCAAACAACATCCCGCCAAGGTGCGCAAAATGTGCCACATTATCTCCCGCACTATTGCGAATCCCTGAATACAATTCAAATACGGCATAAATCATCACAAACCATTTTGCCTTGATCGGAATTGGTGGGAATATGAACATCAATTGAAGGTTCGGGAACAGGTAGCCAAAGGCAAACAAGACACCAAACACTGCTCCGGACGCACCAACAGTAGCTTCGTCCAATAGTCCCGTCCAATGCACCCCTTGTGGCCCTGCCGCACCATAGATATATTCATGCAGCACTTGCCCGGAAAGCTTGGCGTAGTAAGGATTTCCGGGATCCACTACCCAAGAATTGTACAAATTCTGTACGCGATCTAGGACATGGCTATCCACACCTCTCGGCGGATGATGATTGATAAAGGATACAAATTGATCAGCAGTAGCATTAGGTAGATAAGCTTTGAAGGCGTGAATCACCTGCTCGTATTCCATACTCAACACACTAAGGTGGCACAAGGCAGCCCCTAGCCCACAGATCATGTAAAACCATAGAAACCGCTTGGGACCCCATTTGTTTTCAAGAATAGAACCAAACATCCAAAGCGCAAACATGTTGGACCCAAGGTGCAGAATTGTCGTTTCAATACTTCGAGGATCCCCATGCATAAACATATGCGTCACCAACTGCCAGGGCTGAAATAGATCACTCCTGAAATAGTGGAGACCAAGATAGTCCGACAGATCAATGCGAAAACTACTGTACAGCACATGCTGAAGAATCGCAAAAATCACATTGATAATGATGAGGTTTTTGACAATGGGGGGAAGCATTCTCATAGGCTGCAAAGTTGGTGGCAGAATTTTAA
>JAFDYA010000132.1 GCA_018267675.1 Bacteroidota bacterium
GGAGCACCATTGCCGAATTATAACCTGGCAGTGATGGGGGACGATGGGACGATATTGCCGGCTGGAGCGCGAGGGGAGTTGGTGATTACTGGGCCGGGGCTTAGCCAAGGTTATGTTGCACGACCTCACCTTACTGCTGAGAAATTCATACCGAAACCGGCAGCCTGGGTGGAATTGCCCGGGGACAGGCTATATCGGACCGGGGATGCCGTCGTGATTTCCCCGGAAGGTAACGTGGATTTTCAAGGCAGAATTGATGATCAAATAAAACTTCGGGGCTACCGTATTGAATTGGGAGAGATTGAAACCCGGTTGAATGCCTTGGAAGGTGTAGCTGCAGCGGCCGTTGCAGTTAAAAAGGATGGGACAGACCAAGATACCCTAGTGGGCTATGTAGTCATGAAGGAAGATGTGCCTTTTGACGAACATGAAATGAGGATTGCACTAGCCAAAACGCTACCCTCCTATATGGTTCCGGCATTGATCACATCGCTTTATTCTATGCCTCGGCTGCCGAGTGGGAAGATTGATCGTAAGTCGCTGCCGGTACCAGAGGTTCTTTTGCTAATCGCTGACGATATACAGGATGAAGCTATCAGCCTGGATGCTCCAATTGAGCTACGGGTCATGCAGCTCTTGCGCAAGATATTTCCGGGTAGGGAACTGACACCCACCCAGGATTTTTTTGATGATTTGGGAGGGCATTCTTTGTTGGCAGCTGTAGTGGTTTCACGTTTGCGGAAGGAAGCTGGCGTTCCTCAAGCTTCTTTGAAGGATTTATACCTGCATCGGCCTTTAGCTAAAGTGATCGGGTGTTGGGAAAAGGCTGCTGACAGTACGCCAAAGGCTGCGCCCCCACGCAGCTACCGGACGGTGAATCGGAAGCGGCACTTCTGGTGTATGGTGGCACAGTCGCTTGCGCTGCTCGTGATTTATGGCATATTCGCCATGCAGATTTTTTTACCCTTTTTAAGTTATTACACAGTTTATAATCGGCTGTCCGACCGAGTGCCTTATTATGCTGAGCATCAATCCTTGGCCTACGGAGCCGGTATAGCAGTGGCCTTTGGCGTTTTTGCCTTCATGCCTATCGTGTTTTCCGGTTTGAGTATCCTTAGTAAATGGCTAATAATTGGAAAATTTAAGGAAGGGGATTATCCGCTTTGGGGTACTTATTATTTCCGTTGGTGGTGTGTAAAGTCTATGGAAAAGCTCACTCCGATGCAATATCTCAATGGTACACCGCTTTATCCAGTTTACTTACGCTTGTTGGGAGTGAAGGTGCATGATTCAGCACAGTTGAGTGCCTTGCAAATGGGGGCTGAAGATTTAATTACGATAGGGGAAGATGTGAGTATTGCATCGGGAGTTTCGCTCAATAATGCCTTTGTAGAAGATGGCTGGCTAAAAATTCGTAGCATCAGACTGGGTGACCATGCCTATCTCGGGAGCAGTGCGGTGGTGGGTGGCGGTGCTGAGATTGAAGAATGGGGCGAGCTTCAGGACTTGAGCTATCTACCTATTGGTAAAAAAATAGCAAAAGCTGAAGTATGGCAGGGTAGTCCGGCAGCCCCCATTTTTGTGAGAAAGGAAACGGATCTTTTTCAACCCTTAGCTATCTCAAAGGCGAAGAGAAACTGGTATAAACTTTACTTTTCTCTTTCGGCTTTTATTTTTCCGATTTTCATCTTGCTCCCGCTTATCCCAACAGTGGTCATGCTGCACAAGTTGGACAATGCCGCCGATCCCTACAATTTCAATTATTTGATTATCTCACCGTCGCTAGCGCTAGCCTACATCATCATTTTTGCAGCACAGACTATTCTCGTTAGCCGGATTTTGCAGCGGGATATGAAGCCGGGAGTGCATTCAATCTATTCCGGTTTTTATTACCGAAAATGGCTCTCCGACCAATTCATGTCCATTTCACTCATCGTCATGCATCCGATTTATGCCACGGTGTTTGTCTCTGATTTTTTTAGAGCATTAGGTGCAAAAGTGGGGAAGAATACAGAAATATCTACAGCGGCTTCAGTGACCCATCCATTGTTGGAGATTGGTAGTGGTTCATTCATTGCAGATGCCGTGACCTTGGGTGAAGCTGATGTTCGGGGACAACAACTTATCCTAGCCAAGACAACAATTGGAAGTGTATCCTTTGTAGGCAATAGTGGCTTGATACCGCAGGGATATTCCCTCCCGGATCATATGTTGGTCGGCGTACTTTCGACACCGCCTACACCGGAGCAATTGCATACCAATGATGCGAAAGACTATTTTGGGTCACCGGCCATTGCGCTTCCTCGTCGCCAGGAAAGTCAGGCATTTTCCGATAGATTGACCACATTCCCGCCTCCGCATCTACGGTTAGCGCGGACCCTAGTAGAGTTTGTCCGAATACTCATCCCGGAGACCTTTATTATTTGTATGTCTGTAATTTTTATTGCATACGGTCACGACCTAGTTACGAAGGAGCCTTGGTGGCTTGCGCTTTTTGGTATGCCTTTCTTTTATTTACTTACGATCGGATTGCCTTCATTCCTGTTTACCGCAGTGCTCAAATGGGTATTTGTAGGTAAATATCGGAAGGATAATTTCCCGATGTGGAGTTGGCGTGTTTGGCGAAGTGAGGCTATTACCAGTACTTATGAGGCCTTGGCTGTTCCATTCTTTTTGGAGTTTTTGCGCGGTACGGCATGGTTGCCTATTGTCCTTCGCTTGATGGGGGTGAAGACAGGGAAGCGCGTATTTTTAAATACTACGGACATCACAGAATATGACATGGTGAGTATTGGTGATGAAAGCCAACTAAATGAAGACTGTGGCCCACAAACCCATTTGTTTGAAGATCGGGTGATGAAGATCGGGGCTGTAAATATTGGGCCAAAAACAACAGTGGGTACCCGTTCCATAATTCTCTATGATAGTGAGCTTGCGGAAGGAGTAAAGCTGGAACCATTGAGCTTGGTTATGAAAGGCGAACGCCTGCCTGCTGCAACTACATGGACCGGAAGCCCGGTACGGAGCTTGTAGAAGAATAAAGCTCGATTCAAGCAACAGTTTTTTTAGGGCTACGGATTTATTAGGATTAATGTTGATGATGGTAGGGGTGAAAATGCCGTTTATTTACCGAATGCATTTGCCCACTTACCGATGCTATGTTCCGGATAGCCTACCAGCACTAGCAATCACTTACGCTTCGAGCTACTTTTACAAAAAATAAGAACCGAAATGGACTATCGACAGATGCGCAATGAGCACAAAGATTATCAGGATTTCCGGCGGGAAATTGGAAGACGAAAGGAACGAGGTCGGATAATGTTTGGCATTATTGCAGCTGTTGTTGGTGTCCTCTTATTGTTACACAATCTTTTTCCAGGGCTGGGTATTTTTATTCACTTCTCCTGGCCAATCGTCCTAATTATCGTGGGCATATTTGTCGGTATTCGGAGCAATTTTCGGAGTAATGCGTGGTGGATTTTGATTCTTATTGGTGGTTTTTTTCTTGCTCAGCCGTACTTGTTTTCTGATATTGATGCACGCAAGATCGTTTGGCCGTCCGTTCTGATTCTACTTGGTTTGGCCATGATTTTTAGGAGAGGGCATGAAGATAGACGATGTGACTTCAGAGGGTTTAATTCAGTAACGAATGATGCTGATGCCTTGAATATTGACGTTGTCTTTGGTGGGCGCAAGGAAATTGTCACGTCAAAGAATTTTAAAGGCGGGTCGCTTCGGGCGACCTTTGGTGGGGTAGAGTTGAATTTATGTTCGGCTGATGCTGGGCCGGAACCGATGGTGCTGGATGTACGGATAAATTTTGGTGGTGCCGAGATTATTGTTCCGGGGAATTGGGATGTGCAGAATGAAATAAACCCCATGATGGGCAGTGTTGAAGATCAGCGGAGTAACTATCGTGGTGATGCGACAGAGACAAGAAAGCTACTCATTCTTAAAGGGACGGTCAATTTCGGTTCAGTTGAAATAAAAGGCTATTAGGTACTCCGGAGCTTATGAATGTACACTCTAGAGTAAAGTGGATATTTCCAGCATTGTGTTTGATTATAGGGTTGTTACTTACCTTATATCTGCATTTTGCATTTTTATTTTCTTGGAGTGACGCAAGTAAGGAAGGTGCCTTGTTTTGCATCATCAATTTGGCAGCAGGCGGCATCCTGATGTGGTTGTTGAAGGCATATACAGCCCGCTTTGGCAAGGTGGCATTTGCCGGTTTTGTTGGTTTAATACTCGGTCTAGGGGCTGCATTCGTACATGTTGAGGTTGTTGATATTTTCTTTCAAAGCCTACCCGATGGTAGCACGGATTTTCAACGAGCAATTTTGGTGTTAGGGCCATGGATTGACTATCCTTTCATGCTTGTAGTCTATGCGCTAGCAACAACGCTCTATGAGCAAATTGAGACGTTAAAAAGGCGCTATGCCTTGCATCAAGATGCGGAAACACTGCTGAAGGAAGCCGAACTATTTAAGTTACGCCAACAACTTCAACCCCATTTTTTGTACAACAGCCTCAATTCAATTTCGGCACTCATTATCCTTGAGCCGACAAAAGCAGAACAGATGGTGGGTAGGTTGAGTGACTTCCTAAGGAGCTCTTTAAAACAGGGAAAGACGGAGCGGATACCCTTGTCTGAAGAATTAGCCTTTCTTCAAAACTATTTGTGGATAGAGTCCGTTCGTTTCGGGGATCGGCTAAAAGTAGATTTGCAGGTAGATGAAGCAGCGCATGCCGCAGTAATGCCGCCATTTTTGCTACAACCTGTCTTGGAAAATGCGATCCGATTCGGAGTGTATGGACGTGCGGGCGAAGTGTTGATATCGGTCACAGTTCGTCTGGAACCTGAGTTGCTAAAGATTATCGTGTCCAACCCGTTTGATCCTGATATGAAGGCCGCTAGTGGCACCGGTTTTGGCTTGAAAGGTATCCAGCGTCGCTTGTATCTGAGTTATGGGCGGCAGGACTTGGTCGTAGCCGAAGTGCATGCAGAACAATTTGTAACTACCATTTTAATTCCTCAAAGTGTATGAATAAAGTTATCCTGATTGACGATGAGCCATTGGCGCGGCAGCTTATTGCCGCCTTTTTAGAAGAGCATAAAGACTTCGAGGTCGTAGCAGCATGTTCTGATGGGTTTGAGGGGGTAAAAGCAATCCAAGAACTCCAGCCCGATCTTATTTTTCTGGATGTGCAGATGCCTCGCCTGAGCGGTTTTGAAATGTTGGAATTGATAGATAACCCACCCGGGGTCATTTTTACTACAGCATTTGACCAGTATGCGCTAGATGCTTTTGAAGCCCAGGCCATCGACTATCTTTTGAAGCCAATAAAGCGAGAGCGATTCAATGCTGCGCTTGAGAAATGGAAGGTACAAAAGCCGAAATTTTCAACAACGACGATGATGCCGGCACTCTCTGAAGGGCTTTCTGCCGGCTATTCTCAGCGGATCGTATTAAAGGACAGAGGGGCCATTCGGATTATCCCGGCAAAGGATATTCATTACATTGAAGCATCGGATGACTATATCAAGGTAGTCTGCAATGAGGGTACTTTTCTAAAAAAGCAGACAATGGCAACCTTGGAGAAAAGCCTGGATCCGCAACAGTTTGTTCGGGTGCATCGTTCCTGGATAGTACCCGTCTCTCAGATCGGGAAAATTGAGCCTTATGAAAAAGAAAGCCACATCGCAAAGTTGCAATGTGGCGCAAAGGTGTTGATTTCAAAAAGTGGAATGGCTAAATTGAAAATCGTGTTGGGCTGGTAGTAAAGCCCAAATCCCGCATTAGCCCTTTTGCTACGAAGAAATACTACTGCGGAATCTGAGTTTAAAATAGATTTTGATCCTGCTGCTTGTTCTGGGTACCCTTACTTTTTTCCAAAATAAAGCGTACCAGCAACGCTCCTCCGATACCTATTGCCAAGAGCATAGTGGCAACTAGTGGTTCCTTCATCAGGTAAGCTTCCAGCCCTTCCCTAGTGATTGGGCCTTTGTAAATGATAGCCACATAAATGCTACCCAGGATGGCATAAGAAAGGAAAAAGCCTAGAAAGGTGAATATCCCCCAGGAAATTGGGTTTTTCCCCTTCTTTTTTGCCAGCCGGATGTTGTAATAGATCAACCAGCCTAAGATGATGAGTAGTAGCATAGTGATTTATATTCCCTCCATAAATGCCGATACGCTCTCCATTACATGGTTGAGTTGTGCTTCGCTCAGGCCATGGTGGCAAGCAAGCAACATACCGCCGCGCATCACTTTGTCTGCTTCGGGATAGCCTCCGGCGGCTGCTTTGTGCGCTACATTTTTAAAGCCCGGTTGGCGCAAGATATTGCCTGTGAACACGGTCCTAGTTTGAATGTTCCGTTTCTCAAGGAATATTTGTAGGTCGCGACGGATGAATGGTGCTGATTCTTTAATGGTAACAGCAAAGGCCAACCAGCCTGTTCGGCTATTCGGTAGTTGTTTCGGCAGGATAAAGAATTCTTCCCATTGGCTAAAGAATTCGCGCATCCGGCGATAGTTTTCGGTTCGAGTATCAATATTCCAAGCAAGGTTATCTAATTGAACTAGTCCAAAAGCAGCACCAAGCTCTGCGGGCTCAATATTAAATCCGGGCTCTTCAAACACGAATTTGGCGTCATACGGAATGCCATCAACTTCTACATTGAAGCGGTTTTCAATTGCCTCACTTTCTACAAAGAGTGAAGAGCTGCGCCCCCAGCTTCGTAGCAAGCGTCCGCGGTTGAAATAGGCTTCGCTATTGACACAGAGCATACCACCATTGCCGGCGCAATTGATAATATGTGAACCATAGAAGGACGTAGTACTCATGTCGCAAAAACGACCGGATGATTTCCCGCCTATCTCGGCACCAAGTGTGTCAGCACTATCTTCCAAAACAAATAATTTGTGGCGGTCGGCAATTTCACGGAGCATTGCCCAATTCGGTAGATTGCCAATCAAGTTAGGTATGACCATGGCTCGTGTATTCGGCGTGATCATGGCTTCTACTTTGCTTGCATCCGTGTTGTAGGTGCCCTCTTCTACATCTACAAAAGATGGAATCCAGCCTTTTTTTACTAGAGGAGCTACCGTAGTTGAGAACGTAAGGGCAGGGGTAATAATCTCGGAGCCAGCCGGGAAATCCATTAGTTCCGCTGCTAGGTAGAGTGCAGAGGAGCCGCTGTTCACCATGATGCCATATTCCTTATTATAAAGTTGGGCTACGCGCTCTTCCATTTCACGCACATGCTTACCCATTTGGGTGGTGCTGCGCAAAACTTTGTTTACGGCTTCAATTTCAGGCTCGCCATATACGGCCTTGCCATAGGGAACGTGGATGTAGTCGGTTTGAACCATTTTCGGTAAGTGTTCTTTTTTTGATAAATGGGATTGCGAATGTAGGGGAAGAAAGGCCGTGTTGCACGAATTCTATCGGGCCAACTTGTGAAGGTTTCCCTAAGCTCTTACATCTTCATATTTATCAGCATTTTTATCCATCACATGCTTAGCATAGCTGCAGACGGGCGTTATGCGCAAGCCATGTTCGCGGGCAAAGTCAATTGTCTTTTCCAACAGAAGCTTTCCAACCCCTTTTCCTCCCAGGCTTTCATCAACTTCAGTATGCTCAATCGTGATATGCTTGCCTTCGTTTTGGATATAGTACATCCCGGCAAGCTCTTTGCCATTTTCCTCATAATAAAAGCGTCCTCCGGTGTCTGATGTTTGGTGTTGAATGTTCATTGTGCTTAGAATTTGCTGCAAGTTATTCGGGTTTAACGAGTACTTGCAAATTGGAACGTAAGGAAATTAGAGGATGGCTCTTACGGTCATTCTCCCCGTATGGATGGCAGCTCCGTTTCCCGGTTTCCGTCCTTCATATTCCAAGGATAGTTCGATGCCTTTGCCAATGCGGCGTTCCCAATTGGCATACCAGAGGAAATTACTACCTGGCTGCAAAGCGTCCAGTAGGGTAAAGGCAACTGGAGCACTACTCAGCCCGGTGTAGTCTATACCGGCAAAGCTGGCTCGTAGCGCAATGATGCCGGTTTTTGGTTGACTTAATTTACACTCCA
>JAFDYA010000133.1 GCA_018267675.1 Bacteroidota bacterium
AAAATGCAAAAACCCCTCGGTGGTATCCACCGATAAAATCGGTATGGCTCAGCACCAGCCGCTGGGCCTGCAAGCCGCTGCAGGCTATGCAGAGCAAGAAAAAAATAAAAAAAATGGAAAAGAGGTATATCCGCCCAAAAGCAAATTGAAAGATTATTCGTTTCATAAAAAACCAGAATTTGTAAACTAAAGTTAAGATTTTATTCAATTGTTTGCCATTGACTTTGGCTCAGCGGGATGCCTGGGCATATGGATCACCGTCTGTGCTGCACCTACAGTATTGTGATGGTTAGCTTGGCTCCAGAGAGGATGCGGATACCGGTATAAATCGTCTTATTACTGCTCCAGGTGGTGTTGCTGGAGATGATTTCGGTTTGTTTGCTTTGGGACAAAATCGCCAACTATGGGATTGTTGTTGTTGCTTTCATTCATTATATCACATTCCCAGATTCCCCGACTGAAAGTTGCGACACGGAGCTTGCCTTCGCAGTAGTTGATCTCCATATCGGTGACAATACAGGGAGGCAGTCCATTATTGAACTGACACCATTGACTATCGGCCTTGTTCCACTGTTGCCCTAGAAACGGGTGTCTGTAAGGGTTAAAGCCTGTCCAGCGGCTTGTTGTAGCACAATGAGGGCAAGGGCAAGAAATAATAGATTACGTTTCGTAGTAGTAGGGATTATACGTAAAGCTATGCTTTATATATACCCTCTAACAAATCGATTCAATTGACCCAAAGAAATTTCATCTCCACTCCTTTACTACCACGCATTCAACAATTGCAAACAAGATAGCTATTTCTCTAGCTACAGAGGCTCTACAGCAATCCCTTCAGCTTCTCAATCACCACATCAACTTCCTCCTTAGTATTCTGTTTACTAAAGGAAAATCGTACTGGCACGATCTCAGCAGCATGTCCATTATGAAGTGCTTGCATCACGTGGCTCACACTGCTTGCTCCGCTGGAACAGGCACTGCCGCCACTCACACAAATACCGGCAATATCAAGGTTAAACAAGAGCATATCGGTCTTTTCTGTTTTGGGAAATGCCACATTTAAAACCGTGTAGAGGCTCCTACCGTCAATATCGCCATTGCAAACCGCGTGGGGGAAACATTCCTTAATACGATCCCTCATGTAGTACTTGAGTGTTGCAATTTTCTTGCTCTCTTGTTCATAATGTGCTGCGGCAATTTCCAAGGCTTTTGCAAAGCCAACAATACCGTATAAATTCTCAGTTCCTGCACGCATATTGCGTTCTTGTGCGCCACCTGTAAGAAGCGGCTTTATGCGAACATCTTCGTTAATGTACAGGACACCAACGCCCTTTGGCCCGTGAAATTTATGTCCGGCTGCACTGACAAAATGAACAGGAAATGACGAAAGATTAATGGGGTAATGGCCTATAGTCTGCACCATATCACTGTGAAATACTGCATCATACTCTTTACAAATCGAAGCCACCTTTTCCACATCAAGCAGATTGCCAATTTCGTTGTTGGCGTGCATTAAGGTGACCAATGTCTTGCCCGGTATTTCCTGAAGTAGTTCAGCCAAATGATCCAAATCTATATGACCGCTACCGAGCAAGCGAACAAAATTGAGTGAGACTTTCCCCGACTCCGCAAGTTGCTCCACAGTATGGAGCGTAGCATGATGTTCTATCGGAGAGGTAATGATATTGGCACATCCCAAATCGTGAACAGCAGCCTGGATAGCCGTATTGCTACTTTCTGTACCGCCTGAGGTGAAGAAAATTTCTGCAGGTTTGCAGCCTAAGATTTTGGCCACTGATTTTCGGGCTCCTTCAATGGCAATCTTAGTTTCCCGACCATAGGAATAGATTGAACTTGGGTTCCCAAATTTTTCAGTCAAATAGGGCATCATTGCCGCTAACACTTCTGGGTCTAAAGCAGTAGTCGCTGCATTATCGAAATAGATTCTTGGCATTTTTTCCTTCTAAAAAAGACTGCAAAATTACAAACTTCAAAAATGCTAACGGAAAAGCTTCTTGGCTTTAACGAATAAAACTACATTAGCGCAAACAAATAACATGACCGTAAAGCCTGCATCAAGCAATCTTGTTTCTCTACTACTAATCGGACTACTCTTTTCAATTTTCGGATTCGTCACTTGGCTCAATGGCACTCTGATAAAGTTCCTACAGACCGCTTGCGACCTAAACAATACTCAAGCTTCCCTAGTCACTTTTGCCTTCTTCATCAGTTATTTTGTAATGGCCTTACCCTCCTCGGCCATTCTTAAAAAAACCGGATTCAAAAATGGAATGGGTTTAGGGCTGATCATAATGGCCATTGGCTGCGCTTTGTTTATTCCGGCTGCACAGAACAGAAACTACCTCCTTTTCTTAATAGGCTTATTCACTCAGGGCTTGGGCTTGGCCATTTTGCAAACAGCATCCAACCCGTACGTGACGATAGTTGGCCCGATAGAAAGTGCGGCAAAAAGAATCTCTTTAATGGGGATTTGCAACAAACTCGCCGGTGCGCTTGGCTCTATCATCTTGGGGCGAATTTTATTAGACCCGCTAAAACATATTGACCAAGAAATAGTAGCTGCTGTTCAGGACAAGAATGTGCTACTCCAGGACTTAGCTAATCGGATCATTACCCCCTATTTACTCCTCAGTATTTTTCTGATTGTAGTTGCAATTTTCATTCGCTTCTCGCCACTCCCAGACGTAAAGGACGACGCTGGAGGCCCCGAAACACAAGAACAATGCTCCAGACCATTGAGTAGCTATACGTATCTATGGTTGGGTGCCTTGGCCATCTTTGCCTATGTGGGCGTTGAAGTCTTGGCAGGAGACTACATCATCAATTTTGGCACCTACCTAGGCGTGCCCATTGAATATGCTAAATACCTCACCTCCCTAACCTTGGCATTCATGCTAGCTGGGTATAGCCTTGGCGTTGTATTAATCCCCAAATACATTTCCCAGGAAAAAGCCCTGTTGCTCAATGTTTTTGGCGGCATAGTTTTTAGCTGTGGCGCCATCTTTCTCGGTGGAAAGCTTGCCGTTTTTTGCCTAGCATTTTTAGGATTCTTCCATGCTGTAATGTGGCCGGCAATATGGCCCATGGCTATTAAAGGTTTAGGGCATTGGACAAAAACCGGATCTGCATTACTCATCATGGGTATTGCTGGCGGAGCGGTAATTCCTTTCCTTTACTCCCGCTTAGCCGACAGTATAGGCGGCAATTTGCAGGAAGCATTTATAGTGCTCATCCCCTGCTATGGCTACATCCTTTTCTACGCTGTTAAAGGTCATAAAATTGGTTACAAAGAAACTAAGCAATAAGGACAAATATCCAATTCAACAGGGTAGTCTCGTTGGATAATCAAGCGACATACCTTGATATAAAACGCCAGCTCGATGAGCTGGCGTTTTATAATATTCAAATAGGCCAAGATTATGATCGGGCTGAATAATACCTTGTTGATGGACTATTGCAAAAATCAGAATCAAAAATTCCGGAGTACTATTTCTTTACAAATTGGGCATATCCGCGACTATTTCCACATTCTGCGACAAGTAAATAATGCCCGGCTTTTAGCCCGCCGATTGAGATAGTCTGTTGGCTATTTGAAGAAGCAACTACCCTACCCTCCATATCATATACCCGTACTGAGAAATGAAGCCAAGCCGCAGGAATAACCAGATTCAGTTTGTCTGAAAAAGCCGGATTTGGATATACTTCCAGGGTCTGAACTTTCGCAACAGCCGGAACGTTTAAGGTTGATCGTTTGGTATCTCGGTAACGAATTAGGGTTGGTACTTCTGTACCGCCAATCTTATTGGCCACTACATACAGCAGAGGATAATGTTCTCCATTTGCGAGCCATTTGTATTCCACCACATGGCGGGGAATACCCATTGAAGTCCCCCCTACTGTTACAGAATCTACTTCGACAATTTCTGAACGAACCCGAATCACAGAAACAGCATTTGCATACGGCGTGGTAATAGTACCCCAGCCATCTACCCTGGTGGTCCGTGTTCCGGCCTGGGCAAACCCTCCAAGTCCAGCCATGCTATAGCTCAACTTAAAGTTGGATACATCGGTTCCATGAGGGTAGCTTAACGGGAAGTTGTAGATCACATCCTCTGAAGTATAATTCACCGGTATGGGAAGGCCAGAAATCTTGGCTGCAAATCCTTCCACAACAAAACGGGATGGTGATGACTTTTTATTGTAAAAATTATACACCTCTTTCACTTGGATTGGAAGGCCAGGTAAACTATCGGCAATCTTTATTCCATAGGCAGATGGTGAAATGGTCACCGCATAACTTATGTTCACATTTGCGGCACTTTTATAGGTATCCACCCCCTGCGCAATTGGCATCAGGCTACTGAAATCCCAGACTTTAGCGGTACCCGAATCAGCGAGATTAATAGTTAGGCCTGTTGGTGAAGCTATGCTATAACGCAAGGTATCGCCGTATGAAGCTCCAATCGACGGGCCTACAGGCATATCTGATGCTGTAATAGTAATTTGAGCTTCGGTTGAAGCCGCAAGTGCACAACAAATTAAGGTGCCAAATAAATGTTTTGTCATTAGCTTTTTAAAAAATAGGTATGAAAGTACGTTGTTTAATTAAATTTCAAACCCTTGTTCAAACTCTACATCATTTTCTACCCGCACTTTGTGAACAAAGTCCTGAATTTGTCGGTCAAAGGCAGGAGCTTGATTGAAAAGAAAATCCACCTCTATGGGTAAGACGACAATAGGTAATTGCAATTTGTGCAATAACTCTTTATGAAGCAATAATCGAGTGGCATCTTTTTCAGTAGTGAGAATAACCTTGTTCGGCACGTCCCAGGTTTCATAGGCCTGTTTGATCTCTTCAATATCTCTTGAGCCAAAATAATGATGATCTGAATAAGAAAGAACATGCACTTGTTGGGCAATTGCTTGCACATGGCTTGTAAGTGGCTCCGGTCGGGCGATACAGCAGACTAACACAACATTTTTTCTCGTGTATTCCACTTGATTTCTGCTAAAGAGTTCGTACGCTGGTCGATACTTAATACAACTAAAAAACACACGCTGTTCTGGTAAGGGCTTTATTTCAAGGACCATCTGATCGGCAGCAGCCTTTGATAAATCGGATGGACATTTCGAGACGATGATCACTTGGGCTCGATTGGCTGCTTTTCGCCCTTCTCGAAGTCGACCGTAGGGTAGAATAAAATCCTGATAAAAGGGTTTGTTGAAATCGGTAATGAGCACGTTCATTCCGGCCTTTACCGAGCGATGTTGAAAGGCGTCATCTAGGATAACAACATCAACATCCGGGCGCCGTTGTAACAACAAGGGAATACCCGTCACGCGTTCTTCGGCAACACTCACGGCAAGCTCCGGAAAAGCCAAGTGATATTGCATCGGCTCATCACCAATGCGCAAGGCATTGCTCGTCTCATCTGCCAATACGAAACCCTGGGTACTACGTTTGTAACCCCGACTCATAGTAGCAAGGCGATACTGGTATTGCAACAGGCGCAACAAATATTCAACATGCGGCGTCTTTCCCGTACCTCCAACGGATAGGTTGCCGACACAAATCACCGGTAGGCTGAACTCAACCGATGAATAAAAGCCGGTGTCATATAGCCTATTGCGTAGCCAAACCACCGCCCCATAAAGTAACGCAAACGGGTATAGTAGATACCGAACTAAGGAGAAAAACATAATTTAGGATTACAGCAATTTTCAACAGTGAAACTTGGCCAAAGTTAATCGCAGACTCGCTAACCAAACCGAGAATCAAAGCCAAATAAAAAGCCCCGTACAGTGAGCTGTTCGGGGCTTCATTCCAAAATTGAAACTATGATTATGATGCTTTAAACGCCTTAACAGCAGCCGTCAATTTAGGAATAATAGTTAGTGCATCGCCTACGATACCATAGTCTGCAGCTTTAAAGAATGGAGCCTCGGGGTCTTTATTAATCACCACGATTGTCTTACTACCATTTACACCCGCCAAATGTTGAATTGCACCAGAGATGCCGACTGCTATGTACAAATTTGGGCGAATAGTGCCTCCGGTTTGACCAACGTGCTCATGATGGGGGCGCCAATGGCTATCAGCAACGGGACGGCTACAAGCAAGACTTGCTCCTAATGCGCCTGCAAGGTCTTCGAGAATACCCCAGTTTTCCGGCCCTTTAAGGCCGCGGCCACCACTCACAACCAATTCCGCTTCAGACAAGGGAACAGTACCGCTTACTTTGTTTGTCGCTGTGACTGTGATACTAAAATCTTCATCAGTAAAGACAACTTCAAGCGCTTCTACTGTCGCCGTGCCATCCTTGGCGACTACTGCAAAAGTGTTCGGCATTAACGTGATTACCTTCACCTCACTATTTACCGATACATCCGCAAAAGCTTTACCGGCAAAAACATTTTTACGAACTACAAAACCATTACCAACTTCGGGTAACGCAACTGCTCCTGCTACCAGACCGGCACTAAGTGCTGCGGAAACACGTGGCGCAACAGCCCTACCAACCACATCATGGCTGAGTACAATTACTTTAGCCGATTCCTTGTTTGCCGCAGCAATTAACGCTTTAGCTGCTGCTCGTGATGAGAAATTATCGAGCCGACCATCAGCAACATGAAGGACTTTACTAGCTCCATATTTACCCAATTCCTGCATTGCCGCTCCAGCGATACTACCCAACACCACAGCGGTAGCACTTGAGCCTAAACGTTCGGCAATATTTGCAGCATACTGCACGGCTTCTAGTGCTTTCTTTTTAAAAGAACCTTCACTTTGTTCTGCGAAAACGATTACTGACATAATTAATATTTTTTTAACCCGAATAAATACGGGCAATGAATTGTATTGATTTTAAAACACAGTAAAAAAGCAGTAGGGAAATTAAATAACCTTTGCCTCTGTATGTAAAGCTTGTACTAGATCCGCAACTTGTTCTTCGGTGAACATTTTCACTCCGGTTTTAGCAGGTGGCAACTCATAGCGAACTATCTGAGTGAGCGGGGTAGCTTGCGTAGGTGGCACTACTTTCAGTGGTTTGGTACGAGCAGCCATAATACCTCGCATATTCGGGATGCGCGCTTCTGCCATACCTTTTTGGCAAGAAACTACTAAAGGTAATGGCGAGGTATTGGTTTCTTCTCCGCCTTCTATTTCTCGATTCACTGTTGCAGTCGTCCCGGAAATATCCAATTTAGTAGCAAAGCCAACATAATTTGCATTGAGTAATTCAGCAATTGCTCCACCAACGACACCATTGTTGTAGTCGATGCTTTCTTTACCAGTGAGTACTAGGTCATAACCGCCATCTTTTGCAAAATGAGCAATCTCAACAGCTACATAATAAGGGTCATTGCTATCAGTATCAATGCGGAATGCTTCATCACCGCCAAGGGCAAGCGCCTTACGAATCACTGGCTCCGCATCTGCTGCGCCAACCGTGACTAAATGTACAGCGGATGCGATGCCGGCTTCTTTCAATTCTAATGCCCGAACGAGTGCATACCACTCGTCATACGGGTTAATGATCATTGTGACACCGGCAGTATTAAACTTCGTGTCGCCATCAGTAAATGCGATTTTTGCGGTGGTATCGGGTACCGGCGCTATGCAAACAAGGAATTTCATAATAAAGTTGCGAATTTACGGAAATGCCTTTTGTCCGTACTTGTATTAATTGGAAAAGTTTAAAAAGCTGCTCGTAATGTTACCTGTCCGGTAAGGAACCTAAATGACTTTGGCACTACTCTCCAAAAATTTTTGCCAGTCTTGAAGTTTCTGCCCTTTCAACACGCGAGGAATCTTACTCATTCCGCCTTCCCGCCCAATATGCTTTAGGTAATTCAGGAAAGTATGCTCCGGCAATAACTCGACAAAAACCTCTTTGAGTGCGGCATCGCGCTCAACAGCATAATCATCATTCACCTCACAAAGCGTTTCATCAATAATTCGTTGCACCTCTTGCGCATCTACCCCCGGTGCATCACAGCCAATGTACCAACGATGTGCAAATCGACCTTCATGGGGGAAACCTGCGACCGAAAACTCGCGTATTTGTATCCCCAATTTTCGTTGTACTGTCTCGATAGCTTTGTTCATGTTATCCACGCTCAGGTGCTCGCCACAAAGCGAAAGGAATTGCTTTGTCCTGCCGGTAATCACAATTTCACCCGCTTTAGCATTGGTAAAACGAACTACATCTCCAATCACGTATCGCCATGCGCCGGAACAAGTTGAAATCATTACCGCATAATCGGTATCCTCCTTCACTTCTTCAATCAACAACGATTGAGGTTTTGACAAGGGATTGCCATCCGCATCAAAGTTTTTCTCGGTAAAGGGTATAAACTCAAAGAAAATATCTGCGTTCAAAACCAAACGGATATCACTGGACGGACTTGGCTGGAAACCAAAAGAACCTTCTGAAGACATGTAGGTCTCAGAGAAGGCCATTTTTTTTCCGAAAAGCTTTTTGAAGGCATCGCGATAGGGATCCATGGATACGCCACCATGAATATAAATCGCCAAATTGGGCCAGATTTCATGGATATGGCTCACCTTATGATAAGCAATGATCCGCTCCAGGACGATTTGCACCCATGCCGGAACACCACAAATTGTACCCACATCCCACTTCCGAGCATTGCGCACGATAAGCCGAATTCGCGCCTCCCAACTTTCCGTTTTGGATATTTTCTGACCCGGCTTATAGAGCAAGGAGCTCATCCAACGGGGCATCGTCTTGGCAGAGATACCACTCATGTCGCCTTCATAGTAATCACCACGCTCAAACAGGCTGGTCGTTCCTCCCAACATTAAGATCCCTTTTTCATAAGCTTTCTTGGGTACCTTAAAATCGGACAGTGAGCACATTTGCTTCCAAGCTACACGCTTAGTCGACCGCATCATATCGGTAGTCACAGGGATATGCTTAGATGCAGACTCGGATGTTCCGGAGGACAAGGCAAAAAATTTCACCTTACCCGGCCAAGTCACATTCTCCTCACTTTCCAAAAGTCGATACCACCAATTGGCATACATTTCGTTGTAAGTAACTACAGGCACGCGCTCACGAAAAGCTTTCATGAAATCCAACTCTTCACTGAGCATTTCCGAAAACCCATAGGTCTTACCAAAAGAGGTGTATTGTGCTTTTTCTAGCAGCTTGCGCAGGGTTTGTCTTTGATACGATTGAGGTGTCGCATTCCGCTCAGAGAGCTTTCTGGATAGCCAGAGGGAGCGGGCTACAATATTTCCAACCAAAGCAGGCATCGATTGTTCTTTCTTTTTTTAGGTTTGCAAAATTAGTTCAGTTTCGAACGTACCTCCATCCTAGAATTTTGAAAGTGGTACCAATTTTTTATGCATAATATAACCAGCAAGTAGTCAAAACGCCTTCCTGTCATAGACTAAATGAGTAAGACCTATTTTTGCATACGCTGTAGTCGCTACAAAGACTAGATTCAGGCATCCCCATGATTTTCTCTTCAAAACTTATAGAAAATGCAGTTCAGGCATTTTCCAGGCTTCCAGGAATAGGTAAAAAAACAGCGCTACGGATGGTGTTGCATCTACTCAAGCAAAATAAAGACGATGTTGTACTATTTACCCAAGCCATCGCCAATATGCGGGAGCAGATACAGTTTTGCGAACGCTGTCACAACATTTCCGATGCCCAACTCTGTGCGATCTGTTCCAATACGGGAAGAAATCAACAACAAATTTGTGTCGTTGAAAACCTGCGGGATGTCATTGCCATTGAAAGTACGCAACAATATAATGGCCTGTATCATGTACTGGGCGGCATTCTTTCTCCCCTAGACGGAGTCGGGCCCGAGCAAATCAATGTAAGTACATTGGAACTGCGTGTGCGTCAGGAAGGCACTACAGAAATTATCCTTGCCTTGAGTCCAAATATTGAAGGGGATACTACCGCCTATTACATTAGTCGGCAGCTCGCCGATGCGCCCGTCACTATTACTACAATAGCCCGTGGAATTGCATTTGGAGGTGAACTAGAATATGCCGACGAACTTACACTCGCACGTTCAATTGCTAAAAGGCTACCTATTGACAACTATGTCAACCTTAAACAAGACTAGCCAGGTCTAGATCTCCTTCAAACACATAGAGCGCAGCACCCGTTAGGTGCACCAATATTGCGGCGTCCTTTTGTTTCTTGAAAAAATCTACGCTCAGTATCCCTCCAGGCGTATGAATCGTCTTTGAAAATTGCCCCACTGCTGCTCCGCTTGATGCAATTGCAACAGCGGTTACACCGGTACCACAACTCATCGTCTCGTCTTCTACGCCCCGTTCATAGGTACGCACTTCCAGTGTTTTGTCATCGACGACTTTTGCAAAATTCACATTGGTACCACCTGGTGCGAACGCTTGATCATAGCGGATGCTCCGGCCATGCTCCACTACAGGGAAATCAACAAGGGAATCTACCCATTGAACATAATGTGGTGAGCCGGTATCCAGCAGCGCATGATCTTCATACAACTCGATTGCTGCTACATCCTGCATACCCAAGCATACTTTGTTTTGCTCCAGGATCTTTCCGGTGTGGGCACCATCAACTGCAATAAATTTCGCCTCATCATGAACAATTCCTAAATGATGTGCAAACGCTACAATACATCTCCCCCCATTGCCACACATGGTACTCTCTGCACCATCGGAATTGAAATAAACCATTCGGAAATCAAATCCTGGAGCGTTCTCCAACAACATCAACCCATCCGCACCAATTCCAAACCGACGGTGACAAAGGGACGCTATCTGCTCCTTTGTGAGGGAAATAGCTGCCTGGCGATTGTCTATCAAAATAAAATCGTTGCCGCAGCCCTGATACTTGAAAAAATGAAGTTTCATGCTATTTACCTCCCAGATATTATTTGTTCGGCTTTTGAATTTTGATAGTCATAATCTACTCCTTTAACGTAAAGTTCGGCTCGCCAGTTCGGATTATACGTTTGTCCCAATACCGTACTGTGCAAGAGCACCATATTCCCGATGGAACTCGGCGGTGTGTAAAACAAGAAAATGCCCGCGGTCGTAATTTCCCCACCAGCATTGTAGCGCCAAATCTCGTAGGGATATGCTCCTGCTTCATTTGGTACGCGCAAAACTTCAGCAGGTTCTCCAAACCGAAGATAAACTCTACCCCTATCGGTTTCATATCCCATTCTACCTCCTACTGAATAATACTTATTACACTCCTTCACCTTTGCTGTAAACACCTTCCAGGCTTTCTCGGGGTCTTTCTTGTCTTGTAAAGCAAAGTAGTTGTAGATAAAATATCGGATATAAATTTCGTCCGGCTTTGCCAAAAAACCATTGATTGTATTCAATTCAGATGGGCTGGCTGTCGGCATCATCATTTTTAGAATTGCCCGCAGCTGTGCCATGTTATACTTTGCGACGAAAGTGCGACCAAGGTTCAAGATGTTTCCGGCATCCTCGTTGGCGTTGGTGGTGTCGCCTTTCGTACTGTCCGTAAAGGCTAAAGGATGACTATTGATGAGTTGAAAAAACGTAACACCATTCGCTAGCTCTGCACCTGTATTGTCTTTCAGACTAGCGTTTAAATAATAATTCCCGGAGCTCAATGTTGCCAATGAAAGTTGGTGGCGAAAATTATCAGTTTGATTTGCTGCCTTGATTGTGTCTATTTTAAAAATCGGTTGCAAGTCTTCTACACCTTTATCGTGGGAAATCCAGAACTTCTGAGTCAATGGAAAATGCTCCTTGGGTACTAAGCCTTCTT
>JAFDYA010000134.1 GCA_018267675.1 Bacteroidota bacterium
AAGCTTAGAAAAATACAGTAGCCCTTTCTTCACCGCATTTAGCAAAATCAATTTGCTGCTGGACGCTAAATAGCCTTTTACAAAAAGAGAAAAGAATGCGCGTTCTTTGCACACCCCAATTGACATAAAAAACGGCCACGTTCATTTTGAAAATCCTGGATTGGTATATCATCCGAAAATTCATCGGAACCTTCTTTTTTGCTATTATCATTCTTGCGGTAATTGCTTGCGTGATAGACTACAGTGAGAAGCTCAACGATTTCCAAAAAAACAACGCACCATTCTGGGAAATCGCAAACTATTTTAAAAATTTCGTTCCCCATATTTCGGCACTACTCTATCCGCTATTCATCTTCATCGCGACCATTTTCTTCACTTCCAAACTTGCCTATAAAAGTGAAATAACCGCGATGTTGGCAACAGGCATGCCCTTCAATCGCTTTCTCCGACCCTATGCTATTGGTGCGGCATTCCTTGGCGGACTCTCCCTCCTCGCCAACCATTGGTTGGTACCAATCGCAGATAAAGGACGCTTGGTGTTTGAGAAAAAATACGTGTTTCAAAAGGTCACCAACTCCGACCGGAATGTACATCTACAATTAGCCCCCAACTTGCTGGTCTATGTAGAAAATTATGACTACTCCGCCAATGTCGGTTATCATTTCACTGCCGAAAAAATTGAGGGGATAAAGCTGAAAGAAAAAACCTTTGCGGACCGGATAACCTACGACTATGACAAGAAAGAATGGACACTTTCCCAGGTCACTATTCGCCGGAATGACAGCCTGAAGGAAAGCCTAGAAATAATACCGGAATTAGTTTTGAAACTCCCCTTCACGCCCCGTGATTTGCGGGAAGATGAGGATTTAAAAGAAACCCTGACTACACCGGAGCTGAATGCCTTTATTGCGAAGCAACGGATGCATGGCAATGACAACCTAAACTATTACTACGTTGAAAAATACAGAAGAACAGCACAGCCCTTTGCCGGCTTTATCTTGACCATAATTGGGGTATGTATTGCCAGTAGGAAAGTGCGAGGCGGCAGCGGCATCCACTTGGCATTAGGCATTGCTATTTGCGCTATTTACATGCTCTTCCTTCAATTTTCTACAACCTTCTCTACCAAGGCTGGGCTTAATCCTTTGCTTGCTGTGTGGATCCCTAATTTCATCGCCGGAATAGCCGCCTATTTCATCTATAGACGACAAACTCGTGGGCGGTAAACTTTAGACCAAGTCATTCGACAATCCAAACAAGGTCGGTGCTACTTCAGGATGTTTTGGGCAGCAAGCCAGCCACTAGCCCATGCATGCTGGAAATTATAACCACCCGTAATACCATCAACATCCAGGCATTCCCCGGCAAAGAACAAGCCTGGCGCCAATTTGCTCTCCATAGTTTGTGGATTCACCTGTCCTAATGCGACACCACCGCAGGTGACAAATTCTTCTTTGAACGTTGTCTTTCCCCGCATTTCATAGCCATCGGCGTAGAGGCTTTGAATTATTCTTTGTTGCGCGGTACTATTCAATTCGCCCCAACGGATGCCTGTGGCAATACCTGCACGGGTGAGCATAAACTCCCAGAGCCGACGAGGAAGCCCAAACGGGCATTTACTCCACAACATGCCCTTGCCATTTTGTTGTCGTTGTTCTTGAAATGCTGCTTTCAAATCGGCTTCTGTAGCGGTTCCCAGCCAATTGATGACTATCCTAGCTTGATATTGTTGTGCTTGTAATTGCCTTGCTGCAAATGCGGAAGACTTGAGTACTGCCGGACCACTAAAGCCCCAATGCGTGATCAACAAAGGCCCACTCTGAATGATTTTAGTTCCAGCAATTTTTACAGAAGCTTCGGGAACAGAAACACCCATCAAACTGGTGATGAGATTGCTCGGGATATTGAAGGTGAACAGCGAGGGTGCCGGAACTTCCAGCAAATGCCCTAAACTGACCAAACTTTTCCAATGATCCGGCTTTTGAATGCTGCCGCAGGCGAGCAGCACTTTGTCGCATTCATAAATACTTCCATCTTGAAACCGCAGCTCCCAGCCATCACTTTGCTGCACGATTTCAGTTACACCCTTATTGAATTTCACCACAACTTGCCGTTGCATCATTGCCGTCCAAATGGCCGTAATAATCGTTTCCGAATTGTCTGTATTGGGAAACATGCGCCCATCGGCTTCTTCTTTCAATTGTACCCCCTGCTGTCGGAACCAGTCAATAGTTTGCCGGGGGCCAAAGGCATATAGGCTCCGCTTGAGTAATGATTTGCCACGGGGGTAGCGGGTTAGCAAAGTAGGCACATCAAAACAAGCATGCGTCACATTGCAGCGTCCACCTCCGGATACCCGAACCTTCTGCATCGCCTTCCCCGCCTTCTCGAACACTACCACTTCATGACCCGGGGGTATGTTGGCAGCTGCGAAACAGCCGGCAGCGCCGGCACCTATGATAGCTATTCTGGAAATGGGGCAATAATTTTTAGGTTCGTTCGAAATGAAAAAAGCCACCGAGGGTGGCTTCTATATCTTTAAGAATAAGGAGGCAATTAAGCAGTAGCTGCTGCGCTCTTTGCATTCAAACGCTTTGCCAATGCACTCTTTAGGTTGGCAGCTTTGTTTTTATGAATTACATTACGCTTAGCCAACTTATCAATCATAGAGGCCACGAGGGGCATTTGTTCTGTAGCGGTAGCCGCATCTTCGATTGCGCTAAACTTGCGGATTGCGTTACGAGTGGTTTTCCCGTAATAGCGATTACGATCGCGGCGCTTCAGGGCCTGACGGGCATCTTTTTTGGTTGCTTTATGATTAGCCATTGCAGTATTTTCAGTTCAAAAATTTTCTATAAGGAGCGCAAAGGTATGCATTTCTCCAAATAGTCACAAATATTTTTTCAATAGTCAAATTCAGGCCATCCAAATGTATGCTATAATAGCTCAGCAGTAAAAATTTGCTTGCTCTTTGCATCCAGCATATTCTTCTTTGCTATGAAACTCTCCAGCATATCTTTTGGAATGCGTAATCGATAAAAAGGTTCGGAATAATCGTTATAAACAAACAAATCGTAGTCGGGATTCCATTTTTCAAACTTCTTCTTGTCCAGCCCCAACTCCTGCAGCAGCAACTCCTCATGCAAGGGCTCCGAAATCCGGACAATTGCCATAGAAGCCAACTCCTCGGGAGTAAACACCGGCTTTGGAGGTACGACTACAACTTTTTCTCCTTTGGCTACCTCTTCATTTCCAAACTTAAAATCATCGGGAAGTTGCCCCGTTTTGATATAAGGCTTCATTTTTTCGAAGATCGAGGCGGTCGCAATAAAGGCCAGCACGTGTCCTTGAGTTTCTCTAGGGAGATACTTTTTTAAATCCCAAAAACTCTTGCTACCAGTTTTTTGGATTGCTCTCAAAATTGGGGAAGGACCACTATTATAGGCAGCAACCACCAAAAGCCAATCGCCCAACATTCCATGTAGTGTGTTCAGGTATTTTGCTGCAGCTTGGGTAGATTTGAACCAATCGGTACGCTCATCGCGCTTTCCATTTACTTTAAGGCCCAACATTCGGGCTGTACTTTCCATCAATTGCCAGGGACCTACCGCCCCTACCGGCGACACTGCTTGATTATTCAGCGCTGACTCGATGACCGCTAGATATTTCAAATGGGTCGGCACACCTTGACGCTTCAGTACATTGTCTATCAGGGAAAACTTCTTATGCCCACGACCTTCACAAGCAGACAGCGTCTTAGTATGATTGCCGAGATACTGCCGAACGTAATTGTTGACATAATCCGTCTTGTCGCCAAAATATTCCTTCTGACCGGCTAGTGGTACGCCTGCGAACGGCTTCCGCTCGGGAACCAAACCGGCAATCATTTTTTGCGGAACAACTGCGGTATCCTTTTGTATCAATCGAGACGGCGCCTTCAATTCCACAACTTTATGCTGGGCAAAGGCGGAGCTGCTTCCCAAAAAAATACCCGTTAAGAGCAAGATTATAAAATACTTCAAATCGTCTTCGTTTTTTTAGCGGTTAAAGCCTCACAACGAACCAAAAAGCACGTTGAGATTATCAAAAAAAGAATCCACCACTTAGTAATGGAATCAAAAAAAATGCTTGTGAGAAAGCTAGGGCTTATCTACTTCCTGCTAGTTTACAGGAGTATTGGTAGGCGTGTTAGTCGGCTTATTGGTATTCGAAATACCATCTTCAATTTCCTTCTTAACGCCGTCTTTAGCATCATTGAACTCACGAATACCTTTTCCTAATCCACGAGCCAATTCCGGTATTTTCCGACCACCAAAGAAAATAACTACCGCTAATAGCAACCAAACCATTTGGTCCCCACCCGGTAGGTGTAT
>JAFDYA010000135.1 GCA_018267675.1 Bacteroidota bacterium
ACAATAATGGTAGTGACCAACTGTCCGGAAAGTGCCATCAAGATCTTCCCGAACCCTGCGACCAGCGTAGTTCATGTACAAGGCGTAGCAGCAGGCGATGAAGTGAAGATAATGGATGCCTTGGGTCAGGTAGTTACCTCTGCGGTAGCCCCCGGCAACATCACCACATTAGACTTGACCCCTTACACTCCCGGAGTATATTCCGTGATGGTGACTCATGGTACAGCCATGACTAAGGCAGGTACTGTGGTGAAGCAATAAGCGAACGGTTATTTTAACCAATAGAAAGGCTGCCTCTTTAGAAAGGGGCAGCTTTTTTGTGCAGCCAACTGATGCGTAGCACGGGCATAAGGGATACCCATGAATAGGAAAGCCGCCTCGGTATGGAGCTGGCCTTGCGCCCCGGATAGCAGTGGAAAGCTCCGAAATGGAGTGGAGTGCAACGGAGCGACATGAGGACTTGAAACGTATAGCCGGAAATGGCGCCCAAAAAATGAAGAGAGTGCTAGGCAGGCTCCACTTAATCTTGGTGGTAGTTATACCTGTCGTCTAATCCTTGCGTAGTGTCAAGAGGGCTACGTTTTCGATATGGTGGGTGTGTGGGAACATGTCCACGGGTTGGAGCGCTACTACATCATAACATGTGTGGAGCAAGGCCAAATCACGGGCTTGTGTGGCTGGGTTACAACTTACGTACACAATTTTTGGTGCTCGTACTTTAAGGAGCATTTCGACCAATGCTTGATGCATTCCGGCGCGGGGAGGGTCGGTAATGATCACGTCGGGATGTCCATGCTTTGCAAAAAAATCGTCGGTACAAATCTTAATGACATCACCGGCAAAGAATTCACATTGGCTTAGTCCGTTGGTGGCCGCGTTGATTTTGGCATCTTCAATTGCGTCGGGGACTGCTTCTATCCCAATCACTTTCTTTACGAGTTTGCTACAGAAGATACCGATGCTCCCAGTGCCGCAATAAAGATCATAAAGGGTTTCGGTACCGTTTAGTTGGGCGAATTCACGGGTAATGCGGTAGAGCTTTTCGGCTTGTGCTGTGTTAGTTTGAAAAAAAGATTTTGGAGAAATTTTGAATTGAAATTCGTCCAGATTTTCACGAATAAAACCGGACCCGTAGTAGGTGCTTACCGGCAGGTCGTAAATAGTGTCATTCTGCTTGCTATTAATAGTGTAAAGCAAGGTGGTGAGTTCTGGAACTTTATTCCGCAAATAGTCTAATAGTGCTTTGCGTTTTGGTGGATCGTCATGGTGAAATACAATGTTGACTAGGCTTTCCCCGGTACGGGCAACCCGAATAATCACGTTGCGCAGCCATCCGGTTTGTTCTCGGAAGTGGTAGTAAGGTGCGTCATTCTTTTGGGTGTATTCTTTAAGAGCCTGGAAGATTTTGTTGCTTGGTTCGGGCTGTAAAAAGCAAGCATCAATAGCAACAACTTTATCAAAAAGTCCGGGTGCATGAAAGCCTAATGCCGGCTCTTGAATTAGTGTGTTATCCCCAGCGGCCTTTATTTCATCTTGAGTAAAATAGCGTGTTGCACTAAACGTAAATTCCAGCTTGTTGCGATAGTATTGTGTCTTGTCGGCGCCAACGATTGGAGCGATTTCGGGTAGCTGGATGCCAGATATTCTATTGAGTTGATCGGCGACTTGTTGTTGTTTATATTTTAGCTGTAGCGGATAGGGTAGCATTTGCCATTTACAGCCACCACAAACACCAAAGTCCGGACAAAATGCGGGTACACGATCCGGCGAAAATTGAGTTATTTCGACAGCTTTTCCTTCTGCAAAAGAAGACTTGTTTTTTCGGAGAAGGATAGTGGCAATGTCTCCCGGCACCACTGCTTCCACAAATACTTTTTTACCATCAGGTAGAAGTCCTATGCTTTTTCCTTCGGCGGCGTAGGCTTTGATTTCAATTCCCGGAATCGGTTGATTGCTGTTTTTCTTTTTTCTCCCCAAAGCGTAAGATTTCAACTGGCAAAAGTACAAACTGGCTCTACTATTGTTCTTTTGATTTTTTTTTTCTGAGTGTTGAAAAATATGGTCGACAATAAATTTTATTGGTTTGCCAACGAATTCAATCCGGGTACCGTCTATTAGTTTGTCTTTTTAGTCAAAAATGTTTGCTAAAGACTATTTTTTACCATTATCTTAGCCAATTATGAAATCAGCAACATTTCTACTTAATTGCTTTCTTACAGTATTCGCTACGCTGTTCTTAATAAATGTTACTCGGGCACAAAATCCAATGCCACTTTGTAGCGGCCCAGGAGCCGGCATGGTGGAAGTTATAGACACCCTCGGAAACGTTTATAAGATAGACCCAACAGCACCGGGGACACTTATTCCGACCGGCATTACAGGGCCGGCCAATTCTAAGGCACTAGCGGTATCGGCTAACTTAAATGGTGGAGTAAGCCCCACTTATTACACCACATTCATGATTGCCGGGATTAATTATCTCCATTATTGGAACAAGTTTGTTTGGATTAATACCACCCACGTGATGAACGTTGATGACATTACCGGCGCGGGTACTTTAATCTATGGCTATGACTACGTTAACGGCTTTGTGTACAAGTATGATGGCACGGGCAATGCTACATTTTTGGTAGGTTTTATGCCTTGTACTAATGCATCTGAGGATATTGCCGGCGATTGTGCAGGCAATTTTTATGTGATTAATCAGGGCGCGACTACCCCAACTTTGAAGAAGTATAATTCCTCAGGAGTGTTGCAGAATACGTGGACACTTACCGGCACATTTGCTAATGGTGGCAAGGGTTTGGCGGTAAACGGAAATATGGTTTACTACGACGGTTCTGATGGGAAATTCTATTCCGGTTTGATTGGTGCTACAACAGTAAATTTTGCTGCCTCAACGGCATCCCCATTTTCAACCTCACCCATTTTTGACATGGCAAGTTGCGGTGATCGCGGGGTGAATACCGCAGCAGGAGCTAAAGATTCAATATTTGGATGCGATGGTAGTGTGGCACAAATCCTTACCGCTACAGGACCTGGCCCTTATGACTGGACGGTGATTAGTGGCCCTGCGGTTATTACCGGAACAGGCCAGACGGTTTCCGTAACAGCCTCACAGGTATCTATCGTTACCCATAAGGATGCTGATTGTAGCGGAAATAATACTTTGGTTGATACTACTGTACTCTATATTGCTAATGCGCAAGTAGATGCTGGTAATGATACGACACTTGTTGGTTGCCATGGCATTTTCTTGGATACTCTTAATGGCAGCCTTATAGTTGATACCTCCTACCATGTTACTTACAATATTCAATGGGGGCCACTAGATGGTACGATTTTGTCGGGTGATAGAACGCTGAACCCAATTATTGCGCCAACGAAGTCGCAATACTATTACCTTACCGTAAGTACCTTGGCTGGGTGCAATTTTGTGGATTCTGTATTTATCCGCGTCATTGACTCTACTCCTGTTCCCAACTTTGCCGCGCTCCCAAAGTTTAATTGCCTTGTGGATACGGTTCGCTTCGTCAACCTAACTACCGGAGGTTTCGATAGTGTGTATTGGGAATTTGGCGATATTCTCAATTCCGGGTCAAGCGCAACATCACCAACCTTCTATTATGGCGATCAGGGATTGTATAAGGTTAAGTTATTAACCTACATGCATATCAACGGAGGTAATGATGTTTGTATCGACTCGGTAGAGTCCGTTATTAACTTATTGCACCCGAATATACCGGAATTTGGTGTGGATGATAGTACGGTTTGTGTGGGGACTCCAATCACATTTAAAGACAAATCAAAAACGTATACCTGCGCCCCGAACATCACGCCGACTTTTGAGTATGATTTTGGAGATGGCACAAAGTCCACTTCTTCAAATATCGTCCATTCCTATACCCAGACGGGTACCTACAAGGCTACTCTTATTTTGAGGAATTGTTTAGGCTGCGTTGATTCTTACTCGAAAATTATAGTCGTGGATACCTTGCCGTTTGTCCGATTTGAAAATCCAGATTCGGTCATTTGTGAGGGGCAAAGGCTGCATTTAGTCGCGGATTATTTGACGGTGGGGCATACTGGTACCACGATTGATTTGGGGGATGGAACAGTGTTCCAAGATCGAGATACAGTTGATTATTCTTTTGCTAAAGCGGGAACTTATAATGTAACGCTTACCGGGCATTATCGGATTTGCCCCGACATGGCCTTTACTCAGTTAATACAAGTAGATCCCTACCCTAGAGTATATCTAGGAGACGATACTGTGCTCTGCCCGAATGGATCACCATTAGTTCTTTCGGATAGGAACAACTCGTTTAATCCCGATGCAAAATTCTTATGGAATACTGGTGCCAAGACAGCAAGTATTTTAGCTAAGGATATTGGTACCTATTGGGCGCAAGTGACTATTGGTGGTTGCACTGGTACAGACAGCTTGGTGGTGAATAAGGATTGCTACGTGGACATTCCAAACTCCTTCACACCAAACGGTGACGGTGTGAATGATTACTTCCTACCCCGCCAAATGTTGGGTAGAAGCATCAATTCATTTACAATGACCGTTTACAATCGTTGGGGGCAAATTGTATTTCAATCGGCTACTACAAACGGTCGTGGTTGGGATGGTAAATTCAACGATAAAGATCAGCCACAAGGCGTTTATGTCTATTCCATTGATGTAAGCTTCGACAATAACGTCTCTGAACACTATACCGGAAATGTGACTTTGCTGCGATAATCAGCCCAATAATTTCAGGAAAGCGTGAACGATATTTTTCGTTCACGCTTTTTTGATCTCTATTCGGACCCTTGGCTTTGTAGAGGTATTGCGTTGCAGCAAATAGGCTACCAAAAAGTCTAGTGTAGAACGTAATAGAGCGGCCAACATTTGGCCGCTCTATTTTCAAAATTATTGGAATAGAAAGCTTACCAGGCAAGCATTTCCGCAATTTTATTTGCTACTTTTTCAGCGGATGGTAGCATAGCTGCTTCCAGACCTGTATTCATCGGTACAGCCGGAAGATTTAGTGCGCCCATTGTCTGTACCGGAGCATCCAGATGAGTAAAACATTGTTGTGAAATTCGGCAAGCCAATGCTTCAGCAAAAGAATTATTGAGTTGCTCTTCGGTCAATACCAAGCATTTTCCATGTCTGCGCACAGTATCCATCACTAATGCTTCATCCAGCGGAAATAGTGTACGTAAGTCAACAACTTCAATAGCGCCCGGGAAATTTTTTGCTGCTGCTTTAGCCCAATATACGCCCATGCCGTAGGTGATAATGCACAGGGAAGATCCTTCGTCAACCTTGTCATCAGTGGCTTGAAGTACTATATTCCCTTTGCCAAAAGGTAGGACATAGTCGCGATCCGGCTCCACCATCATCGCTTCATTTGTGCCGGGCACTTTACTCCAGTATAGCCCTTTATGCTCCAACATGATTACAGGATTAGGGTCTAATGAGGCCGCCTTCATTAAGCCTTTCATATCAGCAGCATTACTCGGGTAGGCGATTTTTATACCTTTCACATTGGCAAGGATGCTTTCTACGCTGCCACTATGATAGGGGCCTCCGCCTCCATATGCGCCAATGGGTACACGCAAAATGCAGTTTACTGGGAATTTGCCACAGGAGAGGTAGCAGCTCTTGCTGATTTCTGTGATCAGTTGATTAAGGCCAGGGAAGACATAGTCTGCAAACTGTACCTCAACTATGGGCTTCAAGCCTACGGCACTCATCCCAACCGTTGAACCTATGATATAGGCTTCTTGGATTGCCGTGTTGAATACGCGGTCGTCTCCAAACTGCTCGGCAAGGGTGGCAGCCTCCCGGAATACACCACCAAGGCGGCGGCCAACGTCCTGGCCATAGAATAGTGCTTCCGGAAAGTCTTGAAGTATTTCTTCTACTGCATGTAAGGCGGCATCTACCATCACCGTTTTTTCCGTCTTTCCTTCAGGTGTTCGGATGCCCGTTTCTTTAGTTACCGGAGTGGGTACAAACACCCAATCATTTACTGTTGTAGGGTCGGGTTCGGGAGCTGCCACAGCCGCAGCAAATTCACGAGCAACAAACTCCTTTTCTTCCTCTTCTATCTTCTCTAAAGTAGCAACACTTACCCCACGGCGCAAAAGCTGCTCCCGCAACTTCGGAGCAGGATCATTTTTGGCATGTTTCGCTAAATCTTCCGGAGTGCGATACCATTCTTTCCGTACCCCGCTCGTATGATGCCCCAAAAGTGGAACCTTAGCGTGGACTAAAATTGGTTTCCGCTCCTTGCGTACCCAGTCAATGGTATATTCCATTGTTTTGTAGGCATCTTCAAAATTGGAACCATCCACCCGGACGCGCTCCAAGCCCTTGAAGCCTGCAGCATACTCAAATGCATCGTTGGTGCGTGCTTCATCAGAGCTTACAGAGATACCCCAATCATTGTCTTGAACCAAATAGATAATGGGTAGCGAATGAAGTGCAGCAAAAGAAAGTGCTTCGCTCACCTCGCCTTCAGTGACTGATCCGTCACCGAGCGAACAAACGACAACCGGTGGGCTAGGGTAGGTGTTTAAATTGTGCTTTTCGATGTATTCCAGACCTTGTGCCACACCTGTAGTGGGGATCACTTGCATCCCTGTAGCACTACTTTGATGGATGATTTTAGGGAGCTGTTCTCTACGGCTATTGGGGTGATTGTAATACGCTCTTCCTCCGGTAAACGGATCATCAGCTTTTGCCAGTAATTGCAACATCATTTCATAAGGACGCCAGCCCATACCGAGCATCATGCTTTCATCCCGGTAGTAGGGACTTGCCCAATCATGCGGTTCAAGCAGGAAACCTGTAGCCAGTTGTATCGCTTCATGTCCCCGTGATGTGCTGTGTACATACTTGCAAATCGGGCGGTTGGCTTCATAAATATCAGCCATTGCGCGCGCTGTCATCATCAGGCGATAAGCCTTTAGTAGAATTTCTTTTGATGGCATGGGGCGCAAAGATAGTCCTTCCAAATTGGGCTGGAAATTGTTGTCAGCATTTCCTTTTTGTGTTCGATTCTTACCGAGCAGGGACGCTGCTCTGATGAACGAATACAATGAGGGCTTTTGCATATTGGATGTAATTGTGCTCATCCATTTTAGATAGGTTATTTTTGCTAGACCATGCGGAACATAAAAATCATTGAAGTAAAGAGTGAAATTGGAGCCGGTACTCGAGGTGCAAGCCTTGGAGTAGATGCATTGAAAATTGCGGCACTGGATTTCATGAGCAACTTCTTCGTCAACTTTCCATCCGAAGTGGTAGAGACGGAAAACAACATGTTGTATGAACCGGTAATAGCACCTTATGCCAAGCGTATTAAGGGTGTTTACACGATGTACGAGCGCGTGGCAGAATCTGTGTCGGCAACGCTAAAAAGTGGGTTGTTTCCAATAGTCTTAGCAGGTGATCATAGTACCGCTGGTGGCACAATAGCCGGGATTAAAATAGCAAAGCCAAAACAACGTTTGGGGGTGATTTGGATTGATGCCCATGCTGATATGCACACCCCCTTTACTTCCCCTTCCGGTAATATGCATGGCATGCCTTTGGCTACCGCCTTGGGTTTAGATAATGTTTCAGCAAAAATTCATAAACCAGATGCTACAACACTAGATTATTGGAACAAACTCAAGAATATTGGAAAGATTTGCCCCAAGATTCTTCCGGAGGATGTCGTGTTTATTGCGCTTAGAGATTATGAAAAGGAAGAGGAACAGTTGCTGAAGCAGCTCAACATCAAAGTGTTTACTGTTGCAGAATTGAGGCGAAAAGGGGTAGAGCATATTGTCCGCCAGACCATGCAGTATTTAGCAGCTTGCGATGATCTTTATGTGTCGTTTGATGTAGATAGTTTAGACTCCGGAATCTCCAGAGGTACTGGTACACCTGTAAGTAATGGTCTTAAAGAACGTGAGGCGGAGGACCTGCTTGCAGCCTTAGCGCAATATCATAAAATCTGTTGCTTGGAAGTGACCGAAGTAAATCCGACCCTAGACAAAGAAAATCTCATGGCCGAGATTGCATTCAACATCCTGCAAAGAACCGTGAATATATTGCTCCAAAATGTGGGTGCAGTATTGCGTTAGTAAGGAAAGTACGGGTTAAATTATTTGCGGCATTGCACTTCTAAATAATAGGCTTTAGCGCATCATTCTGTTCTGTTTTGCAGTAATCTTCAGGGGGAATTCTTTTCATTGTTTTCTTTTTCAAAAAAAAATTTTGAGAAATCAATCACAACCTTACATTTGCCGCGGAGAGATGGCAGAGTGGTCGATTGCGGCGGTCTTGAAAACCGCTGACTGTAACAGGTCCGGGGGTTCGAATCCCTCTCTCTCCGCACTTTCAAATTATATCTAGCCCAGGCAAATCAGCCAGGGCTATTTTTTGGTACTAGCTTTTTCTGATCTTCTTTTAGCGCGATGCTTTCTACGCTTTCCTGAACAATTCTGCCAAGCCTTTACCTAAAAGATAATGGGCAAAGTCTGATATTAAAAGACATTCCTTCCAAATGCCATGCTGAAGGCTAATGGACAAGAGCGCACTACTAAAGCCACTGAATAGCGCTTAATGTACCGCTTCGTCGTTAGGAATATGTACACTTACTATGGTGCCACCATCTGGATTCGCCTCCACGGATACTGTACCATGGACAGTTTCTAGCCTTTTGGAAATGGATAAAAGCCCCATTGATTTTTTAGATTTTGAAACTTTAAAGCCGACGCCGTTGTCCTCAACAATGAGGTTTATAATTCCCTGCTCCGCAAATAGAGATATCTCAACACTACTTGCTTGTGCGTGCTTGATGATATTAGTTACTAATTCCTTTAAAATCAAAAGGATTGTAGTTTTCTTCTCCATGCTTAGCTCCGCCATTTCCTGGACTTCAATCTCTGGTGTTACTGAGATCTCAGTTCCACTGAAGAAGATGTTTATTGTGTCCAAAAGGATTGCACCAAAACAACTTTCATCCTCTGCTTGAAACTCTTCATGCGCCATCTCGCGAGTCTGTTGGTAGCTTTTCTTGAGCATGCTGGCAGCATTCAAGAGTTGTTGTTTATCTGTTTGATTTTCTTCTTTGGTGGCCCTAGTTTCCATAAAATTGAGTAGACCGGCAATGGTTCCAGCTAGGTTATCGTGCAAGTTTTGCCCAATGCGTTTCCGTTCTTTTAATTCAGCCTCTTGTGCGGCTTGCTCCAGCCGAATTATTTGGATAGTCGCTTGCTCTTCAATGAGCTGGAGTAGGGTGTGTGTTTTTTGTCGGGAGATTTTGTAACGGTAGAATAAGATGAGCACAAGTACGATGAAAAGAAACAGGATGATGCTGCTCCATAAGAGGTACCGGTTATTTTTTGCAGTTTGAACCGATAGTTTCCGTTGTACATCAACAAGGTTCAATCGTTGTTCCATTTCTAAGATTTGTCCTTGATGTTGCAGAAGTTGGTCTTTATCATGTACTGCTAAATAGGCTTCAAGAAATGAAAGTGCGTTGCCGGCATGATTTCTTTTTCTTTCATATAGGTATTTTTCATAAAGTAATAGGTTCTCGTCTGATTCAAGCGCAGCGCTTGGTATATTATCTAATATGGTATATGCTTCTTTGGGTTGATTAAGATGGAGGAGCGAGAGACCAATGTACAACTCCGGATTTGGTTCATACCTAAACGTACCACTATGAATATCAATCGGAAGCTTCTTTACAGTATCAAAATAGTTGAGGCAAGAACGATAATCGCCTTCAAAATAGGCAAGTTTGGCATACATGGTGAAAATGAAATCATTCACAAATACATCATTATACGGCTTTAGCTTTAATTGATAATAACCTAAGAATGCACGTATAGTATCCGCATCTTTCTGTTGCCTTAGCAATTTGTATCTATTGAAATATATTTCGTATTTTTTCACTAGATGGTTTAGATAGTCGGAATAGCAATCCTTTCCCCTACATGGAAAACGCTCAGAACTATCTAGATATACGATAGCTTTATTAAATAGCTTTACAGAATTGTACACATTTGCAATTGATATGTATGCATTTGACATACTGCTGGAGTCGTTCAGTTCTTTTGAAACTTGCAAGGATTGCTCCATGAGATGCAGCGCATAGGGGAGGTTATTCTGGCGGTAGCTTGCCAACATAGAAGCTCGGAACATGAGAAACCGGGCACCCATGCGGTTAAGTTCTTTAGGATGAATTTTCCAATCTCGTTCAAATATTTTGAAGTATTTGTTGATCGTATCTACGCGCTGGTCAGTCGGTACGATTGTGGTCAAATAGGCACCAAGGTAAAAGGTATAGGTTGCACGCTGCTGCCAGTCCTGAATCAAGGGATACTTTTGGGCAAAATGCCTGGTTAGAAACTCTAAAAATTCTTGCTCCGAAAGTGTATCATCCTCAAACTGTATTTGCCGTTTGCCTACCTGTGTCAGAATGTTGATCACCTCCTTAGGGCTAACATCTGCAATGTTTTTCGGTTGAAATTCAACTGGGATTTTCCTTACTACTGATTGGCTCAACTGGCACCAACCCAAGCTTGGAAATAAAAATCCAAAAAAGAACAAGATAAGGCCTTTCATATTTCGACATTTCCTTAATGATCCTTAGTGGTGAGTCCTTGTTTTATCGCCAATGCCAATAGTGCAGTTATAGATTTTACGCCTGCCTTTGCCATCATTTTCCGTCGATGAACAATTATTGTGTTTCTACTTAAATGAAGGTTGCTGGCCATTTCTTCAATATTCAAACCTTCAATCAGTAGGCTAAGCACTTCAATTTCTTTATGGGTGAAGAGATCAATTAATGATTCCTCTTTTGTTTCAGATAGAAGAGCCAAAATGTCCGGAGATATGTATTGCTGTTTCCGATTGATAGTCGCAATGCAGTCGGCCAATTCACTCAAACCGACTCCCTTACTGATAAATCCATCTGGTTTGCAAGATAATATTTTTTTTATTGCACTTACCTGGGTTAAGCTGGAAAGAATAATTACTTGAACTGAATTGTGTATGCGCCGAACATCATTTATTGTCTGCAAAATGTTTACGTCGGGGATATAGTAGTCTAGAAAGAGGAGTATTGCCGCATCTCGTTCCTGGCCAAGAAATTTACGCAGTTCAATGGGGTCTGTAAAGCTAAATGCTATATCTACAATTCCATTATGCTCGAGGGTAATTGCAAACGACTCTGCGAAAAATTTGTGATCGTCTAGGATAATGCCAATGACTTGTTTGTTGATCATGGTGGATAGGGTGCTTAGTTTGTCAGTTTCTGATGATAGGATGCTATTGCTCCTGCAAAAATTGAGCAAAACATTTATTTAGTCGAAAATTTCACGACCTACCAATACTTAATTTTAATTATTTAGCGGGAAGTTATAAGAAAATATGACTATGATTATTGGATGATTAATTATTTTTTTGAGCTTGTATTTTGATTTCGGCATGAGTTTTGAAAAGTGTGAATGTTAAGTAACATTATCAACGAACAGCTGCTGTTTTTATAAATTATCTTACTCTAGCCTTTGGCCTATTATTTAATTAATTTCTATTCCTAATTTTTTTACAAATTTTTTCCCCCGTAACAATAAGATTTTTATTTTGAATCAACCATGAAAACATTTTCACTAAAAATTCCAAAACGTACGCGCGTTTTGACGGCTATTATAGCACTAATGGCTGCCGGCACTAGCGTTTCAGCCGCTACTTATTACGTGAGCAATACCAGCAACTCTGGTTTGGGTAGCCTTCGACAAGCTATATTTGACGCCAACGGCAATTCCGGTGCAGATATTATTGAGTTTTCTACTTCAGGCACCATTACGCTGAGTTCCCTATTGCCCTATATCACCGACCCTGTTGCTATTCGAGGTTATACAGCCACTAGTGCGGCTCCGGGAGCTATCGGTAGTAGAACCATTACCATCACAGTTGATGGAGGAAATACTACTTCAACACCTTCTGGTCGTTCGTCAGTAGACGGTTTGTTTCGCTTTACCTCAGGAGCCAGCGGGTCGTCTATTAGCGGCCTTTCTATTATTAATACCGGAGCAGATGTAGAAGCCATATTAGTAGAACCCGGCGCCAGCAATATTCATATTTGGGGAAACTATATCGGGGTGAATGCATCAGGTACACATTCTAGCAGCACGCGTATCGGTGATGATGCCATCATGATTGGTGTGCCGAATCCCCTATCCAGTGCTCCGGCTGCTATTTCCAATATTACCATTGGAACTAATGGTGATGGGACTAATGATGCCAACGAAGGTAATGTCATCGCCAACACCAATCGTAGTTTAGGAGGAGATGGTATCCAAGTGGGAGCCTATCTTACAGGTTATATATTAACTGTCAGTAGTTTGAAAATTTCCGGCAATTATATTGGTCTTCGCCCAGATGGGACTACGGTTGCTCGCATTGGAGATGATGCAGGTAGTGGCAGTGCTGGCGGATCTGGTATTTTATTCAACGATGTTGATGGGAAAAAGATACTTGTAGGTACCAATGGAGATGGGACTTCTGATGCCTTGGAACGTAATATCATCTCAGGATGTGCCTTAAGCGGCATAGTTTTTAATGGTTCTAATAATGTGGACATTTCAGGCAATTATATTGGTACAGATAAGACTGGAACTATCTCAAAGCCCAATGCAAATAATACCTCCAATTCTTGGTGGGATGGAATAACCATTGTTGGTGAGAGGAGATCAGGCACGGCCAGTTTGAATAGACCAGATTATAACATCAATATAGGTTTTATAGATTCGCTTCATTCTGCATCGGTTGCAACTGTTGTTCGTAATGTTATCTCTGGCAATAATGGGAATGGGATAAGTGCTCAAACTAATAGTGATGTCATGTATCCCCAAACGAGAAATGTGAGTATTGCTGGCAACTATATTGGTGTAGATGTAACAGGGAATACTGCATTAGGTAATGGGCAGAATTCAATATTACAGTTTGGTAATGGTGTTTATATGATTAATGTTAAAAATTTTGTTGTGGGAACAAATGGCAATGGTACCAATGATGCTCTTGAAGGGAATGTTATTTCGGGTAATTTATGGGGAGTAGGGGTGAGAATGAGTGCAGCCTCTTTTTCAAATTTTCCAATGAAAGATAGTAGGGTTTCCGGCAATAAAATAGGGGTTGGCGCAGATGGAGCTACAGCATTAGGCAATGATGCTTCTGGTGTACGAGTTGAAGGTGCTACTAATATTATTATAGGGAGTGACGACAACAACACAAGTGATGCATTGGAAGCCAACATTATTGCTAATAATGCTTTTGGTTATGCTTCCTCCGGAGGTAGTTCAGATGGAGTTCGTGTAACAGATACGGCTACGAAAATTAGAATTTCTAGAAACATATTTTATCATAACAAAGCCAATCCAATTGATCTAGCCAATGATGCCGTATCGGTAAATGACGGTACAACAACTACAGGGCAGCCGAATTTGTTGTTGGATTATCCAGTATTTACAAGCTATTCAATTAGTGGTAGCACCATGACCGTGAGCGGCTATGTGGGTGCTTGCGATGGTACTCAGGAATACAATAAAGGTACAGTACAGTCGGGTACCTTGACCGTTCAAGTATATAAAGTGGATGATGACGGCGATCAAAATGGTGCACTCACGAATAATGGATGTAGCCGAAGTACGAATCATGGTGAAGGGAAGCAATATCTCGGCAGCATCACTGTTACTGGAGGTGCGTTCACTAATGCCAGCTTTACTCTAGTGTCTGGTGCTAGCTTTACCGCAAGTGATAAACTTACAGGAATCACAATAGACGCCAATGGAAACACATCAGAATTTGGCGTAACAACCCTTTTGAAGCTAAGCGGAAATGTATTTGATGATGCTAATGGCAATACGACCATTCAAAGTCCTTCAGAAGTATTTAGCTCACTACCCCAACAGCTTTATGTTTATTTAGTCAACCAGAGCACCGGCATTGTAATGGACTCGGCTAAAGTAGCACCGAACGGCAGCTATGATCTTTCAGCAGAAGCAAACACAAACTATACACTTCAGCTTTCTAAAGTGAGCTATCCCATTGGTACCAATACCGGTACTACACCGATTAACAAAGTACCACCAACAGACTGGGTGACAACCGGGGAGAACAAGACAAATAATTCCGGTAGTGGTGATGGTTCACCAGATGGTGTATTGCCAATAAGTGTGGCGACAAGTTCAATGGACAATCTAAATTTTGGCATAGAGCATTTACCCAATTCTCAAAATGTGACGGTAACAATAGCGACACCTTCAGGCAATTCAATTAGTCAAGGTACGGTTACTAATATTGCAGCAAATGCAGTAGCGGGAACAGATCCAGAAGATGGTACCTTAGGAAATTCAAAGACAATAGTCATTACAAAACTTCCGACTAATGGCGTGATGAGTTATAACGGAAGCTTAGTAACGCTCAACCAACAAATCACCAATTTTGATCCATCCAAGCTATCTTTTAGCAGCTTGAATACTGGTACTACGAGCACGAATTTTGAGTATGCCTTTTTGGACGCAGCAAGTAAGCAAGATCCTAGCCCCGCTGTCTATACTATCAATTGGCCGGGCAGCTTGCCAATAGTGTTGAGCACGTTTGACGTACAAAAAGTGGGTGCTACTGCACAACTTAGTTGGACAACTGCAAAAGAGGAAGGTGTAGCTGGATTTACCATTGAGCGGAGTGGGAATGGCAATCAATGGATTCAAATCGGTTTTGAAAAAACAGTAAATGATAGGAGCGTTAGCGCGCAGGATTATAAGTTTGATGATGTCCTACCGATGCAGGGTCAGAATTTCTACCGTTTGAAGATTGTAGAAAAGGATGGCAAGCAAAGCTATAGTATGGTACGGAGCCTTTTGTTTGGTAGCAATAGTGATATCAAGGTTTATCCTAACCCTGTTCAAGATAAGCTGATGTTAACCGGATTGACTGGTACGAGCCAAATTGTACTATCAGACATTAGTGGCCGTGTAGTGTATCAAGCAGAAGTGAGCACTAACAGCACCGTGGTTCCGTTCAATACTTTACCTGCGGGTGGTTATCAACTGAAGATTGTGGACGGGGCTGGAACAGTTTCGACACATACCCTGATGAAGAAGTAAGGTTTGGAGTTTTACTCCGAACAAGGTTTTTACTTCCACTACACATTTCCCCGGTATCCTTCATTTTGTTGAAGGATGCCGGGGATTTAATTTAAGGAGCTTCGCTCGACCAAATTTTTTTAGAAATGTTCCTCCGAAACGGCAGTTGTCCCTACACTTGCGCTAACTTGCTCCCATGGAAGTAAATTCAGAAATAGAGCCGGAAATGACAGCAGGAATCGGTTCTCGTGTGGCGCATAATTTGTTTGGACGTGGAGTCGTGGTGGATGTAAGTGCAGAGACCTTTACGGTATGGTTTAAAAGCCAGCAGGGAACCAAGAATGTGGCGAAAGATTTTTTGGGCATGAAAGTAACCGAAGCAGTTGCAGGAGAGCAGGTCACAGGGGCTATATCCTTGGCTGATATTGAGGAAGCATTAGAAACGGTTTTGGATAGGAGGCTCAATGAATTTCAGTTGGTTCCACTGGGCAATCGTTGGGAGGGGGGCAAAATTATACTCCAACCAAAAGACGCGGGTTTGCAAGCAAAGGAAGTGCCTATTGACGTGTTTTTTCATAAGCTCGTGATGGTGCGGGATAGGATACGCCTCATTGAGCAGAAAGTGAATGCTCATAAAGGTTTGTCGGAATCGGAAAAGATCGATATCCAACAATATATTACTGCTATTTACGGTTCATTGACCACCTTTAATATCTTATTCAAGGAAGCGCATCATCAATTTAGAGGTGCTTCGAAAGAAGGATGAGCCAAAAGTTTTTGATTAAACTTAGGCAAAGGCGTGCGTTAATTGCAAATAATTTCCCCGGAACCATAAATAGGTTGTAAGGTCACAGGGTCGTATTGGTTTTCGAAGAAGTATTGGTCGCCAAGATCGCGCGGGATGCAATTGGAGGTATTATAGCTCAGTAGTGCGATGCAATAGTTTTGGTTTACTCTATCGCCATTGGTTGTCACAAACTGAAAGTTAACGCCATATTTTCCGCTTGCCAACATATAGCCACTGTTGCGCCCATCCCAGCCTTGCGTATAGCGATCTATAGTACGGAAAACGACATTACCATCATTGTCCATTATCGTCATGGAAAAGCTGGTCAAATTGGTAGATGCGATGGGGCGGAAATAGTCATTTCGCCCATCTCCATTTGGTGTGAAGGCATTGGGCAAGGCAAATTTTGTACCGCCTTGGTTGAAGACATAGGCTTGCTTGCCCAAGTAACAAGCTGCTCCGCCTACAAGTTCTTTCTTGCAGGCGGAGAGCATACTAAAACATACGATGATGATGAGGTATTTCATCCTAGCGCCTTAATTACAATCGTGCTTTTACTGCAGCAATATCTGCAAGTCGTTTTTCAGCGATGCGCATTGCAGCAGCTTGTGTGTGGATATTCTCTTGCTCAGATAGGGCAAATATTTCTAGGGTGCGGTCATAGATTTTCTCCACGTTGCCGCGCACGCGTTCGGCATTATAGGTTTCCAATTCTGCGGCAACATTGATGAGGCCACCTGCATTGATCAAGAAGTCCGGTGCGTATAGAATCCCTTTACTGATGAGTAGTGGGCCATGTACATTCTCGTCCGCTAACTGATTGTTGGCAGCACCGGCAACCACACGCGCCTTCAATTTGCTAATGCTTTCATCATTGAGTGTAGCACCCAATGCGCAGGGAGCGTAAATATCAATCTCATTGTCAAAAAGATTCTTGCCATCTACTACTTCTACTCCTCGGTGTGCTTCTACAGTTTGCTTGATTTTAGCAGCATCAATATCGGTGACCAACACCTTGGCTCCTTCTTTTACTAAATGGCCAACAAGGTATTGCCCTACGTGTCCGCAGCCTTGAACTAGTACCTTTTTACCGACGAGGCTGTCATTGCCCCAAGCTTTTTTAGCAGAGGCTTTCATGCCGATATACACGCCATAGGCAGTGAAGGGTGAAGGGTCGCCGGAACCACCCATATATTCAGGCACTCCGGTAACGTGCTTCGTCTCTAAGGCGATGTATTCCATGTCCCGTGCAGAAGTGTTGACATCTTCAGCAGTGATGTATTTGCCATTGAGACTATTGACAAATTTGCCATAACGACGCCAAAGCGCTTCCGATTTTTGTGCCGGGTTGGCAATAATTACCGCCTTTCCCCCACCCAAATTCAAACTCGAAATGGCAGCCTTGTAGGTCATACCCCGAGATAGGCGCAAGGCATCAACAATCCCTTCTTCGTGGGTGTTGTAGTTCCAAAGACGTGTCCCACCGAGCGCTGGCCCCAGCGTAGTGTTGTGTATAGCAATGATAGCATTGAGACCGGAATGTGGGTCGTGGCAAAACACCACTTGCTCGTGACCCATATCCTTCATTTGGTCGAATATTGACTGACTCATTTAAATGAATTTGGTGATTAAAGATTGCAAATTTGGGGGCAAAATAGGATGAAAAAAACTGACAATAGGTAACTCGTCCTTGTTTTATCGGTGTAGGTACTCGTAAAACTTGAGCAAATTAGTTTGGTTTTAGCCCCCGCTCCGGCTATTTCCCGTTCTGGATTTCATCCGTTTCCGCCAGATTTCTGCTGTATGCCGGATATAATTCAGTGTTTCGTATTCCTTCATTCCCCGTATCATATCATAGTTTGGCCGGAAAGCCTGCATGTATGCGATTGCGCTGTCTCCTTTTAGCCCAGTGATATTCGTGATCAACTTTTCATTGAAATAATAGTCCACATATTTCATTTCTTCGAGCCAACGGTATTCTTTCTTGAAATGGATCATCTGCTGATTCATTTTACTCATGGCGGTGAACGGACTTTGAATTGCCCGCCAGCCGGTAACTACCGGGAAGTCCAATTGCTTTTTGTAGTACTCCCGATAACGAAGACTGTCGTGGTAGAAGTCGGTATATTTCCCTTTGACCACTACTTCATCTAATGCCTGGAAACTATGGCGGAGTACAATGCTGTAGTAGGGGACATTGCCGGCACCAATCCTTACTCGGACTAGTTCATAGCCCATTTTTCTAAACTCAAGCAGTTGCCCGGGAGCCGCAGCAATGCTGAACTTCCCCGCTCCATCTGTAAGTGCTACTTCGTCGGTATAGATGTTGCTTACGGCCACACCCGCAAGCGGTAGGTTTTCGTCCTTTACAATACCCGAACGAACTTGAGCAAGCATATCCTTGCTCATTAGGAAGTAGAGAAGTAAGAAAAAGACGAGGCGCATTAAGGCATTAAAATTAGGGGCATTAGCTAGATAGAATGTTGGCGACAATTAAAATATGGTTAAACCCGTCTTTTGCAGTTGGTCGGCAAAGTACAATCGGGAACGAGGCCGCTACAAAAGCCTGAATTTTGGTTTGTCGGCCTACTAGTATCTTTGGCCGCGTGTATAAGGTAATTAGAAAAATTCTATTTCTTCAGGCGCCTGAAGCTATTCATTACCGCGCCATGAAATGGTTGCAGTGGGCTTACAGATTGGCACCGAGTCGTTTCCTTTTGAAGCGTTTATTTACGATTAAGGATAGCCGATTGGAGCGGGAATTATGGGGTATTAAATTTCTAAATCCCGTAGGCTTAGGTGCAGGTTTTGATAAAGATGCCCGTTGGACAAATGAACTGGCCTGTCTCGGCTTTGGTTTCGTGGAGATTGGTACGCTTACTCCAAAGGCGCAACCTGGCAATCCCGCGCCACGCTTGTTTCGACTGCCTTCGGATAAGGCATTAATTAATCGGATGGGCTTTAATAATGGCGGAGCGGAAGTAGCCGCAATACGCCTAAAGCATCGTAAAGAGCGGATAATAATTGGTGGGAATATTGGCAAGAATAAAGTCACTGCAAATGAAGATGCGGCTAGTGACTATATCGCTGCGTTCAAGGCTTTGCATGATGTGGTGGATTATTTTGTGGTGAATGTGTCGTCGCCAAATACACCGGGCCTTCGGGAGCTCCAGGAGAAAGCACCCTTGGCAGCATTGCTAAAAGAACTGAAAGTATTGAACGCTAACTATGCACAACCAAAGCCGATATTACTCAAAATAGCGCCTGACCTCACGGAAGGCCAATTGGATGATATTATTAGTATAGTACAAGAGGTGGCCTTGGATGGTATTGTCGCCACTAATACCACACTTGATCGGAGCAGCTTGCAAACCGAAACCGCTGAAGTGGACGCAATCGGTGCAGGAGGCCTTAGTGGACTACCGTTACGAGCAAGGGCTACGGAAGTGATTCGGTATATCCACGAAAAAAGTGCCGGAAAAATTCCCATCATTGCAGTGGGTGGGATATTTACCGCTGCTGATGCTCTGGAAAAACTGGCGGCTGGTGCGGTATTGGTACAAGTCTATACCGGATTTATCTATGAAGGACCGGGAATCGTTAAATCAATTTGCGAAGGGCTATTGGCACACCATGCCCATGAGACAATGTCTTCCGAAAACCCAGCACGTTAATTATCCCTTTTTTAAAAGCCTACTTATTCATCATTAATGAATCCTGAACTCTTTACTGGCAATGCCTTGCTTAGTTTAGTTACGCTTGCCGCTCTTGAAATAATATTAGGAATAGACAATGTCATTTTTGTCTCCATCATCATGGGGCGAATGCCCAAAGAAAAAAGGAAGCGGGCTCGCTTGCTTTGGATGATTTTCGGAATTGTAACTAGAACTGCCTTATTATTTGCGCTTGGCTGGTTGCTACAACAGAAGGGGAAGCCCGTATTCACGTTGCCAATACTAGACAAGCCTTTTGACTTAGCGTCCCTCATTATGATTGGTGGTGGCCTATTTCTACTAATAAAAACGGTAACGGAAATTCATCATAAACTGGAAGGGGATGAAGCGGCCTACGAAGCACCGGCACGGAAAGGTTCTAGAGCTTTTAGTAAGGCTATGGCGCAAATCGTATTGGTGGATATGGTGTTTTCGTTTGACAGTGTCGTTACGGCATCCGGCGTTGCTAAGCACCTGGAAATAATGATTGCCGCTGTTGTTCTTGCCATGATTGTCATGTTCTTCTTTTCAGAAAAGATTTCGAACTTTATCCATAAACATCCTACCCTTAAAATGCTGGCGCTTTCATTTCTTGTGATGATTGGGCTGGTGTTGATAATTGAAGGTTGGGATGGCGAACAGGCAGAAGGGTTGCACCTCAAGAACTATGTTTATTTTTCTATGGCGTTTTCATTTGCAGTAGAGTTGTTGAATATGCGTCTACGGAAGAATGCGAAGCCAGTGAAGCTTCGGGAGCCGAAAGCTGACCCGGATGAGGAAAGCGGACATTAATTTTTTCACCTTTTTTGATATCGATAATTAAGCCGGGTTTTACTCATGATACAGCGAATATTAGTTCTAGCAATGTTGGCTTGCATACTTTTTTCTTGCAAAGACAAGCCTGCGCCTGTACAACAGGAATCTGTTTATTTTTCAGCAAAAATCCGCCCCTTTACCGAAGCAATTGTCAAGGATTCTACCAATGGCGATACTTGGTATAACAGAGGGATTGCCCTTCATAGGTTGAAGCTGGATTCCCTAGCGCTCCAAGACTTTTACCGAGCAGCAGCAATCGATACAACGAAGGCTGTTTATGCTTCTACAATTGGAGATTTGTTATTTGAGCATAAGGATGTGGATGCCTCTATTCAATGGCTGATGCGGGCGCTCCGACATGACCCAGATGATGTGAAAGCGCATCTCAAAATGGCCAAATTGATGCTTTTTTCCAAGGAATACCAAGTGGCAATTGGAGAGGTAAATAAAGTCCTGCGCAAAGACCCTTATAATCCAGAAGGCTATTTCCTAAAAGGGATGGTGTATAAAGAAATGAAGGATACAGCAAAAGCTATTTCGTCTTTTCAAACGGTTATTAATGTAGCACCAGACTACCGTGAAGCGGCAATTCAGCTGGGGATGATCTATTGTGCGAAAGGCAGCAACCTCGGCCCTCAATACCTACTCAATGCATTCAAGCTTGATACTGCAAATGTGTTCCCCTTATATGCAAGAGGCATGTATTATCAAGGTAAGAAAGACTATGAGCGGGCAAAGGAAGAATACAAGGAATGTGTCCTACATGATCCACAGTATTCGGATGCTATTTTTGCAACCGGGTTTATTTTATTGCAACAAGATTCTTTTGAGAAAGCCCGCAGGCAATTTGATTTAGTTACAAAAATTACGCCAACCAATCCGGTAGCGTACTACAACCGAGGACTCTGCAGTGAATTGATGGAGGATAAAAATTCGGCAGCCAAAGACTATCAACAAGCCCTTACTTTTGATTCCGGTTATTCCAGCGCCAAGGAAGGTTTGAAACGTTTGGGGCTGTAATCTTTCCCTAGTTGAAGAATCAAATCTAGTGCTTAACCTTTATTAATACTTATGTCTTACCTTCTTTTGCCCATCGCACTCACGGTTGCTTTTGTACTCTATATCTTGTATTTGGTTTTTTATAGGAAGAACAAGGCAAGGCTAAAGGCTGTTTTGCCTATAGGAGCATTATTCCTAGCAATATGGGCCTTGGGGTACTATTTTTTTTTGAAATAGCATTCGTTTTTAGTTCATTTTTAGTTTAAGATTATTTAAGAATTCCCAAATTTAGTTATGTCCATCATCTCTCCCAGTTTGCTCTCTGCCGATTTTCTGCATCTAGAGCGCGACATCAACATGATCAATGATAGTGCAGCCAATTGGTTGCATTGCGATGTGATGGACGGTCGGTTCGTACCCAATATTTCATTTGGTTTACCCATCATTGCGGCAGCAAAAAAGGCGAGCAAACTCCCGCTGGATGTGCATTTGATGATTGTGGAGCCGGAAAAATACTTTGAGGCATTTGCCAAAGCTGGTGCCGATCATCTCATTGTGCATTTAGAAGCAAGTACCCACCTGCACAGAAGCCTTCAATCCATCAAGGCGCTTGGGATGAAGGCTGGGGTGGCTCTTAATCCGCATACTCCTGTGAGTCTGCTCCAAGATGTCCTAATGGATATTGATATCGTGCTCATCATGAGTGTGAACCCAGGTTTTGGTGGACAATCATTTATCGAACATTCAATAAAGAAAGTAGCCGAGCTCCGCCAGATGGTTGATGCTATTGGGGCAAGCACATTGATTGAAGTGGATGGTGGTGTAACGGTGGAGAACGCGGCAGCCATCATAAAAGCTGGAGCCGATGCACTCGTGGCAGGGAATACGGTTTTTTCATCTGCCGACCCTTCAAAAACGATCCAATTACTCAGTGAGGCTGCAAAATAATCCGCGCTATCTTACGTTCTGAATCCAATCCTTTTTTAAGAAAGCCCGCTAGTGGTTTTCATTTGCTTGTCTGATGCGTCATTTGCTTGCCCTTCTTCTGATATTTGTTGCCGGTGTAGTTAATGGCCAGACCGCATTTGTTTCCGGTATTGTGAAGAATGAGTCGGGCCGCCCAATTGAGTTAGCTACTATCTCCCTTTCCTCCGAACCAAACGGTACCAATACCGACCCCAAAGGGAGCTACCGTATAGAAGTACCTGCCGACAAAAGGATTGTCCTGAATTTCTCTTTCGTAACAAGTGAAACACAGAAAGTATCGTTGAAGCTAAAGGCAGGCGAAGAACATAAGTTGGATATCGTGCTGAAGAGTAGGGCAAATTCAATGAAAGAAGTAGTGAAGCGTGGGCAGAAAACAGCCAATGAAGCGGGTAGTGTTTACATCCTTGATCCCAAACATCTCAATGAAATTGCCGGCCCGGGAGAAGGCTTGGTTTCGGCGATAAAAAGTCTAGTGGGTTCGCGGAATGAATTGACCTCACAGTACACAGTGCGAGGCGGCAATTACGATGAGAATTTGGTGTACGTGAACGACTTTGAAATTTATCGTCCCTTCCTTGTTCGCTCCGGCCAACAAGAAGGTTTGAGCTTTGTAAACAGCGACCTGGTGAGTAACGTCAATTTCTCACTCGGTGGCTTCCAGGCAAAGTATGGTGACAAAATGAGTTCGGTACTAGATGTGACCTACAAACGCCCAACAGGATTTGCCGGTACCGCAATGCTTTCCTTGCTTGGTGCCAATCTTTCTTTGGAAGGCGCATCAAAAAATCAGAAGTTTACCTACCTCGTCGGGCTACGCCAAAAAAGCAATCAATATTTCTTGCAAAGCCAAGCTACAAAAGGAGTTTACAATCCCAGCTTCACCGATTTTCAAGCCGATATCAACTACCGGTTTAACCCGCGCTGGGAGCTAGAGATGATTGGCAATTACGCCCGTAACCGATTTTCTCTGACACCGGAAGAAAGTGTCACCACATTCGGTGTGATCGACCAAGCCTACCAACTTCGTGTGTTTTATAATGGCGGGGAGATTGACCAGTTTGATACTCGTTTTGGCGGACTTTCTTTAACCCATCGTCCAAGTGATCGGTTGAAGTTGAAGCTGCTCGTGTCCGGCTTCCAAAGCAACGAAAAAGAAACCTATGACATCAGTGGTGAATACTTGCTGGGCGCACTGGAAACAGATTTAGGTAAGTCCAATTTTGGTCAGATCAAATACGCAATCGGTACCGGTATCATCCAGAATTTTGCTAGAAACTATCTTAAAGTAAATACCGGAACTGTTGCCCACCGTGGAAGCTATGACCTAGGGAAACACACATTACTCTGGGGCATTGACGCAAGCACAACACAGATAGACGATCGGCTCCACCAATGGCAACGACGGGACTCCGCAGGCTATACGCAGCCATATAATCCGGATGTCTTGACGATGCAGTCTTATCTGGATTCTAAAGCAGATTTTACCTACGCTCGTTATTCGGGCTTCCTTCAGGATAATTTTAAGTTGGGCTCCGATACCAACTATGTGAACATCTCCGCCGGTGTTCGATTCCTATACAGTAATTTAAATCAGGAATTAGATATCAGTCCTCGGTTGCAAGCTACCTACCGACCTAAAGGCAGGAAAGATGTCCTACTCAAAGCTGCTATCGGAATGTACGTTCAGCCGCCCATGTACCGTGAGATGAGGGCTTTTGATGGTAGCCTGAACTATCAGCTGAAATCCCAGAAATCAATGCATTATTTACTAGGTGCAGAGCAGAATTTTAAATGGGGCGATCGACCGCTGCGCGTGACACTGGAAGGGTATTATAAGAACCTGACCGACTTAGTGCCTTATGTCTATGAAGATGTACGGATACGCTATTCCGGGCGCAATAATTCGAATGGCTATGCTTATGGTGCCGAGCTGCGCTTGTATGGCGACTTGGTGAAGGACGCAACTTCTTGGGTGAGTATTGGGCTGATGAAAAGTGAAGAGGATCTTACCGATGATAAGGTAGTATTTAAGGATCAACAAGGCCAGGATAGTGCGATCATCTACCCTGGTTATTCCCCACGTCCAACCGATCAACGTGTGATGGTGGGGGTCTTTTTACAAGACTATTTGCCCCACAACAAGAACTTCAAGGTGAACTTGAATTTGCTTTACGCCAGCGGTATTCCCTTTTATACACCGGAAAATTCACGGTACGGACAAATCATCCGACTGCCCGATTATAAGCGAGTGGATATTGGCTTTTCTGCACTATTATTAGACGCTGCACGTAAAGAGCGTCCTCGATATTCCTTCTTCTCCAATCTTAAAAGTGTATGGGCCAGCCTTGAAGTATTTAATCTGCTCGGCATTCAGAACACCCTTTCCTATTCTTACATTCAAGACCAGACGAGCGGCAAAGGCTTTGCTGTGCCCAATCGCCTCACTTCTCGTTTGCTTAACGTGAAGCTTATTGTTCGTTTTTAGGGTACTACCCGAAGAGAATTTTTTTCAATTTCCCTAATTTTTCTTTGCTTCTTTCCGTCCTTTGTTGCACCAACAAAATAGACAGAGCTTTTTTTGAACGACTACCAGCGGCCACGTTTTTTTCTCCCATCCGATGTTCCAATCAAATCATGATAAGTCCGTAATTCAGCTCCAGCGCTGGATCGCTGCATTGTCAGTGGTCTTATTTCTGGGAAAATTTTGGGCATGGACAATCACCGGCTCGGTGACTATCCTCACGGATGCATTGGAGAGTATTGTCAATGTACTTGCGGGCTTTATCGGCCTTGTAGCAGTGGTGGTTGCTGCCAAGCCCCGCGACAAGAATCATCCTTATGGTCATGGAAAGATCGAATTTGTATCGGCTGCCATTGAAGGAGCGTTAATAATAATTGCCGGACTGATGGTCTGTATTGAGGCCAAAGATCATTTGTTACACCCATCGGTATTGGAAAAACTGGATTGGGGGATGCTTTTGATAGCGATTACCGGCGGGGCAAATTTGTTGCTCGGGCTTTATGCCGGCAATTCCGGAAGAAGGAAGCGGTCGGCGACTCTACAGGCAGCGGGCAAGCATTTATGTACTGATGCATACAATTCAATAGCGGTCGTTGGCGGTTTGCTCTTAGTGAAATTTACTTCCTGGATTTGGCTGGATGCTGCCATAGCCTTGATTTTTGCAGGGGCTATTTTTGTTGTCGGGTTCAAAGTATTGCGCAAGTCATTAGCTGGAATCATGGATGAGGCGGACATGAATTTGCTGCAAGAAGTGATTAGTCTATTGCAAGAAAAGCGGCAGAATGATTGGATCGACTTGCATAATCTTCGGGTGATTCAATATGGCGCGGTATTGCATGTGGATGCACATATGACACTGCCGTACTACTATGATATTCGTTGTGCAGACGAGAAACTACATGCCCTGCAAGACTTGATCACAGCCCATTTTGGGGGAAAGGTGGAGTTGTTTGTTCATATTGATGCCTGTCGCCCCTATCAATGTCATTTGTGTGCAAAAGAAGATTGCAGCTTTAGAGCGCATCCGTTTGTCCGTCAGGTAGCCTGGAATATGGAAAATGTGATGAACGATAGCCGCCACGGTAAGACCCTAGAGCAGGAAGAAAGCTAAACGGACCGGCTTCAGTCATTTACCGATGATACCCGGCTGATTCCCGATTGCACATACTAATATGCTAGTCACTGCGTTAATTTTGTACAGTTGTTTTTTATTTACTTTTCTTTAACTTAGTCCTGAAATATTTAAACCGTGGTTCTGTAGCACACAGCTTAATGAAAAATCTAGGTTAAACAGAATTTTGCTATGATACGGAGGCTTTCCATTTTACTACTATTCATGCTCTGTACGCACCAGCTCTTTGCTGTGGTTGTGGATGTGAATGCCCGTGTGAAGGCGGAAGCGATGGCTCAAGTTGCCAATTTTGTCAACCTGATTCCACAAGGGAAAGAATCGGAATATGGCTTTCTGAGTAGGAGTGACTTTTCACGGATAAAGATCGAGGAGCCCTACCAAGTATATTATGTGGCTAAAGAAGATCAAGAGCTGGCGCTGATTCCGACAAATTGGCGAGTCCCGCTTTCGGTGAATGGGAAGTTTAAAGCACTGCTCACCGTTGAGCTCCGAGATGGGAAGCCCAAAGTGGTGGATTTTGGAAGTAGTTTACTTGCGGAAAAGCTTCAAGAATTTGAACAGTTACAAGCCGGTAGATTAAAGGAGCGTATTCTGATTCGCAATACGATTTTAGTACACGATTACTTGACTACTGATATGGATGAACTTTGCAGTATGCAACGGGACGGCTTTACGAAGCACTGGCTCAATGCCTACTCTGCAGTGGTTTTATATCAAGTGAATTTTGGTGCACCAACAGTGGTGAGTACGGCAAAATTTTTCCAAGAGACTATGGATTGTGCTAGCGAACGATTTTAGCACAAGAAACTACTGCATAGGGAAGTGATGGTGATACTCGCTGGAATAATGATGAATATTTCAGCCAAAATCCCGCTTCCTCCGTACCTTGTCGCTCCAAATAAACACCTCGCTTTTTATGCAACGCGACACCGCCATTTTTGATCTGATCCAGGAAGAACTATTACGCCAACGACGTGGCCTTGAACTCATCGCCTCCGAAAATTTTACCTCTATGCAGGTGATGCAAGCGATGGGCAATGTGATGACGAATAAGTACGCTGAAGGTTACCCCGGCAAACGCTACTACGGCGGCTGTGAAGTGGTGGATCAGAGTGAACAGCTTGCGATTGATAGAGCCAAGGAAATATTTGGTGTGGCGTATGCAAATGTGCAGCCCCATAGTGGTGCCCAGGCCAATGCCGCAGTGATGCTGGCTTGTTTGCAACCCGGCGACAAAATTCTAGGATTGGACTTAAGTATGGGAGGGCATTTGACACATGGCTCTCCGGTCAACTTCTCGGGAAAACTCTACCAACCTGTGTTCTACGGGGTGAAGCAAGAAGATGGGCGTGTGGACTATGATGCATTGGAGCAGCAAGCACTCACGCACAAGCCGAAATTGATCGTTTGCGGAGCATCCGCATATAGTCGGGACTGGGATTATGCCCGAATCCGCGCAGCAGCCGATAAAGTTGGCGCTTTGGTACTCTGTGATATGGCACATCCTGCCGGACTCATCGCTAAGGGCCTTCTATCTTCCCCATTCGAACATTGCCATATTGTTAGTAGTACGACCCATAAAACCCTACGTGGCCCCCGTGGTGGCATCATCCTCATGAAGGAAGATTTTGAGAATCCCTGGGGCATCAAAGGGCCGAAAGGGGATGTGCGGATGATGAGTGCCTTGTTGGATCTGGCCGTTTTCCCCGGTACTCAAGGAGGCCCTCTGGAGCATGTGATTGCCGCGAAAGCTGTAGCATTTCATGAAATTCTGCAAGACGAATTCCTGATCTATGGAAAGCAAATTATCAGTAATGCGCAGGCGCTGGGCAAGGCGTTTGGCGAAAAAGGTTATAATATCGTGAGTGGCGGCACAGATAATCATCTCCTCCTTATTGACCTAAGAAACAAGAATATTTCCGGTAAAAAAGCGGAGAATACTTTGGTAAAGGCGGACATAACCATCAACAAAAACATGGTGCCCTTTGATGATAAATCGCCGTTTATCACCTCCGGAATAAGGGTCGGCGTGCCGGCCATCACCACCCGCGGCTTAAAAGAAGCCGACATGGCGCAGGTGGCTTCTTGGATAGATAGCGTCCTGATGGCTCCAGATGATGAAGCAGTATTGGCCAAAGTGCGTGGCGAAATAAATGAGGCTATGAGTGCTTTTCCGTTGTATCCGGAGTGGTAGTTTAGTAATACTTTCGTTTTGGGGTGCGTGAGGGATCGACGTGGAAATCCTTTTTTGGTTTCGCAGAAGAGTGGTGATGGAATTTGAGTATTGTATGCTGGCGAAACAAAAAAGATTGGAGCAAGAGCCCGACCCCAGCCCCGCGCAAAAAGAGCGGAAATAATCTGAATGGGCTTGGAACGCGGAGGTGGGGGCACGCCCAAAATTTGGTTGCACTCGTTGATGATGGTCTTTTTGGTATGTAGCCAAGAGGCTACAAGATAGCCTGGCGAAGGCTGGAGCCTTCGCCGCCCTTGATTTTCAGGACAAGTTTCATCCTACTCCCCTTGGTTTGGTAAAATTTTGCAAACCCTAGGGTTTCAGGCACGATTTGAAGTATCTATTGCTGCGGCTCCCTAGGCTATTGCACTATTTTTGCCAGTAGTAGCTTATGCAGATTTTAAGACGATTCCCCGTATTGTGTAGCTTGCTTCTAGCAAGTATTGGTTTGTGCCTTGCGTACCCGGCTTCAGCAGATCCTCATGGAAAAAAGAAAAAGAAGGAGCCGGAAGCCAAGCAGAAGACTATTTATGAAATAGACACATTGATTCACCCAATTCCACGCAATCGGGAGTTGTTTCACGTCTATCTCAACCGCGCTATTCGCGGCGCCGATGCTTCCGACGGCAAGGTAGATCACTATATTTGGGTAGGTGATGATACCTTGGCCTCATCCGCTATCACTACGGCTATGCTCCGCATGGTGCCTCATATCGATACCATGATCGAGAACCTTCCATTTGAGAACGTACAAATGGAGAACCAAATCAAAATCGGGTACCTCCGCAACCTCACCAACCTGGTCAATAGATTCAACAAGGACGTTAGTCCAGATCCATTTTTTTACCGCAAAGCGGTCATTAATTTCCACGATATGCTCATTGCGAAGCATGAAAACCGCCTGCCCGCATTTGTACACCAACACCCGGATATCTATTCTCTTTTTAACGAGGAATTGCTCGAAGATGACCAAGATACACGAGCCTTTCTCTACCGAAGTCTCGGCAGGGAAGAACCCTTAATGATGATTCGCAAACTCAAGGATTTTGCCAATGAACCATTTGCCTGTGACATTATCGCTGCCGCAGCTCGGGTTTCTCCCAACGAAGTGTATAAATATGCCTCCAGCACCAATCCTACCCTGCATAATGCCGTTGTCCGTTGTAAAGATCCTTTGGTAGCCGCTATTGTAAAGATTACCCAAGAGAGCAAGTCGCCACTCAAGGCCATGTCCTTTATTTCCGACATCTATAGCCAGCGCCTGACAATTCCCGAAGTGGATAAAATCACCGCCGATGAGACGCTTCTTTTCAAAAATTTAGTTCGGCTGAAAATGCAAGGCGATACCTTGGGCGGAGCCACCTATACCGACGAACTTTCCTACCGAGCCAATCGTTTGTTTGTTACCACCATCAATGAGCTCCATGAAAGTCCGGATGCCGTACGCTTCAAATGCCTGGAAGGATTGACTCCCGCCGAACTCTATTTTATCATCGTTTACGGCCAAGACCAAATCTATACATCATCATTTATTGGAGCCTTCAACAGAATGATGGAACGCCTGAAACCAAAGCCAGGAGGAGATCTTCTTGCTGAAGTGCGCTATGATCATTTCCGAACATTCATCCGGATGTGCGCCGGCTATAGCAAGCTAAGTGCCTTTTTAAGCACGATGAGCGCCGAGAAGAAATCCGAGATGATGAAGCAATTTATTAGCGGCTTGGAAAACGGAAAGCCCGATGATCTGGAAGATGCTGTGGACGTAGCCGACGCTTTTGGATCAATCAAGGACTCTGTACTGACCGACTTCTTATACAACGAAATCGTAGCCAATTACAAGCGTGTGAGCGATGCGCATAACGAGAAAGGAACCATTGTATATGGATTGCTGGCCACATTGGCGAATAAGAATGTCTCTGATTCTCTGTCTCAAATCCTACACCTACCACCGATCAACCGGATGCCCTTTGCCAGCCTACAAGACGACTCCGGCGTGGTGTACGAGCAGTTTTTCTTTTATGGCGATGAAGATGGCAAAGCCTCCTTTGCCAATTTCCTCGGCGACTTCAAAGATGGCAAATGGAAAGAAGAACGGAATACTCAATGGACAAAATTCACCTCTACCCAAGGTAAAAAAGTAGTAGTCTTTGCCAACCTGCCGCTGGACTATGAGTCCGAGCTGGACGACAAAGCCCAGAAAGCACTCAAAGCCTACCTGGATGCCAATAATATTCACCCCACCATCATCGTGCATCGGGGACATAGCTATCACCTCAACTCCACGATCGACTATATGGCCAAGCCCAATCACATCATCATTTTAGGCTCTTGCGGCGGCTATCATAATCTCGGAAAGGTATTGACCCAAGCACCCAATGCCAATCTGATCTCTACCAAACAAACCGGCACCATGATGGTGAACGACGCCATTGTCAAGGCCATGCACAACCACCTGCTTGCCGGAGATGATATTGACTGGAAGTCTTTATGGGCGGAGCTATCGGGCACTTTTGCCGGCAAAGGAAAATCCGAAGAAGACTTCAAAGAATATGTACCACCCAACCGAAATCTCGGTGCTATTTTCATCAAAGCCTACCGAAGAATCTTGAATGAAGCGGAGACAAAGAATGACTAGAGATTAGTGCATTAGCCCGGCAAAATCAGGAATCATGGGCTAATTTGATTCGTTTTTTGGCCGCCATTTCGCGCTATACACTTCAATCTTTGCCTTCCCCGCGCCACCCATCCGCTGTCCGAAAGGCGCGGGAAAGGCAAAGGATTTCCGTTGCTATCGCGGGCGGAGGGAACCTTGCCAGCGAAGAGCCTATCCTCACCGAGATGATTGTAGTGCGCTGACGTAAGTCTCCAGCCTTTCAAGCAAGCGTCACTGATGTGGTCATTTACAAAAATGCCCCAAGCCCTATTGAAGGACTTGGGGTATTTTATGGAATCTGTCAATGCGCGCGGCAGGGTAGGTTTTACGGCGCAAATTATTGGGTTCATAGGGTTCCCCTTATTTCAACGATTGTAGCGGATACTCCGCATGATCACTGAGAAGCGGGGACGAGGAGTAGTCCCCTCAGCAAGTGAGGAGACAGGCACCGGATGGCCTGCTCGGGCGCCCAAATTCTAAACTTTTTAGGTGCTGGTTGCTTGGCGTTTATTTATTGGCAACCAAGCCAGGATTAGCTTGTTTAGATCAGCTGCTTTTTCCCATTGTACAAAATGACCGGCCTGAGAGATGATATGGAGCTGGGCATTGGGCATTTGAGCGATGCCTTGTTCGGCAATGTTCTTTGTACTTACGGGATGTAACAGAGTATTGGGAATGAGCCGATCGTTTTCACCAAAAATTACCAGTGTTTGTTGCTTGATTTCAGGAAGCTGTTCGAAGACGGGTTCGTTGAGCATGGCAGAAATGCTTCGTTGGCACATATTGCGATAGTGCCCGCTGGGCTGGGCTTTCATGAGCTGTATCAATTCGTCCTCAAAGTGCAGTGCGTCTTCGGGAAACTGATAAAAACTGCTATGTACCAATTGCTGGATGGCCTGAACATTGGAACTAAAAAAGGACATTCCGCCCAGGGAAAGGTTAAAGAACTGGCGTTCCCAAAAGCTAAATTGTTCGAAGCCTGCCGGGGAAATAAGCACGAGCCGCTCACAGCATTCTTTTTGTTTTAATACCGCAGTCAGCGCTATTTGCCCACCCATGGAATGCCCCACCAAACAAAGATTTTGCAATCCAAGTCGGCCTATAAAATCTAATAGGCAATCCGAGTAGAAATCCATCGAGTAGGGATAGTGTCCTGTGCTGGAATGCCCATTTCCCGGCAAGTCTAGCGCAATGCAGCGATAATTTGCCTGAAGGGTTTTAATGTTTTTTTGCCAAGTACTGCCCATCACGCCAAGGCCATGAACAAGCAACAAAGTGTGGTGCCCTTGCCCAACATCCGTATAGGCAATTTTACAGCCGTTGTAGAGTTGAATTTGCTTCAAATCGCGTAGTGCTTTGGGCTTATGCTTTTTTTGTGATCCTGTTCCACATACTCATCAGGAAGCCAAAAGCGGTGAGCAAAATGCCGATCCAAAGCACATTGATATAAGGGAAGAGTAATGCTTTTAGAACGATGTATTGATCCTTAGGGTCAAGCTGTTTGGTGTCGATGATGGCAGCGTTTTGCTCTGGTATCAAGCCAGCAAATCGGGTGTAAAGCCCAATGCCCTTTGCAGAATCATCCACGGTGATCAGTTGATTGTCTCGTACGACCAGCAAGGGTTTCAGGTCATAATTGCCTTCTTCCAGGGTATGTACTTTCAGCTTGGCACCAACGGTTACATCTTCTTGCCTTGGGCGGTATCCTTCCCTTGTAGCATCGCGCTCAAAGCCTTCAAATACCATCATGGAATTGGCTAAGAAAAGCGTATCGCCGGCGTGAAGCGTATCACTCTTGTATTCTCCTTTGTCCGGTGCTTTGTAGATGCTATTGACATAGGTGAAGATATCGCGGTTGAGGTAGTGGCGGGTGTCGGGATTGGAACTGAGTCCCTGCTGCCCTTTTGGATTGACAAAGGCATCGGGGTAGAGTACAAACTCTTCAATCGTTTGCTTGGTCTTCGGGTCTATTCTTTCAAATCGAACTTTAAAGAATTGTCGGGGATCTTCTTTGGAGCTGGAGTCGCCGAGGTAGGTGGCAAAGTAGTCGCCCATAGCTACTCGGCTCCCACGGAAGAGCAAGATGTTTTCTTGGCTTTCCTTTAAGGCATCCATTGGGTCGCTTTTGCCCAAGTCAATCTGTGCGCCGGTAGTGTTGATAGACAAGACTTCTTTGCCATACGAACTCAGGAGTACGCCGAGCAGGGTGACGGCAAAACCAAAGTGGGTGAGAGCTGCCCCCCGTTTTTTGAGCTTGCCCTTCTGTACACCAAAGGCATAATAGACACAGGCCACGATGGCAAATACCGCGGAAAACAGCATCAGCACATACTGGATTCCACTTATTTTCTGACCAAAACCAATGAATAACGAAAGCAGGAGGGCTATTCCACCAAGGATCAAGAATTTCTTGAAAATGGCCTTGGTTTCTGTCTTCTTGAATTTAAGATAGAGGGTTGCTCCGGATAGCAGCCCGAGCATAATGGCGATCCAGACTTGTACGTTGTTGTAGTGCAATTCCCGCTCGTTGGGTGGTGCAATTTCTTTACCACTCAGCCATTTGACCAAGGGGGCATACACCGGAATGGAGGTGACGAGTATGATATGTGCTGCGCTAAGGATGAAAACAAATGCACCAATAGTCATCCAGAATTCGCGGGAAGAAAGCGCCTCTTCAGTGGGGATGGAAGGCATGCTCCGCCAGCGCCGGGCCATCATAATTGCGGAGAGTATTAGAATCGTACCCAAAACCACCAGCAAATGCCAATACAAGGATTTTCCTTCGCCGGTGAAGGCATGTACGGACGTATCTCCCAGCACACCAGTGCGGGTGAGAAAGGTAGAATACCACACCAGTGCATAGGTGAGTGCATACAACACCATGGTTATTTTGAGCGAACGTCCAGTGGCTTTAAATATGATGAGCGTATGCAAGCCCGCTACCATGGTCAACCAAGGAACAAGCGATGCATTCTCCACCGGATCCCAAGCCCAATAACCGCCAAAATTCAAGGATTCATAAGCCCAAGCACCCCCCATCATAATGCCTGTACCCAGTGCGGCTCCGGAAAACAGGGTAGCAATAATTGTGGGCTTGATAAAGCTGGAATAATCGCCTTTCCAAAGGGCTGCTATGATAAAGGAGAAGGGAACTAAGGTGGAAGCAAATCCCAAAAACAGGACTGGAGGGTGAATGACCATCCAATAGTTTTGAAGCAATACATTGAGCCCATTGCCATCCTTAATGAAATTGGCTAAGTAGTTCGGGTCGCTGAATATTGGCGCACCCACCATTGCGTCTCGTAGCAGAATAAAAGGCGTACTTCCAATCTTAAGCTCCGGCGTGAGGTAGAAGCCTAAAAGCATGGTGGTGAGCGCAACCTGCGTACCGCTGATTACGGTCATAGCTCGGTTTTCCAATCCTTTGGACCAACGGATCACTGCCCAACCCAAGACACAATGCCAAAACGTCCAGAGCATAAATGAGCCTTCTTGTCCTTCCCAAAAACAGGAAAGGAGGTACTTCATCGGGAGCTCTTTATTGGAATGCTGATAGGCGTAATTGTACTCGAACAAATGGTGGGTGATGACATAATACAACACCGAAAAAATGGCGATAATGCCAATCGTATGAAATAGGAAAGAGCCTCGGGCTAGACGTTTCCAAGCCAGTGACGCTTTTGGATCGGTAGTTTCAGATTTTGCAGCAAGAAAGAAGCAAACCCCACTAAAGAAAGAAGCAATAAAGGATAAGATGATGAAAAAATGCCCCAATTGACCAGGTAGCAAATTTTCACCAATAAAATTTGTAGTCATCAACACGCGGATCAGAAATAGGAAAGTTGTGTGTAAGAGTGGCGTGGAGCAACAGCCCCACAGGCTTGTTTAGCTATTTTGGGTGCCTACAACGACCGATTCTTTTTTGTATTTGCTCGGGCATTTCATCTGGATACTATTGCAATGAAATTGGTCGCCCACCATGCGGCCGCTCATCACCAATTGTTCGCTCTTCTCAATGTCTGTCGGCTTGGCACCATTAAATACGACTTCTTTAATTGTGCCCTGTTTGTCCTTTACATAAAAGGTACACCGATTAGGATCTTTTACCGGGTCATAGACTAAGGGTTGGCTTTTGTCCAAGACACCCATCACATGGGCAGGTGCATTCTTTTTTGCAGCAGTGGTAAAGGTCTCATACGTGCTAAAATCCAGAAAGGTGGCCGAAATAATTGCGATGCTGGCCGCAATTAAACAAAGGAGGATGATGTGTGACTTTTTCATGCTTCGCAATTACGTTAGCGAAGGTACGGCCAAAACAAAAGGTAGGTGATTCCCCTAACGGCAGGATATTTTATAGCCCTATTTTTTTAGGAATTTCTTACGGAATAGAGATGGTAAACTTTTTGAATTGCTGTACTAAGCCGAAACTATCAGACTTGCCCCAAAAAGCCTTGGTACATTTGATGGATAATTTCTAAATAATGTTTCAGAAGATAGAACTACCCGGATTTGATACATTGTGCATTCATGCTGGGCATACTCCGGAGCAACATCGCGCACACCTCACGCCCATCTACGCCAGTAGTACCTATACATTTGACTCTGCCGAACAAGGGGTAGCCGTTTTCCAAGGCCAGGAAGAAGGGTTTATTTACGGACGCTTCGGAAATCCTACCATCCGAGAGGCTGAAGCGAAAATTGCCGTATTGGAAGCGTTCGGACTACATGATGATGATGGGTCAGAATTGAAATTGACAGCATTACTCCATGCATCCGGCATGGCTGCAATTACGACAATGTTGCTCGCCAATTTAAAACAAGGCGACAAAATTATTAGCCATCAAAGTCTCTATGGCGGCACACAGGAGCTTTTAGATAAAATTCTTCCCGGCCTGGGAATTGAAAATTGCATCCTTGATTTTCATGACTTGGCAGCGGTAAATACTTTTCTAAATACCAATGCCGGAGTAAAACTGATGTACCTAGAAACGCCGGCCAACCCAACGCTACAATGCATAGATATAGCGGCATTGTGCCAATTGGCTAAGGCGCATCAACTGATCATTTGTGCCGACAACACCTTTGCAACTCCTTTTCTTCAGCAACCTTTTAAATATGGTGTGGACTATGTGATGCACAGTACTACAAAATTTTTGAATGGCCATGGCACTGCTGTTGGTGGCGTTTTAGTAGGCCGAGACACCGCTCACTTTCGTGGCTCCGTCACCAAAACCCATCGCTTGCTTGGGGGAAATAGCAATGCATTTGAAGCCTTTCTGCTCGTGAATGGCTTGCGTACCCTCGGCTTGCGCATGGAGCGTCATTGTCACAACGCACAGGCAATAGCTCAATTTTTGAAGCAACATCCGTTGATTGCACAGGTGAATTATACCGGACTGCCCTCCCATCCGGATTTTGAATTGGCCGCAAGGCAAATGAAAATGCCTGCTCCGGTATTGAGTTTTGAATTGAAAGGTGGTTTTGAAGCGGGTAAACAATTTATGAACGCACTAAAACTGTGTACCAATGCCGTTTCTCTAGGCACTTGTGATACGATTTTATGTCATCCGGCAAGCACAACACATGTAGGTGTGCCGCCCGCAGCACGGCAGGCCTCTGGTATCACCGACGGATTGATTCGGATGAGTGTAGGCCTTGAAAACAAAGAAGACCTCATTCGGGATTTAGAAAATGCATTGGCAGAGCTTGCACCATAAGAAAAAAGTATTTTTGCCCCATGCACACAGCTTATATCATTGATGCCGTCCGTACACCTATTGGTAAATATGGCGGCGCTTTAGCAGCCGTTCGCCCGGACGATTTATTGGCCCTGGTCATCAAAGCCTTGGTGGCTCGCCATCCAAGCATTGACCTCAATGCGATTGAAGATGTGATTGCCGGAGCCGCCAATCAAGCCGGTGAAGACA
>JAFDYA010000136.1 GCA_018267675.1 Bacteroidota bacterium
GAACCCAGACAAAACAGTAGCCGATGTGCGGACCGGCTGTGAATGTAGTCTAACCTTAGGAGGGATTTGGAGTGGTGGCGGAGCTTCGCCAGGGATAGAACGAATACCCCGCAGGCCCCGCTGGGAAGCGGGGACGAGGAGTAGTCCCCTCAGCAAGTGAGGGGACAGGTCCCCTCAGCAAGTGAGGGGGGATAGGTATGAGCCCGGACACCCAAAAAAATCACAGCAAAATCCCGATTGAAAAACTAAGGGATGTTGTGCTGAACCAACTATGTGCTTAATGAAAAAAATGGGCTAAAACGAAAAAAACCTGCGATATTGCAGGTTTTGTAGTGCCCCAGGCGGGACTTGAACCCGCACTGCCATTGCTGGCAACAGGATTTTAAGTCCTGCGTGTCTACCAATTTCACCACCAGGGCAGTGGTATTTTCCTTTGCAGCGATCATTAGGCGGTAGATGCCTACTAAGTTGTTGCAAACGGATGGAAACAAAAAATTCCAAACCCGTTATCGGACCTGGAATTGAGTTTGTTTTGGAGCGGAAGACGCGATTCGAACGCGCGACCCCGACCTTGGCAAGGTCGTGCTCTACCAGCTGAGCTACTTCCGCATTTTTAAGTATCTAAAGAACTAATCCCCTTGCTTGGGGAGTGCAAATATAGAAGCTCAATTTTTTCCTGCCAAAAAAAATATCGGCAACAGCAGATATTTTTTGACACTCTCCAAAATGCTATAACAATCAGCTATTTAGAGCAAAGATATTTTTTCAAAAGTCCAAACTTTACTAGTACGCTAGCTTGAATTCCTAGCGATAGCCCATACATTTTATACGGTAATCAGGAGACTGCTTCGACTCGGTAAACCTTGAATCGGCAGCATTGCTTTTTGCTATAAAATCCTACGGCTTCCGATTCATTTGTACTAGGCAAAAAACATTGTTCAAGGTGCTTTTCTGCATTTACGCCGCAATCTTGTGTTATTCTTTTTGCTACCCAATCCCTAGTACCCTTTCTGGATTAAATTTGCAGCAATGTCGAGCCCATTTATTGCCTTAGTCACCAAAGACCTCATCCAGGAATGGCGGCAGAAACATACACTCTACGGTGTTGTGCTCTACATAGGTAGTACCGTCTTTGCAGTGTATATGATGGCCGGTCGCCCCGATGCCGTCGTCTGGAATGTCTTGTTTTGGCTCACCCAACTTTTTGTTACTGTCAATTCGGTTGCACGTTCCTTTCTCCAGGAGCCTACTTCCCGCTATCGCTATTATTATAGTCTGGTAAAACCACAAACCTTCCTACTGGCGAAAATGTTGTATAGTGTACTGCTTCAACTGGCCATGACACTGGTAAGCTTGATGCTTTTTGCGCTATTGCTCGGCTTGCCAATTGTGCAAGTGAGCTTGTTTGCCCTAATTGCCGGCCTTGGCAGTATCAGCCTTTCGGTTGTGTTCACCTTTCTTTCCGCCGTTGCATCTAAAGCCGGACAAAATGCGGCACTCATGGCCATCCTCGGTTTCCCCTTAATTACACCGATGCTCATGATGCTGAGTAAATTGGCACAAAACGCAGTAGCTCCTGTTTATTTTCCCGGCTGGTGGAAACTGGCATGCGTCGTGGTGGGACTGGATGTGTTGATTCTTTTTCTGGGGATTATACTTTTCCCCTTTCTTTGGAAAGAGTAGTACACTGATACCAATCAGGTGCCCTTAACTTATAATTCAAAACTTTTGAATGAAACTGCCGAAATTTCTTTACTACCACCCATAAGTTGCCCATCAAAACCATTTAACTTTAAAACAACTAGAATGTACTTCGTGCGAATAAGCTATTAAGAATGAACAAAATCAAAAAACTGTACGAGTGGACGACTTCAATCCCACTTATCGCTTGCCTACTCTATGCCTCTGGCTTGCTGGATAATAATGTTGCGCTTCAAATACTGGCTAGTATTTTATTACTACTCTGCGTGATGTCGGCGGTACATCATTCGGAAATTATTGCTCACCGTGTAGGAGAACCCTTCGGTACGATTATTCTTGCGGTTTCTGTAACTATTATTGAGGTGGCCATCATCATTTCCTTGATGACTACAGGCGGAGCCGAATATGCTGCCTTTGCGCGAGATACCGTTTATGCTGCGGTCATGTTGTTACTAAATGGTATTGTCGGCCTATGCCTGTTTATTGGTGGGAGGAAGTTTCACACGCAAACATTCTCGCCCCATTCCGTGAAAATTGCCTTGGTATCGCTCGTATCGATTGTAGTATTTACGATGATCCTCCCTAGTTTTACAAAAAGCCAGGCCGGCCCATTTTACACGAAAGCCCAACTGCTTTTTGAGGTTTTTGCCTGTCTCACGATTTATATTGCCTTTATAGCTGCCCAAACTGTGCGCTACCGCGAATATTTTATTCCGGAACCCTCCGAACAGGAAAACACTTCCAAAAAGGCTATTATTTCTAATTCTGCAATGGTAATCAGTATGGTTTTCTTGCTGATTAGCCTCGTCATTGTCGTATTACTTGCTAAATCACTCTCACTGCCCATTGAAACGGTATTGACCAGGCATGGCTTACCAAAAAGCTTGGTAGGTATTATCCTTGCGGCTGTTGTCCTTTTACCGGAGGGTATTTCTGCGGTGAGTGCTGCCCGGAACAATCGATTGCAAACAAGCCTTAATCTTTCCTTGGGATCGGCATTAGCCAGTATTGGCCTTACCATCCCAACCGTTTCTTTAATAAGCTATTGGTACAATATCCCCTTGATTCTCGGACTGGATGTGTTACCGATAATTTTATTGATGATCTCGATCTTCACTGTGATGCTCTCTCTTATTGGTGGCCGGAGTAATGCAATCTATGGTGTCGTGCTCTTGGTCAATCTTGTGGCCTATATCTTCTTGACTATTAACCCATAGTTACTACCGAATCCACGATCCATTTCGAGAAAATCAAAATCATTGTTTGCCGCTATTTTTTTTAATTGATGAACGTCATGGCGACTATAGAAATGGGGAATCCTGCTGATTGTGCTTGGTTTCAAATGAACGATAAATGAGTTGGACAACGTTACTGCCCAACTCATTTCATGTCAATACCGGATTATTGCTTGGTTATTGTTTGTCTCTGAAAACAGTTACCTGATTTATCTAGGAGTGAGAGGAAATAGGTACCTGCTGGTAAATTGGTCAAAGAGAGTTGTCTGGTATCATTTTCTGAAAGTACTTCCCTGCCGCTTAAATCATAAAGTTGGGCAGTTGTTGGCCTTGAGAAGTAAAGAAAATTCTGGGTAGGATTGGGATGCACCACTACACTAACTGTAGAATTGGCCTGTTGAACCCCAGTATTTACAGAGCTTGTTTTTAAAACCCAAATGTCTGTATGTTCGTCTGCTGGGCCATGATGCCCGGTCACATCACCATCAGCTGAAAAACTAGTTCCAGCAACGACAATACCACCATCTGCAGCCTGGCAGAGTGATTTTGGCTTCTCGGCATTGGTACCGCCAAATACTTTCGACCAAAGTATGTTGCCTAAATTATCTATTTTTGTTAAGCCATAGCCTCCTTCTGTATGATTATTATCCGTCATAGGGGCAACTGCTAGATAAGCGCCGTCGTAGGTCTGGATCGCATATCCCTCGTTATAGTTTATCCCATTCGGAAGTACTTGTTGCCATTGAATTGCGCCAAGTGCATCAACTTTGAACACCCAACTACCCATGGCGCCACCTGTCGAAGATAGATCGCCGTCGGTACTCATGTTGAATCCCGCAATTAGATAACCACCATCGGTAGTTTGGACAATAGAGCTTGCGCCGTCGTAGTAAGAGCCGCCATAGGTACGGGTCCAGGCCAGACTCCCATCGCCGTGGAGTTTCATCAACCAAGCATCGGAATAACCTTGGTCGCCACTGTTGCCTGTCGGCACATCATCATTCCAACTACCAGCCTCACCACAAATTACATATCCGCTATCGGCAGTTTGCTGTACGGAGAATGAGCGATCATTACCATTGTCATTTGTCCCTCCAAAAGTCTTTTGCCATTGGATTCCAAAATTGCCATCCAGCTTCAGTACCCACCAATCGGTAGAATTTCCAGAGTTTGGGTCATGTGGTGGCACATGTGGTACTACCCCGCAACTATCCCAATGTGCGGCAGCATCCACCTGACCGGTTACAATATACCCTCCATCAAATGTCTGCTTAATATCATAAGCACTTGTACCATTGTTGCACCCAATAACAAATTCTTTTACCTTGTTGCCATTATTATCTAGTTTAAGTAGGGAAAGTGAATGAGGATCGCTGGTAGCACCTCCTCCTGCAACAACATAACCGCCATCCCGAGTCTGAACTACTGAATAGGCAATATCGTTGCCAAAAGTCAACTGTGCATTTGCTGTAGGAGTCACTTTCAATTGCTTTTGCCATTGAATACTGCCTGAGCTATTGGTCTTCACAATCCACATTACAGAGATATCTGTAGTATCTGCCCAAGGGCCATCGCCTGTACAATCGCCATCGTATGAACTGGTGCGTCCGACTACCACCAAGCCGCCATCAACCGTTGGCTTTATACAATAGCCTTCATCATCATAGCTACCACCATACGATTTCTCCCACTGAATCGTTGGGCTTTGCGCCCAAGACACTCCGGTGTAAAGAACTAACCCGAGTCCGAACAACATCCATTTTTTTGCGTTCATAATATTTGAATTTTAGATTGGTTTTAAATAATATATTGTAACGTTTATTGCCGTACGAATTCAACCCTTCGATTGTTTGCTCTACCTTCTGGTGTGTTATTGTCGGCAATCGGCTTCGTATCTCCAAAGCCTTTGGTAGTCAAACGAGAAGCATCAATACCCATACTGACCAATTGTTTTTTGACAGATGCAGCCCGTTGCTGGGAAAGAGTAAGATTATGCGTGGATTGACCTGAATTATCAGTATGACCATCAATTTCAAACTTTAAATCTGGATTATTTCTCAGCACTTTTACAATCATATTGAGCGTGCCCATACTCTGTGGTTTGATGTTGCTCTTGTCTATATCGAAGGTGATACCGTGTGTAACAATTTTTGTTTCTGTAAATTTTCTGCCAATCATATTCATGCTGCCGCCCTTTGCTACGCGCACATTGGTAATCATGATAGGATGGCCATCCCCTCCGCTGAGACCACCTAAATAAAAAGAGGTAGGTACGCAGCCTAGATTGGGTTGCACTAATATGCGGTATTGGTCCACATAACATTTCAATTGCCCATTTTTGTAAATAATAGCACAATGATGCCAATTGTTTGTGTAATGGGCTATTAGTTGCTCTGGTAAAGACGATGACAGTCCATCATTACCAAAATTACTCAGGCTGACATCACCTCTGCCTTCATCATCGCCCCTGTTAAACGCAATTTCCCCATCCTGGCTATTACCATCTTTATCTGTATAGATCAAAAATAATATTGGACTTTCATTACCATTTCCATCGCTATATGTATCAAACTCTATAGTAAAAGGGTCAGTTAAATAGGAGGTCGTTTTCATCCTCGGATAAACCCGACAATAGTTGCCCTCAGTTAAACAAAAAGTGGGTTTACCGGCAACCTGATTCACTACAGCCTGCCCACTCTTTAAGTTCCAATGAGCAGGAAACTCGCCGTCCTGATCCTCTGTGAAGTCATCGGCAAAAAGAACATCATCACCGGGTACGAAATCGTAGTTTTGATATGGTTTCAAAGTAGTTGTTGCATCCGTGGCGGATGCTACCGCCTGCGATTTCGGTGCTCGGGTTGGCTCGTTTGAACTTTCGGATTGGTTGTCACCCTTTTCCCTTTTATGGATTTTGGGATGTTCCGCATTATCAATGGCTCGGTCGGTAGCGTCCTCCACATCATTAGTAATATGATCTTCAGCTGTTTGCTGCGCTGCATCTTTAAGTCGGTTCCAAATTTGAGCTTGAGTGGAAATAATGGTACCCGGGCAAACCATAACGACAAACAGGAATATTAAAGAATTGACTATGCTTAGCATAGGTCGCCACAAACAAGTCTTGTTACACTTCATATAAAAATTAATTTTTCGCTTTGTTTATTTTTTTACTCAATAATATTCAAAATACAATAACTTATTGAATGAAATTTTATTCAAGAGCTCCAATTCACTATTTCCGTATAAATTGTCTTGTGGTTTGTAATTGGGCATCGTGGTAATGAAGCATGTAGCTACCGGATGGTAAGTCTTGTATATCAATATGCTGCACCGGCGTGCCAGAACTTTGAAACTTCTGCAACAATTGCCCTTCCATATTGAAAATTTCGAATTGGCCAAGTCCGGGTTGCTGCTCGAAATGCACTTGAATAGCGGCATTTCCCGACTCTTGAACTATAAAAAATCCGCTACCATCCTCAGGCACAACAAGAGATAAAATGCGAGAATAAGTCGCCAAATTGTCCTGATCCAGATCTTCGATGCGATAAAAAACTTTCCCTTTTGGCGGGTCAATATCTAAATATTGATACTTATTATTAGCTAAACCCTGATCTAGACCTGAAATTGATGCCAGGTTCGTGAAGGTTTGCCCATCAACACTCCTTTGAACATGAAAGAAGTGCTTGTTTCCGCTCTTAGTCATCCAGTGCAATAAGACCTTATTTTTGTCGTTTAGTTCAGCAGAACAGTCCAAAAAATTCAAGGCTAGTGGATGGATTAAGCTAAATGTAGTGCTTACTGTCTGCGACCAACCATCGAAGACTCTTAGGTAAATGGTATGCGTTGTATCGTGTTGAAGTGCGCTAATATTTGCTGAGAAACTAAAGCCACTCAGCCCCACTGTTGGTGAAAAACTTACCACTTTCCCCTGATTAAAGCCGGAATCTGAATCAAAGGAATATTCCAACTTGGTCATATTGCCAACCGGCTGGGTAGCAGGCAGCGATATGGGGGGAATTATAAATAAATGCTTTACATTTGTTATACTCCATGCTCCATCAGCATTCTTGCTGCGCACATAAAATTGGTGAATACCTTCGGAAAGTGTATCTATTCTAAAGACAAAATTACTTGCGGAAACATCAGCACCACTGCTAATGGCAATCGGGATACCTTTTCCTAATCCCGGATCAGTATCAAAGAAGCATTCTACGGCAGATACATTCGCTGAGCCCGGATTTGCTGGGATTCCAACTCCACTAGGAACAATATAAAACAAGTCATTATTTGTAATACTCCAGGAACCATTCGCATTTTTCACCCGCGCGTAAAAATGATGTATTCCAGACGCCAACGTATCAATACGAACGGAGAGGGCACCGGTACTCACATCATTCCCTGAGGAGACGGAGATCGAATGCGCTTTCCCCAAGCCCGGATCGTGATCTATAAAATATTCCACATTAGCTACAGGATCAGCACTATGATTGGCAGGTATTTGTGTGCCAGCAGGAACAATATAAAACAGATCATTGTTTGTAATACTCCATGAACCATTCGCATTTTTCACCCGCGCATAAAGATGGTGTACTCCAGGCGCCAAAGTATCAATACGAACGGAAACGGCACCGGTACTCACATCATTCCCTGAGGAGACAGAGATCGAATGCGCTTTCCCCAAGCCCGGATCCTGATCTAAAAAATGCTCTACAGTCGAAATTTGAGCCGGACTTGAATTACTCGGTAAATTAAAATTGACCGGTGCTGCTAATTGTGCCCAACAAGAAATTGGTTGCCAAAGGCCAACAAGCACCGCAAGGACACTTAGTATAAATCTCATAGCCAATAATTTAAAAACAAAAATGTATAAACTCCTTAACAGCCATATCAAGACCACTAATGCGAGGCTGCACTTAAGGAAATTGACATATTCACTACTCCATCATTCACTTGGGAGGGAACGGTAAGGGAATAAATGCTTGGAAGATTAGGCATACAGGAAAGAATATAGGGGGCAACACCACCATAGGCACCGCAATCAACAGTAGAACCATTCAACCTACCAGCTCCTACCGCTGGCGACGTTGCAGCTAATTTAAACTGCCCATCATGTGAATATCCGGGAATAGGAGTAGAAAATGAACTATAAGGATATGCGGTGCCACTAATGAACAGTCCGGTTGTACCAACACTAAACTGATTATTATTTCCGGTATCCACTTTAGCATTCACACTACTATTTGTAAATATATTGTTTGCGAAATAGTTAGCAGCCCCATAAACACCGAAGTCACATTGGTAAAATATATTGTTTTGATATACACAATTCTTGGTTACGGGAGTAGTTGGATACAAAAAATCATTATTAATAACATATGCAGTAACAGCATTAAGATTGTTTGTAAAACGGAGTGCTCCGTTGATAATGTTGTTGTAAATCATTTCACCCGTTGCAGTGAATCCAGATCCAGAACCATTGGACAAAATATCTGCTGCAATATAGCATTGACGAATGGTATCGTTATTTATCTTCACATTACTACTATTGCCCATGTACACCTGAGCTATATAACACCGTGCTATTGCAATATCACTATCATTTAAAACCAAATACGAATTGAGTGACATGCCAGAAACTTTAGATTTTGCTGAACCTGCAGCAAATGTCCAAGTTCCAGTAGCTGTTGCGCTATGCTTAAACCATTGAGTTTTGTGATTTGCGGTATCGCTTAGAAATATGCCAGGCCCATAAATGACCAGTCTCTTTGAAATTGTCAATGAGTTAGAATAAGCGGTAGCGGAGCCTTCGATATACAAAGTATCTCCGGAGGATGCCCCACTCACTGCTGCGCTAATAGTTGAATAATCGGCAGCAACACCGAATGTATTGTTTACACGAAATATTTTCGCATTCAAAGAAATTGATAAAAAGAGTAAGCCAAGGGTAATGAGTGGTAGCTTTTTCATTTGTGTTTGATTTAGAAGAACTAAGTTCTAACTAGATCAAACCAATTCACGGTTCAAATTGACAAGTGGTGCTAACTTCTTGACAAGTGCTGTATTTGGTTGAATAGATGAAAAGGTAGTGTCGACTAATGTTGTTCTAATCTTTTCAAAAATTCTTCTCGCTTCCGTTTGCTCAATAATATTCGGGCATTATTGGCCATCAAAATATAGCCGCCGTCTTCCTTAAGTACTTTCCGTACTTGACGCAAATTGACCAAGAAAGAATTGTGAACCCGGCAAAAGCCATGTTCGTTCAGGAGGCTCTCATACTCCTTCAAGTTGGTGGAAGATA
>JAFDYA010000137.1 GCA_018267675.1 Bacteroidota bacterium
GGAACAAACGAGGAGCTTATGTACGAAGATGATTTTCCAGAAGATGATTTTGACGAGATGGATCAACTCTTGGCACGTTATGAGCAAGTGAAGCGTGGCGAGTCGGTGGGTATGATGGATGAGGAAGAGTTCGAAAGGATAATTGAATATTATTTCCAAGAGAGCAATGAGGAGCAGGCCCTTCTTGCCTGTGATATTGCCCGGACCTATTATCCATTTTCTAGTTCAGTGTTATTGCTTCGTGCAGAGATATTGACCCAGTCCCAGAAGTTTGGGCAAGCACAAAAGTGCTTGGACGAAATTGACCAAATAGACCAGCATAATCTGGATGCGATACTCTTGAGGGCAGATATTTTCGTGGCACAACATAGGTTGGACCAAGCCAAACAATTACTTGAAGAAGAAGCTGAGTTTTTTGAAGCTAAGGATCGGGCAGAGCTCCTGCTGGAATTGGCCGATATCTATGATGAAGATGAAGACTTTGAAGAGGTCTTTAACACACTGAAACGTGTATTACAGCTAGATAAACGCAACGAAGAAGCGCTCCAGAAAATATGTTTCTGGACTGAGTTTACCGGCAACGGCGAGGAGAGTGTAGCCTTGCATACTGCCCTCACCGACGAAGACCCTTATAATGCGTTGGCATGGTTTAACCTCGGTTCTGCTTATCAGGGCATGAAGCTTTACGAGAAAGCAATAGATGCCTACGAATTCTGTGTGGCCATTGACGAAACTTTTGAATTTGCCTATCGCAATATGGCCGACGCTTATATGCGTCTCAAATGGTATGAGAAGGCTTTGGAAGTTCTGGAGAAGCACCTAGAAATTGCCAAACCTGAAGATGTGATCTTCGAAGCCATGGGCTATTGCTGGGAGAAGAAAAAGAATTTCCCAAAAGCACGCCACTACTATCGCCAAGCGTCCCAACTCTCACCCAAGGATGATGGTATCTTCTTTAAAATAGGGGAGACCTATAGCCGGGAAAAACAATGGGAGAAAGCAGTGAAAAGTTATAGTGTAGCCCTGCATCTAGATAAGGAAAATGCTGCCTATTGTATGGCTATCGGAAACTGCCTGATGGAGCTGGATGTAAAGAATGAAGCCTTAGTTTGCTTTTTGAATGCGGTTCGGCTGAAGCCGGGTAACAAGTCCACTTGGGTGGCGCTCATACGAGGGCTCTTCATCGCAGAATACTATGATGAAGCACTCACCCAATTGGAGATGGCCCGTGACCACTGTGGTAATAAAGCTGATTTTGATTTTTACCAAGCCGCAATCTTAATGGAAATGGGCAAGAGTAAAGCGGCCTTATTCCAATTAGAAAAGGGACTAAAGGAAATGCCTTCCAAGCTGAAAATCTTTACGGAGCTGAATCCTGAAAATCTGAAACGCAGCGCCGTGGTAGATTTAATCGGCCGTTACAAAAAGAAGTAACAAGAAAGCGGATTAATGCAGAGTTTTGCCGGGTGAAACAATTAGTACTGTTATGCCTACTAGCAGGCTCCCTTCTTCTTGGAGCCTGCCCCTTGCAGACCGATGAGGCAATCTTGGGCGATCCGGATACAAAAATTCCAAATTGGCTTCCCGGCAAGTGGCAAGCACTTAGTCCAAGTCCGGAAGCGGGGACAAGCTATAAATTAGAAACCCTGCCCGATGACCCGATGGGGCTGCGCATCGCTGCATTAGATTCCGCAGGGGCAGTTGATCCGGAACAAATTTTTAAGGCACAGATCAGCTATGTCGGCGCTCAGATGTTTATCTCAATTTTTACAAAAGAGTCGGCCAAATATGAAGAAGGTTATTTTCACTATGCCTTAGCCAAAACGCCCAAGGGCGAATTGGCTTTAGTGCCGCTCATAGAGTTTACCTTGCCCATGGAAACTACCGGTGCAGAACTGGCCTCCTATCTACGGAATCATGCTGCAAATAGCGACTATCTTGACCGTAGTGAGACCGATTACTTTAGAAAAATGCAATAGCCTTTATGCTCCTTTCACATCCGTGTGAAGATGCTCCGCTAACCAAAGAAACTCGGTAACGAAACTCTGGACTCTGCTCTCCAAAGCACCATCCAATAATTCCCCAGTTTCTGAAATTTTTTGATTCACCAGAGGGACTGGCAGTAGAAAAGGGGAAGCGACACCAAACAAGGCCGGTACTAAAAGTAAAAGTTGTTGCGCAGCCCGCATGGCACCCATCGCACCATCAGAGCCGGTAGCAATGCCGAAGGCTTTACGCATTTGCTTCGGGAAATGATCCAACAGATTTTTTAATGCAGGCGAAAAGCTGCCATTGTACTCCGGAGATACCAGGATAAAGGCATCTGCCGCAAACATTCTTTTGGAGGTCTCCTGATGTTCTGCCGGCACTTTTTCCAAATTATTCCAAACAGATTGGACAAAATCTAGCTTCACTTGTTGTAGATTAATGATGCCTACCGAATGCTGGGGCGCTTTCTCCTCCAAACGTGTTTTGAGCAAGAGCGCTATGCGTGCTGTGATGGAACCTTGTCGCGGAGAACCGGCAATAATTTCAATATTCATGGCCGCCAAAGTTCTAGTTTCAAAAACTAATGTACTCCTAAGCCTTTTTTATTCCTAAATAGCCTCCAGTAAAAATTTTGATTTTCTATGCAAATTTGAGCTTAGTCCTGCACGGAAATTTAACCCGAATTCTGCAAGCCATAGCGGCGCGATTACTGAAAAATCTGAGCTATTTCCCGAATCTAAAAATGGAGCATTCACAGTGGAGCATCCATACACAATTCAATCAAAACGCCATTCGTGGATTTTGGATGAAGGAAACATACCAATTTCCCATCGGCCCCCATCTTAGGCTCATCACTCAATAGCTCAAAGCCCAAGGCCTGAAGGCGTTTCATCTCAGCAGCAATATTCTCTACCGCAAAGGCGATATGATGAATTCCTTCCCCCTTTTTACTGATGAATTTGCCAATTGGCCCATCCGCACTTAAGCTTTGTAATAATTCTATTTTACTCTGCCCTACCTGGAAAAATGCAGTTTCTACGGCTTCCCGCTCCACACGTTCCGTCTTATAGCAAGGAGTATTGAGGAGTTGCTCGAAAAGGGGGATGGAAATACGCAAGTCTTGAACCGCAATGCCAATATGTTCTGGGTGTTGCATAGTTTTTGAAAATGGGAACATTTTACTAATTAATGGGTAAACAAAGCATGATTCCTGTCATGTGGCCTACCTTTGTCTTTTAATTGAATGAACGGGCCGCAATGTCGGCATTTTACCATGGACTTGAAACTACCAATCTATCTCGATAATAACGCTACCACACCGATGGATCCCCGCGTGCTGGAAGCAATGTTACCTTATTTTACAGAAAACTTCGGAAATGCAGCTAGCCGCAATCACTCTTTTGGATGGGTGGCGGAAGAAGCAGTGGACTATGCCCGAGAGCAAGTCGCTAAGTTGATAGGTGCTGATCCGAAAGAGATCATCTTTACTTCCGGTGCAACCGAAGCGGACAATCTCGCCATTAAAGGCGTGTTTGAAATGTATGCCTCCAAAGGGAATCATATCATCACCCTCACTACCGAGCACAAAGCCGTACTGGATACTTGTAAGCATGTGGAGAAGATGGGTGGAGAAGTGACTTACCTAGGGGTGCAGCAAGATGGCCTGGTAGATTTAGCTGAGTTGGAAGCAGCCATTCGCCCGGAGACGATTTTGATTGCGATCATGTACGGCAACAATGAGGTGGGCGTACTACAACCGGTTCGGGAAATTGCGACATTGGCTAAAAAACACGGAATCTTATTCTTTACAGATGCTACCCAAGCTGTTGGTAAGGTACCTGTGGATGTATTGAAAGATGGCATTGACTTGATGGCTTTTTCCGGCCACAAAATGTATGGCCCCAAAGGAGTTGGTGCGTTTTACGTGCGCCGCAAAAACCCAAGAGTAAAGGTGACAGCACAGATGGACGGCGGCGGCCATGAGCGCGGTATGCGAAGTGGCACCCTCAACGTACCCGGCATTGTTGGCTTCGGCAAAGCTTGCGAATTGTGCATGCAGGAAATGGAGCAAGAAGCGGCTCGTCTATCCAAGATGCGGGATCGCCTGGAAGCAGGGCTGATGGCTCTGGAAGAAGCCTACGTGAATGGTAATACAGAACACCGCTTGCCACACGTGGCCAATATCTCTTTCAAATACGTAGAAGGCGAAGGGCTGATGATGGGCTTTAATAAGGATATTGCATTATCCTCCGGGAGTGCTTGTACTAGCGCCTCCCTGGAGCCAAGCTATGTACTGAAGGCGCTTGGGCTTGGCGATGATTTGGCACACTCGTCCCTACGCTTTGGCTTGGGAAGATTCACCACCGACGAACAAATTGACTTCACTATTAACGCAGTAAGTAAAACAGTCCTTAAACTCAGAGAAATGAGCCCACTTTGGGAAATGTGGAAGGAAGGTGTGGATTTAGAAAAAATTGAATGGGCACATCATTAATCAATCACTGAAAAACTAAAAACATTATGGCATACTCAGATAAAGTATTGGATCATTACCACAATCCTCAGAATGTGGGCACTCTTGACAAAGCAAAGGCGAATGTGGGCACCGGCCTTGTTGGCGCTCCGGAATGCGGCGACGTGATGCGCTTGCAGATTGAAGTGGACGAAGCTACTGGCCTCATCTCCGATGCCAAGTTTAAAACCTTTGGTTGCGGCTCTGCCATTGCCTCTTCTTCCCTCGCCACAGAATGGCTGAAAGGAAAAACAGTGGACCAAGCTTTGGAAATTGACAACATGGATATTGTAGAAGAACTTGCGCTTCCACCGGTAAAAATTCACTGCTCCGTTCTCGCAGAAGATGCTATTAAAGCAGCTATCAACGACTATCGGGTTAAGAATGGAATGGAAGCCCTCGTAGAAGAGAAAGCACATCACTAATCGAAAAATAGGGTACCTAGCTTGGATAAGTATGAGTAGCAGTGAAGAAAAAAGTGCAACAACGCTTGCCACAACCGCAGCTGCCGGAATGCCGGGTGTGTTCATCACCGATAAGGCAAAGGCTAAAGTGGAACAACTGAAGCGGGATGCCGGTTTGGGCGATGATTATTTTGTGCGCGTGGGCGTAGTGGGCGGAGGCTGTTCCGGACTTTCCTACAAATTGGATTTTGACAACGAACCACAAATCACAGATCAAGTATTTGAGGATAAAGGCGTAAAAATCGTTACCGACCTCAAGTCATTTCTTTATCTATGTGATACGGAGTTGGACTTCTCCGATGGGCTGAATGGTAAAGGCTTTCACTTCGTGAACCCCAATGCCAGCCGTACTTGTGGCTGCGGGGAGAGCTTTTCTGTTTAAAGTAGCACCATTCATCACCGATAACTGCCTTTTAGCTTATTACCGAAAATGATAGTGTAGCCTAATACTGTAATGTAATTTTGCAAAAAATACTAAGAATATGTTGAAGACTGGAAATACCGTTGTGAGCATCTATACAGAGATGACCCCTAATCCGGAAACAATGAAGTTTGTGGCCAACAAACTCTTATATCCGGGAAAGAGTATCGATTTCCCTGAAGAAAGCGAAGCAGGGCCCTCTCCCTTGGCAAAAGAGTTGTTCGCCTTCCCTTTTATACGCGGCGTGTTTATTGCCTCCAATTTCGTTACCCTCACTAAGACTCAAGATACCCAATGGACTGATGTAATCCCGACCATTCGGGAGTTTTTAAAGAGTTATTTGGAAGAGGGCAAAGTAGTCATAAACGAAGACGAGGTTGTCGTCAAAAAGACGAATACAAACATCACGAACGAAGACGATTCTGATATTGTAAAGCGCATTAAAGAACTCCTTGAAAACTACGTGAAGCCCGCTGTAGAAATGGACGGTGGCGCCATATCTTTCCGGAGTTATAATGATGGTGTGGTTAACTTGATGATGCAAGGTTCTTGCTCCGGCTGCCCTTCTTCAATGATTACCCTCAAAGCCGGTATCGAAGGGATGATGAAACGGATGATCCCCGAAGTGAAAGAAGTTATTGCAGAAGCAGACTAAGACAAGATGGTTTTTTTTAAAAAGCCGGAATCTGAAGATTTCGGCTTTTTTTCGGCATGCCAACGATCAGACCTTAGCGTTTTACAAAATGGGAAGAAGTATGTTCCTTGATGCCGTGTAGCGAAGCTTCAGCTCTATAGACAGCTCTAGCGGATGAAAAAGTAGCTAGTGTGAATACTAAAAGTGTAAAAAGCTTTCAAATCCAATTTGATGATTTATCCATGATTTAGTCGTTGAGTAATTTATAGCTAAGGGTTCAGGTATTGCAGATGCTTGGAAATTAGCCGTCCAAATTGGGAGATTAAACTTTCAGCCCCGCATTTTGAAATCCTAGACTATTTGCAATATTTCATTTTTGTCCGAATAATTCATTCAGGGTTTTAGTTGCAATGATCATTTTTTCGCTGTCAGGAAGTTTAATAAAGTCATATTTTGCGTAAAATAGTTCTGCTTCCTCGTCAATTGGGTCAACCACTACTGCAAATGAACCAATCGTTTGAGCGATTTCGTAACTTCTTTTTAAAGCATCAATAAGTAATATTTTCCCAATACCTTTTCCTTGCTGTTTTTTGTCAATTGCCAATCTCCCAAGTAAGGTCGTTGGAATTGAAAGGTAAGTTTTGGGTAGTTTCTTTTGAATATTCTCTGGAAAATGACTTAGTGGAATAATATTGTTTGAAAGCGTATAGTAGCCTTGTACAATATTTGTATCGGGCTCTGATAAAACAAAACATACTGAAAGCTTACGTTTTAGGTCTTGCCCTGCTTGGTGTTTCAAATAATTGTTCAAAAGCTCCCGACTTGTCCCTTTTAGTGCGGTGCGAATAATTTCGCAACAATTTCTTCCATTGTGGTGGTTGGTTTCGCTTTTACAGTAACTACTTTGTTGGTGATTTGGTTTAGGATCTCGCCATCAACTACTTTTTTTGCCTCATCTATAAATTTTCGGATAGAGTTTCCTGTTCTAAGTTCGATATGCTTTGCTACTACTAAAGCCATAAAGCATACCAGGATGTGAAGTTTGATGGGTTGCTCTTTAAAATGGAAGATAGGGCGGGTTTGTAAATCACTTTTAGAGATGCGGAATGTTTGTTCAATCTTATAGAGTTGATGATACTGTTCAATAATTGTGGCATTGTCAACTACTGTGCTTTTTAGATTCGTGTAATATCCTTTGATGCCTAATAGCTTTTGGGATTTTTCAATTAATGGCTCATTAAGGGATACTTTCGTTCCTTCTGTTTGGGTAAATTTGAGCCGTTTAGTTTTTGAAGGCTTTTCTATTACTTGTTTTGCTTTTTCTATTTGCTTTTCCATTTCATACTTGTCCTTGCGATATCTTACTGCCGAAAAACTGCAAATCAAGTCTCCGTTTCCTGTTTTGATCCTGATGTTTTTGCCGTCTTCCCTGCAAATTTTCTCATCAATTGTTTTCAATAAGCCCACCGATATGTTTCCTAACCTTGCTCCTACGATGTAGTTGATATTATTTGCATTGAGCTGATTTACATTTTCGGTGCTTATCATCGCGGCATCCGCAACAATGGTAAAGTTTTTTACCTCATTCTTACGGACAAAATCTTTGATGACAGGCATAAAAGTATGCCCCTCGAAGGTATTGCCAGGGAAGACTTTATAGGCAATTGGGAAGCCTTCTTTGCTGACCATAAGGGCAATTAAGATTTGTGGTTGTTGTGATTTATTGTCTTTGGAAAATCCATTCTTACGCAGCGCATCTTCTTCAAATGCTTCAAAGTATAAAGTAGTTACATCGTAAAATAATAGGTCATAATTAAACGAGTAATGAGCCTTTGCAAAGCTTAACACCTTCTGCTCTACAAGGTCTTGAAGCTGGATGCATTCTGGAGCAATCTTGTAGTAGGTCTTACGGCTATGATGGACGTCAAAATATTGTGCCATCAAGTCTATAGAGCGGAGTTTTGATGCTGGTTCAAATATTCTTATGGTTGCTAAATTACGAACTAAAACAGGAAGGGTATCAAAACCTATTTCTTGCTGCAATAACTCAATTTGTTGATAGAAATAACGGTATTTAATACCTACGAACGCACTATGATTAAGATGCATTTGCTGCTTGAATTCAGCGGTTTGGATTTTCATCAGGGAAAATAGAAAGTTGTTGGCTATAATCCTTAATCCATTCTTCAGCCAAAAGCAATAACTCTTTTAGTGCTGTTTCGCAATGGGCAGATCCGATATGCTACATCACCACTCTTTTATTGTTTTGGTAGCGGATAACTTGTACTGCCTTGGCTTTTGATGCGGTCTGAACTACTCTTACTTTCATACTACTAGAACCCTTAGTGCGGTATTTTTAGTACAAAAAAATGAGCAAACATTGATTATCATCGGATTGTGACCGCACTAAATTTGGTGGGGACAAGTCGGGAGGGGTCGCGCGAAGCGCGACCCCTGATTTGCTTAAATACCGATGGTCTGAATTATGCCGCCTTCTTTCCGGCCGTGCGAAGCGAGGCCAAAAACCTTTCTTTGAACTCTGAGTAAAAATCGCTCTTTGTTTAGAAGTACAGAAGAATTTGTCACTTAGCGCCCGGGAGACAAAAGGAAAAGCGGCACGCTATGCAAGCCATCCAATAACGATGGTGGCTATAGCTACTTGAGCGTGTTGAATTTTTATTAGGGAGTCACCCACAAATAGTTATCTTTCCGATCTTCTTTCATAAAGGCACAATAATTCCCGTTAATTGTTTCGTAATGAGTTGAAAAAACAGAGATTTCCAACAGGACTCGTGAATTTTCCTGTAGTCCGGCCAAATCTGCTGTCGAAAATGAAACTGAACTGCTTGAACCGCCCAAATGCTTTACCACTTCGGGATAGCGGAAGGTAATAACAATAGAATCTGCATCGGTGGCAGAAAAGTTATAATTCCAGCCTGACTTACTAATTGTATCCGGCAAAGGCGTTGAAAATGTAGGGAATGGGGTGTTATAATTGTATGAAAATGCAGCGATTCCGCCGCCCCCGCTCACCTGCCAAACGGTGCTGTCGCTAAGGTGAAAATTTGTTGAACCAAGACTATATGAAGTATCTGGGATGCCTTGTAACTCTAATAGTTTGCCGTTCAAAGATACCGTACCGGCGTTGATGCCGGCAGCACTGACAGGCGCATTAAAAAAATGCGCTGCAGCAATTTCATTATTCACTGTATCCCAAGGAGCAATGGAAGTTTTGATAATGGTGAATTGCCCCACGAAAGAGGCATCATCAGGAGGGCTCGGTTCGTTGGCTTTGCTACAGGATTGACTGAAAATCGGTACCAACATTAAAAGTGCAATTGCTACTGTGTTTTTCATTTTGCTAAGTGTTATTTTGTTATGGTTAATTTTTTTGTGTACGCTGATGTGCTGCTCACTATTTTTATGATATAATTCCCTGCGGCAATATTACCCAAATCAATTTTTTGTTTGTTTACATGGTCCGTCTGCGTTTTGTAGAATACTTTGCCCCTGAGGTCTGCAATTTGAATTGTGTAGTAGCCCGTATGAGCAAACGATATCTCAAACAAACCTTTAGATGGGTTTGGCGAAATCAGTGCAAAATCACCTTCAGCACTTCCTATATTCAGTTCAGAAAACATTTGCTCCATCAAGTTGATTTGCGCAGGGTCGCCCGACTGGTAAACAGATTTTTTCAGTTCATTAAAATAGGCTTGCTCCTGCTCCGGATTATAATATTTATTCGCCAAACGGTCTGCGCTGTCATTTACATACAGTTGCCTAAGATCATTATGGTTGGTATTATCCGGACTGTATTCGATGGGTGTGGGGTAAGGCGTAGGAAAATTTGGTTGATTTGTTTGCAATATTGCATAATGAAATGGAGTGGGTTCGGTACTTGTACCGTCTGTGTATAGATTATTGCAGGAATAATCCTCGATATGAGTATCAAAAAAGGAGCCCGTTTTTGCTTCAAATCCCGGATTCAATTCAATGGCTTTAGCACAACGAATGGTTAAATGGCCCGTTGTGTTTATTTTATTAATCATAGAAATAAACTCAAGATAGTTGAGCGTAAGCTTATACGCGCTGGAACCCAAATTACTGCCATCCGGATAGTTGGTATTGAAATTTTCAGTATAAAACGGATTAATCATTTTCTTTAAATAGCCAGATGTCTCCACAAGCCCATACAGATTAAATAACAACATGTAATCCAGCCCGTTAAATGACGCATTATATCCACAAGGGTTATCTGTTGTAACCTGATAATTTGATTCGCCATATCTTTTCAAAGGCTCCAGCAAACGATTTACACCCGACCATTCAGTCTTGTTACCATATTCTCCACAATAGTTATGCGGTCCGCACGGAGGCGCTGAATTTAACAAGCCTGTGTAAGACGGGTATTGATTATCATAATCTTTTGGGTTATATCCCACGCCGCAACCGGGACCATAGGTATCAAGACGGTAAATTAATGGTGTGTGCGGTGCGTAAAAGTCTAAAGAAGTTGAATGTTTTAAAATCACATCCCAGGTTGTATTTTTAAAAGCCGGGAACTTGGGCCATGACCAGTTAGGTGGATATAACAGAGGTCTTGGTGGAGAGGGCAAGCGAATTTCCCAATTGCGTGAATAGGCGGCAAAATCATCAACAAAAGAAATGTCTTTTTGGGTCTTTAATGTAACGCGTTGTAGTAATTGAAATAAGTTTTCGTAGCTAGCCGCTGTGCTCTCTATCCATGTAGAGTTGTTGCCACAAGCATTGGCACAAATGCCCGCCGCTATTGCTGCGGGTAGGGCACTAAAATAAAACAATGCACCCGCATCACTACATTGTGAACCATAATTGTACTTGTCTCCCGCTGTACCATAAATGCAATTTTTTGTCAAAGGGTTCAGGATTGTCCAAGGATAGGGGGAAGGTGGAGAAACAGTTGCTGCAACCATGGAATATTCCGCATTGTTAGCTAATTGCACCGGTGTCCAGGATGTAAATCTCGATTGGGGGATCCAACTGATCATTCTAAACAATGAATTTGCCGCCTTGCACCTAAGATATTCTCCAAACAAATTTGCCGAATTATCGACCTGTTTAGAAATCAATGCCAAGCCTACAAACATTTCTGCAATTTGATCCTGGCTTTCTTCTGTGGGGTAGGGAGGTGCAGGGTCGGTCCAATTGCCAGATGTTAATTTGTCATGACTTGTAAAATAATCTGATTTCGTTTCATTTTCTATAATCGCGTCAGTTGCCGCTATCCCCGGCCTATTGAAGTGATCAAAATTATTATTCACTAAATCCTGTGTCACATCATCCCGTACAAAAAATCCATTCAAATCTCCGGGCTGCCGTCCACTACTATTGCAAGGATAAGTGCCCAACAAATTTCTCATATACTCTTCGCTATTCCAATCCAACCGGTCAAATGCATTGAGTGCATAATAAAGCTCGTTTTTATTTTCCTTTGTATCCCATCCGTAAAGTTGGAGCAATTTGTACTCAGTGGCTAAAGTGCCAATATAATGCCCTAAAGCCTGGGTGGCATCGCCCCATTCTAAGAAGCCATTATTAGTAGGCGTAGTTCCTCTCGGATATTTTCGATTCCTTTTGGACGCCGGCATACTCTCGCCACAGCTCCCGCCGATTTTAAGAAAATCATTCACCAGCCGATATCGGTAGTACCAATATTTTTCCAGATTTTTGTAATAGTCAGGCAGATAGGTTGAGGGTATTTGGGCTACAGTATTAAATATCGAAAGGCAAAACAATAAAGCAAACAACGATTTTTTCATACAATTGTACTATTTAATAATTTTTTGCCGTTGAAGAATCCAATTGTGCTTTTCAAGTGTATTGTTAAAATTCATTTGTAATAAGCCTTTTGACCTATTAAAGCTAATGGTGTCACTATAAGAATTGCCCGGGCTATTGCTATTACCGCAAGCAACATAGACACTATCTTCGCTACTACCATTTATTGTCAGTTTTGGATAAAAGAACATTTCATATTGCGCATTGTATGAGTCGTGCTTTCCCAACCAAAATGGATAGTTGATAGCCAAATCATAGGACACGCCGATATTAGAATTCGTAAAGCCTGAGCCCAACCTTACACTAGCAGGGTCAAGGTCAACAGAAAGATAGGCATTGGCATTTTCCCGAAGTATATATACACTAGTATTTTCCCAGTAACTTGATTTGTCCACATAGTAGGTAGTAACATAAAACGAATCAAGCACACCGGTGGCAGAATCTTTCATCACCCAATAGGAGCCAACCTGGTAATCAAAAAAGGCTATTACTTCTTCCGGTACCTTATCGTGTCTGCGCTCCTTCGCGGGGCAGGCCGTAAGCATCATCCAAACGGAAAGGGAAACTGCAATGAGGAGTTTGTTTCGTAGCGTTTTCATAGCTTTCTGGTTTTTTTCTTTAAGGCATCAATTTCTTTCTGCTGTTTGATCACATACAGTGTCAGCTCCTCTATCTTTTGGAGGAGTTTGCTGTCCATTTGTTGCAAGTCTATACCGTTCTTCACCACATCGGCAGCAGAGGGTATATTGGGTAAGTGGTGATACCTCGTTATAAATTGCTGGAGGGTATAAATATTCATCAGCGGGTATTGCGCCTCAAATACGTCATCGCTCCAGTCGCCGGTGGTTTTTACAGCTACCCGCACATGCTCGGTAAGGATGCCATCTTGCACATAAAGCTTATAATTGCCCGGGTAGTTTCCATTCGATATGAGCGTATTTCCGATCACCACTTTTCCGGAGGGGGCAATGAAGACGTTTGTATAGCTTCTTATGTCATTATTAGTTTGTGTCCCTCCGGAAGTTCCCCCATTAATAGAGCCTCGGCTTGCAAATTTCAACCCACCACCGGAGTCCCCACAAAGCATTCCCCAAGCATTCGAACCCCCATCTGTAAGATATGTCTAGGGTGTTGCATATGAACCATAATGAGCAATATTAAACCCTACAAATCCCAATCCCCACCAGTCATTGGCACCTCCCCAACAGGTGCCAAGAGAAGCCCGCGCCAACCAAGTATCATTTAGAGTTATCCCTTGATCGGTAGTCGTTAAATAACCTCCGGAATTCGGACCTACAAGTTGAGCCTTTGCGGCCATAGTTATCAGGAAGGCAATCAAAGTGAATGAAGTTTTTTCGTCATGGATGCTGTTTATCTTGTTAATGCTTCATCCAAATGTAATGAAAAGTTTAGTAGTTGCAAATAAAAAATGAGCTAACCCTGTATTAATGAGCAAAGACAATCTTTGATTCTACGTCTAAACCAAGCTATTGCCTTGCTAAGTGATAGAAATATCGGTTGCAGAGGTAAACCCAAAAAGGTCGTTAGCCCAAATTTTCTAATGGCGGCGATTAGAAAATATGGGGGCAAATGCTGCTACAGTATTGAGTTATTATTGAAAAATAGTTGGTAAAATTGGGGGTAAGAAAATCTTACAAAGTAATCGGACTAGAACTATCCGGAGTTAATACACAAAGCGAATGGTTTACTGAACCTTGACATTTCAAAATATCTTCTTTAGTCCAACCCGATTAAACCCTATTGACCTTTTTGGGATAAAGGAACTGAAATACGAATCGGTGCCGACAGCTTTAACCTAAAGAGTTTTGACGCAACCGAAGCTGCTCTTAACAGAGTAATGATTGCCCATAATCTGATAAGCCTATATCGGCAAGTAGTCCTCAATACCATGGTAGAAACTAGGATGAAAACGCTACGCTATCTCAAGTCTTCTGCACTTGCTTTTACCTTGAGAACTTCGTTTGCTGGATTGGGGCTGGAGCATAAGTTGCGGAATCTTTGGCATCGTCGCGATGGAACCCTTTGCACTTCTGTTGGCAGCAATTGTGGCCATGGCATCATCTAAGGAAGCGGTAACCAATGCGGTTATTCCAGGTAGCGCGAGCCATTCAGCGGCACACGTCGGACTACCTTTTTTACGGAGAGCATTTGCGCGTGATGGAACGGTACCGCCGCACACTCAGTATGGGTAGGATCAGTCCGGTCACATCCCGCCCCAAGAAAAATTTGTCCTGCTCCTACGAGAACATCATAGACGGTACCATCAGCTCCAGTATGTTTGTCCCAAACCTGCACCAGAACATCAGCACATAGTAACCCGCCGTGTTCACTAATACCGTGTTCACTAATACTTTGTATCGACGATTCTGCTCTATAGGCAGCTCTGGATGATGAAAAGGAGGCAAGCGCGAAGACAAAAATTGTAAGAAGCTTTCCAATCCAACTTGATAATTTATCCATGATTTAGTCTATTGGTAATTTAAAGCTTAGAGTATAGGTAGTACAGATGCATGGAAATTAGCCGTACAAATTTGCAGATTAAACTTTCAGCCCCGCATTTTGCAATGCCAAGCTATATACAGTATTTCTTTTTATCCGAATAGTTCTTTCAGGGTCTTTGTTGCAATAAGCATTTTTTTGCTATCAGGAAGCTTTATAAAATCATATTTTGCGTAAAATAGTTCTGCTTCCTTGTCAATTGGGTCAACCACTACTGCAAATGAACCAATCGTTTGAGCGATTTCGTAACTTCTTTTTAACGCATCAATAAGTAGTATTTTCCCAATACCTTTTCCTTGCTGTTTTTTGGCAATTGCCAGTCTCCCAAGTAAGGTCGTTGGAATTGAAAGGTAAGATTTGGGCAGTTTCTTTTGAATATTCTCTGGAAAATGACTTAATGGAATACTATTGTTTGAAAGCGTATAATAGCCTTGTATAATATTTGTATCGGGTTCTGATAAAACAAAACATACAGAAAGCTTACGTTTTAGGTCTTGCCCTGCGTGGTGTTTCAAATAATTGTTCAAAAGTTCTTTTCTACAATCAAAGTCATCCCGATTATGCTTTTTATCTAATAGCTCAATCATTATTCTATTTTGAGAAAAATGCGTTGTAATCTTTTAGTGCATTTTTGAGCGTCTTTGAAGGTTTCTTTGATTTCGTAACAGCATTAAAAAATACCTCACTGTCATTTTCAGAAGCAATTATTAGTTCATTTTCTCTAATTATTTCTCGCGCTTTTTCTTGGACTGTCAGAATAACGAAGTCTGTCAGATTCCTATAGCCTCCTAAGTATGCAGCTTTTTCAAAGAATTGCTTTTGTTCTTTCGGGAGTCGCGCATCAAACCTTGAAATTTCTTTTACTACTTTACTCATAATTAAATTCTTTCCGTGAATGTACGTAAATTTTCTGTACAGAATAGTATTGTACGCTAAATTACCGTATGGGAATTTGGTGTCATAATACCGGACAACGATAAGCTTGCAGATGGCCTTAATGTTCCTCTAGCATCAAAACTCGCATCGCGCTTAGGATGATCAGACCAACCAATCAACAATTAAATCGGGTTACCCACTCGCATTAAATACTGAATTGGGCCACGATATTTTCGGTAGCTATGAATATTTTTTTACGCCTCCATTCTTCTAAGTATTTCCCGCAAGCTGTCCTCTGGCCACTTGTCGGTATTTTTTTTCTAGTTGCCCAACATTGAATGTACTAAAGGCTGTTTTTGGCTTGAAGTGTCCACTGATATCTTGCTTTACAAGTAGCTTTGCAGCCCATGCCACAAGAGAAAAATAAGAAGATTGCCCTAGCGGTCTCCGGTGCTAGTGGTGCTATTTATGCTCAGCGATTAATTAGCCTACTTGAGGATACATCGGCTGTAGTTCATGTGGTTTTTTCCGAAAATGCAAGAACTGTTTGGCAATATGAGCTTGGGAATACAGACTTTGAGCAGATCCCGTTTAAGACTTGGGGCAAGAATGATTTTTTTGCACCTTTTGCTTCCGGTTCGGCGGGCTTTGATGCGCTGATTATTTGCCCTTGCAGTATGGGTACCATCGGGCGAATCGCGACCGGTATTTCGAATGACTTGATCAGTCGCGCTGCAGATGTGATGCTCAAGGAAAGACGACAACTCATCTGTGTGGTTCGGGAAACACCCTACAACCTGATCCAGCTCCGCAATATGACCAGTATTACGGAGGCAGGGGGCATAATTTGTCCCGCTTCGCCTTCGTTTTATTCTAGGCCGGAATCGCTGGAAGCCGCCGTGGATACCGTTATCCAACGAGTGCTACAGTTGGCAGGTTTGGAAACTAATGGTTTTCGTTGGGGAGAAAAATAGGCACTACTAGAAGCTCCAATTTTTTTTTAAACACTAATGCCCGGCTTCATCTTCTCAGTAAATCGTTTGCCCATTTTGATAAACGGAAGCTCCACAGTGTGATGGATGATGTAGGCCAAAAGGATCGATACGAATACACAAATAATGCACATGCCGAGAAAGGCAGTTTTCTGACTGGGAAAGAATTTTGAAAAATAGTCCCAATAGTCAAAAATGATGCAGACTACCAGCCAATGCATGAGGTAGATACCATAAGAGATTTTACCAAGAAACCGTAACAAGGGCAGCATCAATACCTGCTGTGCTTTTCTACTGCGGATGAGGAAGGCCAGGAACACAAAAGAAGCAATGCCGGTGTAGAAAAAAAGATCAATCTGAAAATACCCACCCCAGGCATAGAAATCTGGGCCAAAGGGGCTGATATCTTGAATCCTCCGTATCGAAAATAGCCCAATGGCAAGCAAGAGAATTGGGTAGCGCAATCGGTACCAGCGCGAAGTTGTAAACTCTTCGGAACAAAGCTGAAAATAGTAGGCAGAAATAGTCACACCCAAGATGAAGTGTATCAAAAAACCATTGATCAGTCGGACACCGGCGAGCAACGCAAACAAGAGCCACCAAAGTAATTGTCGATTGCTACGGGCTATGACGATCATAAACGGGATCAGGAATGATGCCGAAAGCTCCACAACCAGTGTCCAGCCGGGTACATAGTATTTTGCGGCAGAACGGAGCAAGAGCGATTCCTTCCAAAATCCCTGACCGCCGAGCAGGATATCGTTGACGATTGCAGGAAGCGTGAAATGACTGCGTTGCCAATAAAGGGCATTGAGCAGCACCGTGATAAAAAAGGCAGGAAAGAGCCGAAAAAAGCGATTGACAAAGTATTTCCGAAGATCAAGTTTCTTATCCAGCACCAGGTATTGATAGCTCAACACCATACCACTCAACACAAAAAAGAAAGAAACGGCATCATGCGCATTGAACAAAAACATGGATGCCTTGACTACCAAGCGATCCCCAAATTTCCAAGCTACGAAATGCCCCAACAATACCATCATGGCAGCGATACCTCGGGCACTGTCCAAATAGGCTAAATATCGAGGAGGGGAATAAACTTTGGCTTTTTGCATTAAATGCATAAAAATACTGGGAATCGCAACACCGGAATCCGACACTTTTTGTGTCCCCGAATAATGCTGAAGTAGAATGCCCAACATGGTGCAAATTCGTAACTCTAAAGCAAGCAAATCATGAAAGGCTTTTCAACTATTGCACTTCTCCTACTCTCCAACTCCTTTATGACCCTTGCATGGTATGGGCACCTTCGGTTCAAAAACTTGCCGATGCTGGCAAACCTCAGTCTTCCAGCTATCATTTTATTAAGCTGGGGAATTGCGTTTTTTGAATATGCAGCACAAATTCCTGCAAATAGAATTGGCTTTGTCGATAATGGTGGCCCTTTTAATATTTGGCAACTCAAAGTAATCCAAGAAGTAATAAGCCTCACCGTGTTCACGGCTTTTACCCTAGTATTTTTTAGGCACGAAACCTTGCGCTTCAATCACCTAATTGGCTTTCTTTTTTTAGTGCTCGCCGTCTATTTTCTTTTTAAAAAGTAGCCAACATAAGTTTTTTGACTGACTAAGGTTCTCCTTTTCTTCAATACCGTATGTGTTACCTTTGGAAGCCTTACTCTAGCTCCAATTCCAACCAAGAAATTAATTTATGACTGCCATCAATCATCAAGAACATTTCGACCACAAAATAGACAATGATATTACTATTGAACCTCGCGATTGGATGCCCGATGATTATCGGAAGACACTGATCCGTCAGATTAGCCAACACGCACATAGCGAAGTGGTCGGTATGTTGCCGGAAGGCAATTGGATCACCCGCGCACCAAGCCTACGGCGCAAAGCAGTCCTACTAGCCAAAGTACAAGATGAGGCAGGGCATGGATTGTATCTGTACAGTGCCGCCGAGACGCTGGGGATTACCCGCGATCAGATGTATGAACAACTCCACTCCGGCAAAGCCAAGTATTCGTCCATTTTCAACTATCCCACCATCACTTGGGCAGATATGGGCGCCATTGGTTGGTTGGTGGATGGGGCGGCAATTATGAATCAGGTGCCGCTATGTCGCACCAGCTACGGCCCCTATGCAAGAGCGATGGTGCGCGTGTGTAAAGAGGAGAGTTTTCACCAACGCCAAGGATTTGAGATCATGATGCAATTGTGCAAAGGCACCGCCGCACAAAAGAAGATGGCTCAGGACGCCTTGAATCGTTGGTGGTGGCCGGCCCTCATGATGTTTGGGCCAACCGACGATGCGAGCCCACACACAGCGCGGAGTATGCGTTGGCGGATTAAACGGTTTACTAATGATGAGCTGCGGCAAAAGATGGTTGACGTGACCGTAGAACAGGCCAAAGTGCTTGGACTAACGATGCCGGACCCGGACCTGAAATGGAACGAAGCCCGAGGGCACTATGATTTTGGAGCCATCAATTGGGAAGAGTTCAATAATGTGATTAAAGGCAATGGCCCCTGCAATAAAGAACGCTTGAACACCCGCCGAAAAGCTTGGCAGGAGGGACAATGGGTACGGGATGCAGCCCTGGCCTACGCTAGGAAACAAGCATCCGCAGATGGAACACCGGCATAGGTAAGGGCTAATTCGGCAAATTTTTAAAAAGATACATTCACTCAAAATCGTAGTAAACAATGCAAACCTTTTTTCGTTACGGAGATTATGGAGATAAGGACAGTACCGGTGGTGCCAATGCAAGCGTCAATCCGGTAAACCAAAATGAATGGCCGCTTTGGGAAGTATTTATTCGGTCTAAGGCCGGCCTGGATCATAAACACGCAGGATCGCTCCATGCCGCCGATGCTCGGATGGCTATTGAAAATGCAAGAGATGTCTATACCCGCCGCAACGAAGGCGTCAGTATTTGGGTGGTAGAAAGTAAACACATCCATGCTACGTTGCCCGATGAGCAAGAAGAATTTTTTGAACCCGCAAATGACAAGGTGTATCGACATCCTACTTTCTATACCATTCCGGATGAAGTAGGGCATATGTAAACCCGTGGCTACCTACAGCCGCTAAAATTCAACTTGCTCCCAAATCTTTTATTTAGACAAAGCAATGAATCAAAACCTGCATCAACTCAACTATATCCTCCAGCTTGCGGATAATCTACTTATTCATGCACAACGTCTTGGCGAATGGTGTGGGCATGGCCCCATCCTGGAGCAGGATATTGCGCTTACCAACACTTGCCTGGATCATATCGGTGCCACTCGGTCCCTATATCAATATGCGGCAGAATTGGTCAATCAACTGACACCTTTGGAGCGGCAGACTATGTTCACCTCTCCTGCATTGGAACAAGTATTCACCAAGGGCCTACCAGCAAAGGAGGACGATATTGCCTACCTCCGCGATGCTTGGGACTTCAAGAATGTCTTGCTTGTGGAGCAACCCAATGAAGACTGGGCCTATACGATTGCTAAATGCTTTTTTATGGATGCATACCATTTGGCTTTGTATTCGGCGCTAAAGTCGTCCAATAATTCGGTGCTAGCAGGTGTGGCAGATAAGAGCTTGAAGGAAGTGAAGTATCACCTCAAATGGAGTAGCGAATGGGTGATCCGCCTGGGGGACGGTACCGAGGAAAGTCACGAACGGATGCAAACGGCAATCAATGAGCGCTGGGCTTATACCGGTGAATTGTTCCAAGCCTCTGCTGCGGATGTAGCAGCGATGGAAGCCGGTTATGGCGCGGATCTTTGTGCCTTGCAAACTACTTGGAATGCACAAGTCCAGTCGGTATTTACTTTAGCCAAATTGAGCATCCCGGACAATAGTTGGATGCAGCAAGGAGGCAAGGAAGGTAGGCATACGGAGCATCTTGGTTATATCCTGGCGGAAATGCAATATCTACAACGTGCCTATCCGGGTATGGAATGGTAATGCCTTTGTTGTTATGAATGATTACCCTAGTGAAGCGAGTGTTTGGACTTGGTTGGAACAGGTACGTGACCCGGAAGTGCCCGTGCTTTCGGTGCGGGATCTAGGTATCATTCGGTCAGTAACTAGTGACGCCGATGGTAGCGTTACGATCACCATCACCCCCACCTACAGCGGCTGTCCCGCCATGGACGTGATCGGGCAGAATATTAAAATGGCTCTTGCCGGTCGCGGATTTAAAGAAGTGCGGGTGGCTCTCCAACTTAGTCCCGCCTGGACCACTGACTGGATGAGCGAATCCGGCAAACAAAAATTACTGGAATACGGTATAGCTCCCCCTCAACGCCTGGCACGGACCTTGGCCTTATTTGAAGAGGAACCGAATGTACCCTGCCCACGATGCCAGTCCGACAACACACGCTTAGTGAGCCAACATGGCGCCACCGCCTGCAAAGCACTCTACCAATGCAATACCTGCCACGAACCCTTTGAGCATTTCAAATGCCATTGAATAAGGCCAGTACTAGCTTTGCAATTTGCTCGTGTCCATATATAGGATGTTCCAACGATGCCCGTCAAGATCGCTAAAGCCCGCACCGTACATCCAGCCTTGGTCATGCGGCTCCCCATACACACTGCCCCCCGCAGCAACAGCGTTGGCAAGGATTTCATCTACCTCAGTCCGCGTTTCAGCATCTATGGAAAGGAGTACTTCTGTGGAGTTGCTGGTATCGGTTACGTTGTTGCGGCAGAAATGTCGAAACACGTTTTCGGTAAAGAGCATCACGATCACATTCTTTTCCCCCAGCTCCATGCAGGCACTTTCTTCGTTTGTTTGTTGCTCATTGAAGCGAAAGCCAATTGCACTATAAAATGCTTTAGCCTTCGCGATGTCCTTTACTGGAAGGTTGAGCCAAAATTGCTTGGTCATATCGATAGGTGTTTTGGGTTGAAGATAGGCAATGGCAACCCTTCTTTGCAAGCAAAAAAATAGTAGCTTCTTTTTTTGGGCGCAATCTCAAGCTTCCCCTCACTCACTGAATGGACAGGTAGCGGATGGCGTGCCCGGGTGCCCTAAAAAGTGTTGTTCTTTTATGACTGTGCCTACGATATTTATTGTGAATGCCTTGGAAGCTACTGGAGCAGGCTAACGATAGGTTTTGCTTCCAGCTATTCTGAACGTTTCCCTATTAAGCTGAGTTGTTGCTGGAGTGCTTTTGCGCATTTTCCCTCGTCAGAAATAACCAAAATACGATTTTGAATAGCTGGCGTATTCAATATTGATTTCATCGCCCACTTCAAAAGTATTGAAGTCTTCTGCAGTCACTTCAATGCTCAATCTGGTGCGGGTGGCGAGGTAGAAGAAGTACTTGCCGGTTACGTTCATCTCATATTTTCGGATGATGATGCAAGGCTCAATCGTTTTGAGATTTTCTTTTACATCGCGCCGGAGTAGGTATAAATTGCTGCGATAGGCTGCGGCGGCGGAGAGGGCTGTAATGCTGAGCAAAACACCGACTCCGATAAAATAGCGTTCAAAGGAAAAGGGATTGGGCTTACCTTGAAAGGCCGTGCCCCAAGCCATGGCAAAGGGGAGCAAAAAGCAAAACACCATCACGATCTTGAGCACTTTCAGAAATAGGGCACTGTCCTGCTGAATCCGCCGATGCAGAAAGGCTCGTTCGTCTTCCTGGAGTGGTTCTCGATATTGATTGGAAGCTTGTGCCATTGCAGTGCTTAACGCGTAATGCCGTAGATGTGTTGGTATTTTTCCCAGGCATAGTTCAGGAAATGCTCTACCTGTAGTGGCTCTTGGGTGATGCGGGTGCAAAGGGCTTCCGAACGATAGCGCCGCCCATGCTGATGAATATGTTGGCGGAGCCAGGCTAAGAGTTGGCGGAAGTCGCCGGAGCCAATCTGATGGTTTAGTCCCTGAATATCCTGCTTTGCCTTTTGCCAAAACTGTACGGCATAGAAGGAACCAAGGGAGTAGGTAGGGAAGTAGCCAAATGAGCCATGCGCCCAGTGCACATCTTGAAGGATGCCGTGTACATCATCCGTAGGCGTAATCCCTAAGTAGTGTTGATATTTTTCAGCCCATATCCTAGGTAAGTCGGTTGCGGTAATCTGCTCTTCCAACAATTCTTTTTCAATTTCATAGCGAATCAAGACATGAAAATGATAGCTGATCTCGTCGGCTTCAGTCCGGATGAGGGAAGGGTAAACCTTGTTGATCCCGGCATAGAATGTGTCTAAGGAAATATCCTTTAATTGTGTCGGAAACCTTGCCTGTAGCGGTTTATAGAAATGTGTCCAGAATTCTTTTCCTCGGCCAATACAGTTTTCCCAGAGTCGGCTTTGACTCTCGTGGATGGCTAATGAAGTAGCGCTGCAAAGCGGGAGCCCTTCTTGACTTAGCGGTAGTCCCTGTTCATAAAGAGCATGTCCGCCTTCGTGGATGCTGCTAAAAAATAGGGAGCAGAAGTCTTGTTCGTCCACTCGTGTTGTGATGCGGACATCTTGTGGAGAGAAGGAAGTAGTAAAGGGATGTTCGGAATAGTCTTGTCTTCCTGCGGCAAAGTCATAGCCCATTGCTTGGAGCACATCCAGTGAGAATTGGAATTGATCCTTCTTTTCGAAATGTTGCCGGAGAAAACGATCGGATACTTGTTGTGCCTTTGAGATGGCCTCAAGGAGTGGTGGAAGTGCTGTGCGGATTCTTTGGAAAATCGGATCCAATAAGGCAACTGTTGCCCCTTTTTCATAATCATCTAGGAGTGCATCGTAGGGGTGTGCAACATAGCCATAACGTGCCGCTTGCTCTTTTTTCAGCCCGACCATTTTTTGCAATTCGGGGGCAAAGATTTGGTAGTCGTTTTTTTTACGAGCTTCTATCCACGCGGCCAATGCACTGGAGCTCGCCTTGCTGAGTTCGGCGACGAACGAAGGCGGGAGTTTTTTGTTCTTTTCCAAATCCTCGATACTTAGGCGCACATTTTCAGCCTGTTCCCAAGTTAATGTGTTCTCGTGGCGGAGCTGGGCAAGCGTATGTTCGTATGCTGCACTGGTGAGTAGTTCGTGGGCTTGAGCACTCAGGCTGGCCAATTGGCGACCTCTTGCAGCATAGCCATTTACCGGCATATAGGTTTCCTGATCCCATTCAAGAACTGCGGCAGCATTCCTAAAGTCCGCAGCACGCTGGGTGAGCTCTTGGTAAAGTTGGTAGGTACTCAAAATTGCAGAAGTTGTCGGTTTAGTTTTTTAAATTGGGCTTGAGTTGTGTTATTGCGATGCTTCTGTTGGTTCTATCCTTTCCACTTTTGTGACACCATCGAGTTCGCTTAGTTTTTGGCAGAGTATATCGAGTTCACTACGATCGTGTACAAACACTTTTATCTCACCGGTGAAGATGCCGTCCTTTGAGTCCAATGCGAGGGAACGCATGTTCATAGTAAGCATTTCGGAAATGACACGGGTTATTTTCTGGGCGACGCCTACATCGTCCAGTCCGGTGAGCCGGATACCACTCAAGAAGGAAATCTCTTTGTTCATGGCCCATTTCACCTTTACGATGCGTTGCCCATATCGTGCCATCAGCTGTTGTGCATTGGGGCAGTCCACCCGATGGATTTTTAAGCCTTCGCCGGAGCTGACAAAGCCGAAAACATCATCGCCCGGGATAGGCTGGCAGCAAGGGGCGAGTTTGTAAAGAATCTTGTCCGAGCTTTCTCCAAAGATGATCAGTTCCGCACCCTTCGCGGGTTTCAAGTCTTGTCTTGTAGTATCGTCTGTGGGCTGGGTATCTTTCCGTTCAGCTTCAATGGGGATTAGCCTGTCGCCAAGTACTTTGAATCGGTCTTTGATTTCTTTGAGCTCTATCGTGCCAACAGCAATGCCATAAAATAGATCCAGCATAGACGGCTTTTTATACAATAGGCAGAGCTCATTGATATTTACCGGTGTGATGCTTAGGCCCATGTGGGAGAGCTTTCGTTGGAGGATGGCCTTGCCTTCTTCTCCAATTTCCCGTTTTTCCTCTTTGAGATAATACTTAATTCGTGATTTTGCTTTGCCTGTTGTAACAAAGGACAGCCAGTCTTCGCTTGGTTTTTGCTTGGCTGAGGTGATCACTTCTACTTGGTCACCCGTCTTGAGTACATGGCTTAATGGCACCAGCTTATGATTCACTTTTGCTCCGATACAACGGGCGCCCAGAGCGGAATGGACGTCAAATGCAAAGTCAAGCGCAGTAGCGTTTTTTGGGAGTACCCGCATTTCACCCTTGGGGGTGTAGATGTAGATTTCATCCACAAATAAGTCCAGCTTGAAATCATCTAAAAACTCTAAAGCGTCTGTATCGGGGTTATTGAGCACTTCTCTCAGGTGCTTTAGGAAGTGATCCAGCTTGCTCTCAGTGGCACTTTTGCCCCCGGCAGACCCTTCTTTGTAGCGCCAATGTGCCGCAAGTCCTTTCTCGGCAATTTCATTCATTCGCTTGCTACGGATCTGCACTTCTACCCACTTTCCGCCTGGCCCCATCACCGTTGTGTGCAGTGCTTCATAGCCATTTCCCTTAGGGACGGAGATCCAATCCCGTAGCCGCTCGGTACTCGGGCGGTAGTTATTGGTGACGACAGAATAGGCGCGCCAACATTCTGCCTTCTCGCGGTCTTTTGGGGTATCAAGAATGATGCGTATGGCGAAGAGGTCATATACTTCTTCGAAAGTCACATGCTTTGTGCGCATCTTTTCCCAAATAGAATGGATGGCTTTTGGGCGACCGAATATTTCAAACGTAAAGCCAAGGCTTTCTAATTCGGCCTTGAGGGGTTTGATAAATTCATTGATGTACTTAGTTCGTTCTCGCTTGGTATCCTTCAGTCCACGACCGATTTCTTGAAACACTTCGGGCTGGGTATATTTCAAGGCAAGGTCTTCTAGCTCACTTTTAATTTCATAAAGTCCGAGGCGATGTGCCAAGGGGGAATAGATATAGGTCGTCTCCGATGATATTTTCAATTGTTTGTCGCGCGCCATACTGTCCATCGTCCGCATGTTGTGCAGTCGGTCGGCAAGCTTGATCAAGATGACGCGGGGGTCATCGGCAAGTGTGAGCAGAATTTTCCGGAAGTTTTCTGCCTGGACGGAAGAGTTGGCTTTAAGGTCCACCACGTTGCTAATCTTGGTGAGGCCATCAATGATTTTTGTGCATTGTTCCCCAAATTCTCTAGAGATATCATCCAGCGTCATTTCTGTATCTTCTACCACATCATGCAGCAGGGCACAAATGGCTGAGGTGACGCCAAGGCCGATTTCTTCTACCACGATTTGTGCTACCGCAATCGGATGCAGAATATACGGTTCGCCACTTTTTCGACGGGTGTCTTTGTGTGCTTCGGCAGCAATTCTAAAGGCATTGCGTACAAGCGTTTTGTCCCCCTTTTTTAGGCGTTCTTTCAGTGCACGGAGCAGTGCTCTGTATTCTCTAAGGATGATCCGTTTTTCGCGTTCGTCTCTTTCTTGTGTAGATTCTTTGGCTATAGGCATACCGAGCTTTTTTCTATTTCTGTAAATTAGGAAAAATGTACAGTACTACAAATTTTGTACAATTCGGCTGTTATTCTTCTGCTCGCTTTGAACCGGAGCATTAAATTTGAGATCTTTTACCATGATACGTACGCTGATCATTGATGATGAACCGTTGATTCGGGAAAATACCGAGACTGTTTTGGCTATGCATCAGGATGTTGTGGTAGTGGGTCAGGGTGGGAGTGTAGCTGAAGGATTGTTGTTGTTAAAGGCGACAAAGCCTGATTTGGTTTTACTGGATATCCAACTGGGCGACGGCACCGGTTTTGACATTCTGGAGCAGACGGAACAAAAGGGTTTTTCTGTGGTTTTTTTGACGGCCTACAACGACCGAGGTATTCGGGCGATCAAAGCAGGAGCTTTGGATTATTTGCTGAAGCCGCTCGACGAAGATGAGTTAAGTCAAGCCTTAGGTCGTGTTCGAGCTTTGCAAGCAGCTACCCGGCCGCATGGCCAAATTCAACTTGCCCAGCAATATTTTTCACCACAAGGCATAGTGGATAGGATTGCCTTGCGGGAGCAATCGGCGGTGCACATTGTACCCTTTGCCGACATACTTTATGCGCAATCGGATAGGAGTTATACCCATTTCTACCTCAGTGAGGGGAGGATGCTTACTTTATCGAGCCCTTTAAAAGATTATGAGGAAATTCTTCCGGAAAAACATTTTATCCGAGTGCATAATTCATATTTGGTCAATAGGGCAATGGTTTCCAAGTATGATAAGTCGGGCATCTTGCATTTAGTAAATGGTGCTGAAATTCCTGTGGCGGTTCGGAAGCGGGAGGATGTTTTGCGTTATCTTGTCGGCAATCGTTGAATCACCTCGGATGTTGATTGTTGTAAATTATTGGAGAAGCTATTGCTGGGTTTTTGCAGTTCTGATTTCGAGCTTCTTTATGGCGTGCCAGCCGAAGCAACGGGCCCTGCCCAAACAGGGCAAGACTTGTATGGACATAAAATTGCCGGCAGACTGCGATTCGGCAATTCGGATCTATATCAGTGAACGGCAGAAGCAAGTGGAGCCCAAGAAGGCCTTGCAAATATTTTCGGATTTGGCAGCAAAGTATCCCTATAGCAAGGACAGTGTATTGCATGTCATGATCCGATGCTACCAGGGCCAAGTCTGGGATGTGCTACATGAAAGTGATTCCGCGATAGCGTGCTATGAGGACGTTCTTCCCTTTCTGGAATATCATCGCGATTTAGTCGGGATGCGGGCAATGGCCTATCTATACACCGGCTGGGCACATGCCTATCAAGGTAGGAGGCTCACGGCAAATTTTTATCTCAACAAAGCCGGTAATGAACTAGAAGATACTACCTATTCATCAGATGGGCGGTACTTCTATCATTCCAATTATAATCAACCGGCACGCGCAGCACTCTTTACTGAGATTGCCGATTTTGCCCTTAATAATGAATTGGATGAGCAGGCCGGAATGTATATTCAGAAGGCATTAAAGGCCTGCCGATTGATGGGGGATAGTATGCCGAGTGTGCAGGGGTATATCTTTGCTGAAGCCGGTTATATCTATGCGAAAACGAACAATCGGGACAGCAGCATTCGGTCATTTCAGTTTTCACTACCGCTCCTATTAGCCCAGAAGGATACGGAGTTTTTAATCGCTTATCAGGATTTTCGCGGACAAGCCTATCTAGAATTTGAACAGTTTGATAGCGCGGTGCAGGCCTATAAAGTAGGTTTGCAACTTTTGGCCCGCTACAAGCCGCAGGGCAACGAAAGTCGGCCCTTTTATTTTGGTTTGGCCAAAGCATATTTTGGTTTGGGCCAGAGGGAAGCTTGTACCAGAGCCTTGAGTTTGGTGCAAGAGCTGAGCAGGAATAATCCTGATGTCGGACTCGCACAGCGAAAGGAATTGTCAGAACTTTCACTCCGAAATACTTTAGCCTCTAGCCCATTATACTCTGAGTTGTCAAGCTTTCTGAAGGAAGCAGATTCACTCTATGACATACAACGCATTCATTCCATTAGCGACATGGATGCACAGTACAGTCTGCAAAAGAAAAATGCGAGAATTGGACATTTGGACAAGGAGAATGAAGCCTTCTCAAAGCGGGTTGCAAAGCAAAACACCTACTTATTGCTTACGCTTCTTCTTGTCATCCTGTTGGGGGTAGCTCTAATATTATTGCGTCAATGGCAGCGGCGGAAGCAGCTTCTGGCAGAAAGGAATAAGGTGGTTTTGGAGCAGCAATTATTGCGTAGTCAGATGGAGCCACATTTTTTGTTCAACACGATTTCCGTATTACAAAGCCTTATTCGGAAGGATGAAAAGGAGCGATCTATCAAATACCTGAGCCAGTTTGCGCGCTTACTTCGCATTTCCTTGGAAAATTCACGAAAAGAATTAGTCCCATTGAGCGAAGAACTGGAAGCGCTGCAAAGTTACCTAAGCCTTCAACAGGTGCGCTTTCACGAGGTGTTTACGTATGAGATTAGCTGTTTTGAAGGATGGGAGGAGGAAGCTGAATCCATGCTGATACCGCCAATGTTGGTACAACCTTTTGTGGAGAATGCCATCCAGCATGGGATGCAGGGTAAAACAAATAGTGAGGGGAGAATAGCCTTACACATACAGAAGTTGGATGGGCTACTTCAGTTTGAAATCTCAGACAATGGTAGCGGCATCGGGAAGCTCAAGGATGAAATGAAAAGGAGCTCACTTTCTTCCATTATTACCGGAGAACGACTGGAGCTACTAAGCAAGCAAAGCGGTCAGCAGGCCAGTCTTCATATACTCAATTCAGCGGATAATCAAAACAGGGGGACGGTTGTTACTATTCGGATTCCTTTTGTGGAAGATTAGTCTCGGTTAGGAAGACACATTTCCTAGTGGCAAATTGGATACAGTAAAATCCAGATCACAAACTGATCCGTGAAATTTTCCGAAATCGATTATGCCGGAAAATGCTCCATCGGGAAGAAATATCCGAACGTTTGGAAGTAGGGTCAAGGTATCGGCCTCCGCGGGGACTACTTTGCAGTCAATAAGTACAACATAATAGATACAGCCCCTAAGAAAACCTCTCATAATCGCCTCTACACCTATTGAAACCTATACCGGAAATGTCGTTTCGGCTATTTGCTCCCGGTGTTATTCACCTAAACCCCAAAAGACGCGATATGCTCTCAAGCGGTCGATTTTTCGCCCGCTTTTTTTATGCTCAAATGTCTTCTTCCCCAAGTCGGTGATCAAGAAGCCAAGGATAGCTTTGCTACAGAAGGTTCAGGGTTGTTTTTTGTAAATTGATTGAGCTTTTGTCCATAGTTTTTGAAAACAAGCTTTTATTTGTAATCTTACATCCCTAGATTTTTTGCGCACATTAGATTATATTTACCCCTTGCAACTCGACAATAATTATGTTCAAAAGGCTATTATCCTTCCTGTTTTTGTTGGCTTCACTTACAGTGTTCTTCGCATCCTGTAAGAAAGAATCAGACAATTCTGAACGCTACTATACACAAGCTACCCGTGGTTATTATCCACTACAATTGGGGCGCTACGTGGTTTATGATGTAGATTCTACTATTTGGAATGACTTTGACTGCACTAAGCGGGAAGCTCATTTGCAAATGCGGTACATCATTGCGGATACATTTACCGATGCCCAAGGTCGCCCATCTTTCCGGGTGGACGTGGATCAGCGCGTTGCCGATACCGGTATCTGGAAAGTATCAACAGTGTTTTATGCCACCCCTACCACTACCGGTTTGGAAGTAGTGATGAATAATTTGCGCCAGACTAAATTGATTTTTCCGGTGCAAGACAATAACAAGTGGGAGGGTAATAGCGCAATTGATGTGAACGAACCTCAGAATCAGTTTTACAATGGCTGGGTATATCAGTATTCTAAGATGGTACAGCCCTACAACAATGGTCGAGTAACGTTTGACAATGCCGTAATTGTGGATGAGCAGGACGCTACACTTAACGACCCGGAATCAATGCCGAATGCCTATGCAGAACGCACCTATGCTCGAGAAGTCTATGGCTATGATGTCGGCATGATTTATCGGGAATTGACCCACTGGACTTATGATCCGGGAAATTCAGCAAATGCTTGCCGGAAGGGCTTTTCAGTAGTGATGCGCGCTATCGATCACAATTAATCTTTGTTCGGCAACGTTCTAGATACATGAACTTGCGCGCTAAATTCTTTGTTGCTTTCACTTGTCTGACGCTCTGTTCTTTAATGGCAGTAGCGGCACCTGCACAATATGCATTTCGCATAAGCTTTACAGATAAGAAAGGGAGCCCGGCTTTGAGTAGCACTCCTTCCTGGCTAAGCGCGCGCTCCCTAGCACGAAGAGCTAACTATGGTATTGGCCTGGATAGTTCGGATCTGTTGGTGTCGCCCGTGTATACTGATTCGGTACGTCGACTAACCGGTGGTGTTTTTCATATGAGTTCACGCTGGCTCAATACCTGCGTTGTTTTTTTGGAGGATTCCTCCAAAGTGCTTAATCTTCAAGGGAAGCCTTGGGTGAAAAAGATTGATTGGGTGGGTCATTTCCCTACCGGCCTCCACCAGCGGCAGGCCCCAAATGATAATCCTAAGTTTACCCAACTACAACAAGCAAAAGCAACAGGATCTGCTAGCTATTA